>CAZKDZ010000084.1:0-19618 GCA_964551635.1 uncultured bacterium | reverse complement strand
TAACCGACGCCAACGTCGTGCTGGGGTATATCCGCCCGGGGGAACTGGCGGACGGGGAAGTCTCCATAGATCCCGAGGCCGCGAGCAGGATCGTGCATGATCGGATTGCGGCTCCTCTGGGCATGGACCTGCTCGAGGCTGCCGAGGGCATACATCGGATTGCGAATGCCCGGTGTATGCGGGCGCTCCGGTCGGTATCCACGGAGCGGGGCCGTGACCCGAGGTCGTTCTCACTGATCGCCTTCGGCGGTTCGGGTCCGGTTCATGCGGCGGGCCTGGCCGCCGAACTCATGTGCCCCAGAGTCATTGTCCCTCCGCTGCCCGGATTGTTCAGCGCGCTGGGGCTTCTGTTCTCCGGCGTGGAACATCATGAAGTAACCAGCTGTCTGCTTTCGGGCGACGGGCTGAGCGCGCAGGCGCTGGGCGGCATACAGTCGGAACTGAAACGAAAGATGCTCGCACGTTTCCGGGCGGAGGGTTATTCCGCTGAACAGGTGGCGCTCAATCACAGTGTGGACGTGCGTTTTCGAGGCCAGGCGTCGGAGATCCGGATTCCCGTGGAGGAAGCCCAGGCGACAGATGAGACGATAAGTGACCTCTGCGGCGCGTTCGAACTCGAACACAGGCTGCTTTACGGGCATTTGTCGGACCCCGATAATCCGGTAGAAGTGGTCGCCGTCCGCCTGATCGGCAGCACCGGTCATCGCGGAACCGGGGAGCGGATACGCGCTTCGCGGCGAAACGTCCAAACGATGGCCTCGCGCCCGGCGTATTTCGGAAAGGCGTGGGGAACGGTGGAGACCCCGGTAGTCGACCGGGAGGAACTGACAGGAATGCAGGCCGGTCCGCTTCTGATCGACGAATACGATTCCACGACGGTGGTGCCCCCGGGGTTTCGCGTATACCGGGACCGTCAGGACTTCGTGGTTCTGGAAGATGCCGGTGGGTAGAAATGTCCTGCGACATCGCCGGGAGAACCATGAAACGATGATCCGGATTGACCCCATAACGCGCGAGATCATGCAGAATGCGCTTGCCTCAGCCGCAGATGAAATGAGCGCCGCGCTGTACCGGACGGCCTATTCCACCATCGTGCGCGACTGCCTGGACTATTCCACGTCCCTGTGCAATGCGGAGGGACAGATGATCGCGCAGGGCGTGACGATTCCGCTGCATCTGGGATCGGTCCCCTACGCAATGGCCGCGCTGTTTGAACGATTTGGGGATGAGATCCACCCCGGCGACGTGTTTATCCTGAACGACCCCTTCGACGGCGGGATGCACATTCCGGACATTTTCATCGTGCAGCCGATCTTCTGGGAAGGCCGGCGAGTGGCCTTCGCGGTGAGTACGGCGCACCATCTGGACCTGGGCGGACGCCTGCCCGGGAGTTCCGCCTGCGATAACACGGAGATCTTCCAGGAAGGCATCCGCATTCCGTGGCTCAAGCTCTACCACCGGGGCGAACCCGACGAGTCCGTATTTTCCCTGATTCGTACGAATGTGCGTGTGCCCCGGATGACGATCGGTGATATCAGGGCGCAGCTGGCGGCCTGCCACATCGGCGAACGGGCGGTGCATTCACTGATCGAACGGTATGGGTACGAGACGTTTCAGGCAGGCTCGCGGGACCTGATCGACTACACGGAACGGCTGGTCCGTTCGGAGATTGCATCCTGGCCCGATGGATCCCATTCCTTCACGGACTATCTGGACAGCGACGGCGTGGGCGGCCCCCGGGTGCGAATCCGGGTGACGATGACCGTGCGGGGAGACTCGCTGACGGCGGACTTCACCGGGACGGACCCTCAGGTGCGCGGGGCGGTCAACAGCACGCTCTCGTTTACGGCGGCGGTGGTTGCCCTGTGCGTGCGCGCCGTGATGCGGGAGGAACTTCCGAACACGGAGGGGATGTTCAGGCCGCTGGAGATTATCGCGCCCGAAGGCACGCTCGTAAATGTGCGGATGCCGGGCGCATCGTCCATGCGCGGCGTGACGGGCTTCCGGATGACGGACGTGGTGTTCGGCGCGCTGTCCGGGCTGCTGCCCGACCGCGTGCTGGCCGCCGGCGAGGGGGGGAATACTCTGGTGATCATCGGCGGCCAGCGGAAGGACCGGTCGCACTATGTCTACTATGAGCTGCTCTCGGGGACCTGGGGCGCGCGGCCGGACCGGGACGGAAACGACGGGCTCTGCAATCCGGCGAACGTTGCCAGCAACATTCCGGTTGAACAGGCTGAGTGTGAATACCCGGTGAGAATCGACCGCTACGGGCTGGTTTGCGACAGCGGGGGCGCCGGACGATTCAGGGGCGGAATGGCGATCGAGCGGGAGTGGACCCTGCTCGCGGGCGAGGCGCATCTGGCGATCCGGTCCGACCGACGAGATCACCTGCCGTACGGCCTGTACGGCGGTAAGCCGGCGACGGGATCCACCAATGTACTCTACAGCGGAGACGGCCCCGAGGAGTTGCCGACCATGATATCGACGTCGATGTCGGCGGGCGACCGGATCTACCACCGGCAGGCGGGCGGCGGCGGATGGGGCGATGCAACAGAACGTGATCCTGCCGCGGTCGCCCTGGACGTCAGGAACGGGAGGGTTTCAGCGAACCGGGCGCGGGAGCAGTACGGCGTAGTGATGGATCCCGGGACGCTTGATTTAGACATGACGGAAACCGCGGACTTGAGGCGGCGGATGGCAGGACAGGAAACCGGGCCCCGCAGCGGCAACACGGGTTGACTCGAACGCGGAATGGTGATATATTTGAATCGGGACTGAAGGGAATGTAACCGGATTCATATTGGAGGCAGCCTATGTTCGGAAAAATCAATCAATTCGTGCTTGTTCTGGTATTGTTGGGGTTTGCGGGCTGCGGCGCGCCGCTTACGGAATTGTCGCTGCGCGGGGACGTCAAAGGGGTTCAGCGGTCTCTCGATCGCGGAAGCGACGTGAATGCCAGGACGCCGCAGGGCCACAGCCCGTTGACCCTGGCGTCCAGGGAGGGTCATCTGGAGGTCGTCCTCGCCCTGCTCCGTGAAGGCTCGGACGTCGACGCCGTGGCCTGGACCGTTGGCGCCCACACCGTCGAGAGCCAGGACCGTCACGGCGGCTACGCGTTCATCAGGGAACGGTATGTCAACCCCGACAGTTCAGGGCCCCAGTCCAGGTTCATGGCGCAGCGTACGCGCGGTTCCGCAAACTGGGTGCTGAGAGACGGAAAGACGGCATTGATGCTCGCCGCAGAGGCCGGCCACCTGGACGTGGTAAAAGCGCTTGTCGAAGCCGGCTCCGCCCTGTTCGCCACCAGCGGCGGCGAAGTCGTTACCTCTGGAATGCCGTCGTACAGGGACTACGACGTGATCCTTGCGGGTTACACCGGCGCGCAGCCGGAAGATATCAGACGTGAAGACGGCAAACACGGCGGCAGTTACTACGGTCCGGAGCATGGCCGCGTTCTGTATTACGATGTTGTTGATGCCGACCGCCCATCCTGGTTGATCGGCGGCAGCACTGCGCTGGACTTCGCTTACCAGAATGGCCATAAGGAAATCATTGACTTCCTCCTGGAATCGGGAGCCGGGATGACTCCGTCGAGTCTGAAACGCGAGCTTCCATCGCCGCCTGAGAACGGGACCGATGTCTCGAACAATTGACCGTTTTACGGCACTGGTTCTGGCGCACGAGAATCGGCACACTGACGTCGTCGACTTTCTACGCACAGGCGGCACGGGAAGGGCCTTATCGAGTTTAAGGTAGGAACCCGCTGGGTTCCTGGCTAGGAGAATCGGTCTCGTAGAGAGGTTGGCTCACGAGACCGGTTTATTTTGTGTGGGTAAGACGGGTCTTCCTATCACAGACATTTCTCTGTGAATGAACTCGCGGTCAGGATAGTATGTCGATGAAATTCAATCCTTTACTCTTTACCTTGTTCCTGATCGCAACACCTGTTTTCGGAGGTGAGACGCAGGCGGATTCGGCGCGGACTGAACGGCCGTCATTTTCGATGACGCCTACGTGAACGGGCTGACCCGGCGAAGGCGCACCACTCCGGGGGAGTGGCATCCACAAGAAATTCACGTTTTCCGGGCGGTACGTGGACACCTCGCTGGACCGGCCGCAGTGGCGGTTGACCGCGAATTATCGCCTGCATCATCGCCTGCAGGTCGGAATCGAGTTGAATCCAAAGGCGAAGGAAGCGGGACCCCTTGCGACGTTGTTTCTGTTTACCGAGGCAGAGACGCGTCCCGCACTTTTCCTGAGCACGAGTTCGGACCGGATCGGTTCGCCGGCGGGCGAGCAGGCTTACTTCGCGACGATCAGCAAATTTATCCCCCGGCTGCGCACGTCCCTTTACGCCAGTTTGAATTATTCGGAGTGGGATAACAGGTTCAACGTTCCATTCGGCATTGGTGTCGAACTGGGCAGAGGATTCTCGTTCCGACCGATGTACGATGGCGACCGGGGGCACGTGATGCTGAATTATTTCGCCGCCCGGTACGGGGCGAGTCTGATGTACGTGTGGCTTGAAACCATGGGGTTTTCAATTTCCGCGGGATTTTGATCCGGAGGATCCATGCGATTTCGCTCTCTGATATTCCTGATCGCTCTTACCGGTTCGACCGCGCTTGCATCTGAGGCCGGTATTCCCGATAAGGCGCTCTGCAATGTCTGCGCCTTGAAGGGCGGCGAGACCGAGTTGGAAAAAGTCAGGGCGCATTCGGAATACGACGGCAAGGCGTACTTTTTTTGTTCCAAAAACTGTAAAAAGGAATTCGACTCGGATCCGATCGCGTTCTTGCCCCCCGTATTCCCGCGGCCCGCGCCGTCCTTCGTCGTCGAAACGCTGGAGGGCGCGGAACGGGCGCTGGCGGATCTGAAAGGCAAGGTCGTACTCCTGGACTTCTGGGCCACGTGGTGCGAACCCTGTCTCGAGACGATGCCCCGGCTGCAGAAACTCCATAGCGCCAATGTCGGCAAGGGTTTTGAGGTGTATGGGGTGTCTATCGACGAAGACAAAAACCGGGTCGACAAGATCCGGAAGATGATAAACAAACTGGGCATATCCTATCCGACCTTTGTCGACGCGAAACCGACGCCGGCCTGGTACCGGTTCAAGGTTAGGGCGATTCCTGCGATGTACCTTCTCGATAGACAGAGTCGGATCGTGGCGCAGTGGACGGGAAAGATAGACTTCGAGGACGTGGAGAAGGAAGTCTCGCGGCATGTGGACAAGACTGTTGAACCCAGTTTACAATGAGCGAGTTCATCGTTTGAATTTGACGGAATTCTGCAGCGTCCGTGATCCGGTTTGACTTGACACGGGATCGTGGTTAAATTCGTTGATGGAGCAAGTTCAGTCGGAATTCGGACCACGTCGGAGGCAACCATGGCTATAATCATCAAGCGGTGTGCATTGCTCCTGGTAGTAGTGGGCGTAGCCGGCTGCGGTGCTTCGTTGATGGAATTGTCGCAGCGCGGCGATCTGCAGGCCGTCCAGCGGGCTCTGCTTCGCGGAAGCGACGTGAACGCCAGGACGGTGCAGGGGCACAGTTCGCTGACGCTGGCGGCCCGGGAGGGGCATCTGGACGTGGTTAACGCGTTGATTCGTTCGGGCGCGGAACTGGATATCAGGGCCTGGACTTTGGGCTCACGCGCGCAGGTACGTACAAATCGTCGGGACTTTTCCCGGCACTCCAGGGAACGATTCGTGAACGCAGACAGTTCGGGGCCCCAGTCCAGATTTATGGCGGAACGTACCCGCAGTCGTTCCAGCTGGGTGTTGCGAGATGGAAAAACGGCATTGATGCTCGCCGCGCAGCAAGGTCACAGGGATGTCGTCAAAGCCCTGATCAAGGCCGGTGCGAAACTGAATGCGACCAGCGGCGGGGAGATTGTGAAGGGTTCGGGGTTATCTTATGAGGACTACCACGCCTATACGGCCGCCCCACGAAGACGCAAGGCGTCAGACTCAGTGCCCGCACCTGAATATCGCCCCGGAAATGATCGCCGCCCTGACGATCCCGGCCTCAGTTATTACCCCGTCGACTACGCCTATCCCAAACGTCCATACTGGTCTCCCGGCGGAAAGACCGCCTTGGACTTTGCCTACGAAAACGGACATACGGACGTCGTCGATCTATTTCTGGAAGCGGGTGCGCTGACGCGTAATTCCCGTACAAAATAGGTCTCCAAGCGGTCCTTTCGGTATGAGATGCGGTCTCGTAACAGGGTAACTTGGCGAGGCCGTTTTCTGTAATGATCGTGCTGATTGCCCTGTCCCGGCACATTCGGTATTGGAATATGGATCTGGTCATTTCCGGCGGAACCGTGGTTGACGGGACCGGCGCCGCGCCCGTCCCCGGCGACGTGTCCGTGGCGGACGGGCGGATCGTCGGCGTGGGACGGATTCCACGGACCGGGGACGTGCGGTGCGTGGATGCGGCAGGATGTTACGTGACGCCGGGATTTATCGATATCCACAGTCATTCGGATTTTACCCTGATGGTCGATCCCCGGGCGGCGAGCTCGATCATGCAGGGTGTGACGCTGGAGGTGGTGGGCAACTGCGGGCACGGAAGCGCACCCATAGGCGATCCGGCGCGCACGCGGTCGAACATATACGGCTGCAGATCCGGGGTTGAGATCGACTGGCGCACCGTGGGTGACTACCTGGATCGCCTGGAGGACCGGCGCCCGGCGGTAAACGTGATGACGCTGGTGCCCAACGGCAACCTGAGGCTGGCTGCCTGCGAGGCGCTGGACCGTCCGTCCACGCCGGACGAACTGGCGAAGATGAAACGCCTGCTGGCGCAGGGGATGGAAGAAGGGGCCGTGGGCTATTCCACGGGCCTGGAATACGGTCCGGAACGGGATTGTCCCGAGGAGGAGGTCGCCGGGCTTTGCGCGGTCGCCGCGAAGTACGGCGGCGTCTACACGACACATACCCGCAACCGTCCGGGAGAGGCGGTAGAGGCCATCGCAGAGTCGATCCGTACGGCCGAAGAGGCCGATGCGCCGCTGCAGATCTCGCATATTTCTTCCGTCGCCAGGCTGGCGGACGACGGAGGTCGGGCCGTCGATCAGGCGCTTGAACAGGTTGACCGGGCCCGCAGCAGCGGGCTGGACGTGCAGTTTGATATGCACACGCGACTTTTCGGCACAACCAACCTGAGCGCGGCGCTGCCGCTTTGGGTGATGGAGGGAAGTTCAAGGGAAATAGCGGGTCGGCTGCGCGATCCGTCCGTGCGACGCGAAGTGGAAGACTGCGAGAGTATCGTTACCTCTCTGGCGCAGGGAGACTGGGAGCGGATTGTCGTCTTCCACTCGCCCGCGCAGCCCGAGCTCGCCGGGAAGAGTGTTGCAGAACTTGCCGCAGCCGGAACCGGTAACGCCTGCGATGCCATCTGCGACATTCTGTATGCGGCATCCGACCGGCTGAACGAGGTTATGGTGATCGCGTTCAGCTATCGCGAGGCGGACGTCCGACCGGCGTTCGAACATCCGTTCTGTATGGTCGGCTCGGACGCGACCGCGCTCGCAACGGACGGACCTTTGAAGGACGATACGTTCCACGGCGCCTATACCTGGGCATCCTGGTTCTTCCGTCATTTCGTCCGTGACCGGAAGCTGTTCACCCCGCAGGAAGCCGTGCGCAGGCTGACGTCTCTGCCGGCTTCCCGGCTGGGGTTGTCCGAACGGGGTGTGATCCGTAATGGGGCGCACGCGGACCTGGCCGTTTTCGATCCGAACGTGTTCGCCGATCGGGGAACCACGTTCGAGCCGAACCGGACGGCCGTTGGCATGCGTCACGTGCTGGTAAATGGCGGCGTTGCGGTGAAAGACGGCGTCCTCACGGGACAACGGTTCGGCCGGGTGTTGCGGCGCGCCTGATTCATTTTGCATCACCTGCGTTTTTCGCTGTTCTTGAACGGGAAGTGAGGAATTCCATGGTCCCAAACTCGATTTCAGGACGGATCCGCTGGACGTTCAGCAATGAAAATCCGGTGATCGCTCCGGGTCAGTTACACGGGGATATGGACATCCGGCGCGCCGGCGCCGCCCACGTCCTGCATCTTGGGGACCGGTACCGGATGTACTACTGGGGAACCGGCGCGAATGGATTTCACCGCATTCTGATTGCCGAGAGCCCTGTGGATGCGCCCAACGACTGGAAGCCCGTGGGCGTGGCGCTCAGCCGGCAGCGCGGCACCGCGTATAACGACGAGGGGCCGGGGTTTCCGTTCGTGGTTCCGAGGGACGACAGCCCGTGGCTCCTGTATTTCTGCGGATGGGGAAAACCCAGGGCCGACGGCAAGCTTTCCAATACCACGGGCGTGGCAGTCAGCGATGACGGCGGGTACCGGTTCCGCTATCCGAAACGGGAACCGATTCTGCCGCTGGACCGGGACTGGGACCTGGAGGGAACCGGGAGCGTATGTGTCTTGCGGTTCAATGACCGCTACAATATGTACTATACGTCTATCGGGGCCTATTTCACCCGACCCGAAGGCGCCGTCACGGGCCACGGAGACGTGATTCCCCGCATCGGCGTTGCCTATGCGGCGTCACCGGACGGGATCGCGTGGACGAAGCCGATGGATGATCTGATGGTTGGCCCGAGGGGTTTCGACACCGAGCCCTACGAATACATCTGTTCGAAGCCCTTCGTTCTGCGGGAACCCGGCGGGTACCGGATGTGGGTGAACACGTTCGGCACGGCCTATCGGATGAGGAGTCTGGTTGGTCCCGACGGCAGGGACTGGCGCTGGTGCGAAAGCGGACCGGAAGGGGAGTTCGGAGTGGGCAGGCCGGGATCGTTCGACGACCGGCAGCGGTGCTACGCAAGTGTTGTCAAGTGCGGCGAGGAATATCGTTGCTGGTATACGGGAAACGGGTTTGGCGCGACCGGAATGGGTTACGCGACCGGAAGGCTAGAGAGCGAGGGATAGCCGGTTGTTTCCGATGCGGATTCGACGGATCGGGTCCGCATGTCGTCAGGATCGTCACAACAAGGCGTGATTCAGGGGAAAATCGGGAGAGCGACCCATGAAGCTGGATGAGTCGAAGCTGCTGCAATACCGGCGGGATGGGTATACCACGGTGGAAGGGCTGATATCGACCGCCGAGGCGACCGGGGCGCGAAAGCGGCTGATGGAAGTACTGGAGGGTGACCACGACTGGCCGGACCTGCACTTTCAGGTCCTGGATCCCGGGAAGTACCGCAACAAAAGAGGTGGATTCGTACCGATCGGCGTCCAGAGACCGGCCAGACAGGAGGCCGTCTTCCGCGAAATCGCGGACCACGCCAATCTGCAGGGAGCGATGGCGCAGCTCCTGGGCGGCCCGGTGAAGCGTTTCACGGATCAGGCGCTCATCAAACACCGTGAGATTGACGGCCAGTCGTTTTATCACCAGGATTCCTACTACTGGAAAATCGAGCCTGGGCGCGGGTGCAATGCCTGGATCGCGCTGGATGAGGTGGGGGTGGACGCGAGTGCGCTGGGCATTCTGCCGGGAACGCAGCGGGATTGGACCCTGGTGCCGCACGAGAAATACTTCGATGAGCCGAATTATTGCGCCGCGCGGACGGGCGAAGCATTTACCCGCTGGCGGATTCCAACGGAAGATTCGGACCTGTCCGGAGAAGTCGTCCTGCCGATGCAGCCCGGAGACGCCGCGTTTTTTTCGAATTATACATGGCATCGCTCCGAGGTAAACCGCTCGGGAGAGCACAAGACGGCCTACGCGATCGCGTACCAGTTGCGATAGTGGCCGAAGACGCCGACGGTTCGAACATGGACCTCGGCCCGGGATGGAGATCGGTCTGCATCCGGTATTGTTGCTATGGAGAAGGTCAGTATGGTTCGAAGAATACAGCGTGCGCCGACCTCCCGCGTGCGCTTCGGTTTCGCGCGCGTGGATATAACGCCGCCGGTGGGAATCTATCACCGCATGTGGGGCGCGGCCCGGCACGACAGGGCCACGGGCGTTCATCGTCCGATTCTGGGCGACGTGCTTGTTTTTGAATCAGTGGACGCGCCTGGCGAGATTCGGCTGGTTCGTGCGCATCTGGACCTTGTCGGTCTGGTCGCGCCTCAGTACGCGGCGCTCGTGAAGGCGCTCGGCGATGCCGCGGGGGTCGGTCGGGATCTGGTGGACGTGACATTTTCACACACCCACGCGTCCGGATGGTACGCGCCGGATCGTTTCGGCATGCCCGGGGGCGAGCTGATCGAGCCGTTTCTTGCGGACGTGGGGAATAAGCTGGCGGAGGCTTGTGAAGAGGCGATTTCGGGGGTGCGCGAGGTGCTGATCACCTTTGCCTCCGGTCATTGCGGCATGGCGGCCGACCGGGACTGCCGGGACGAGGCGTTCGATGGATACGTGTGCGGGTACAATCCGGAAGGCAGCGGCGACGATACCCTGCTGGTGGGTCGCCTGACTGAAGGAGACGGCAGGACCGTGGCGACGGTGGTGAATTACGCGTGCCACCCGACCACACTTGCATGGGACAATACCCTGATCAGCCCGGATTACGTGGGCGCGATGCGGGAAGAGGTCGAGCGGGTAACCGGGGCGCCCTGCACGTTCGCGCTGGCGCCCTGCGGGGACCTGGGTCCGAAAGACGGATTCGTGGGGGATCCCGACGTCGCGGACAAGAACGGTCGCCAGATCGGGTTTGCGGCGCTTTCCGTTCTGATGTCGATGGGGCCGCCGGGCACGGATTTCGAATACCGGGGTCCCGTGATCTCAGGCGCGACGATTGGAACGTGGGCGCACACGGCATTTGGACGGAAACGTTTGCACGAGGCATCCGTTTTCAACGGCGGCGTGCATTCCGTGGATCTGCCGATGAAGAAACGGAAGGAGCCGGAGTCTCTCCGGGATGAATTGGCGCGGTGGTCGGAAGCCGAACGGGCGGCCGATGCGGCCGGAGACGCCGTGGAGGCCCGAACCTGCGGCGCAAGGGCAGAGCGGGCGAGGCGATGGCTGGCGCGGATCGCGAATCTGCCGCCGGGCGAGACATATCCGTATCGATTCTCCATATACCGTATGGGTGACGCGGTCTGGGTGACATGCGGCGGGGAACCCTACAGCGATCTCCAGGTGGCGCTGCGACGGCAATTTCCCCGGCTCGCGATTCTTGTTTCTCCCCTGGCGGGCAATGTCCAGGTCGCCTATCTGCTGCGCAAAGACGCGTACGGCAAGGGCCTCTACCAGGAGGAGCCGTCGAGTCTCGCACCCGGGTGTCTGGAGGTCCTGACCGGTGCGATTGCGGAACGAATCGAAGAGGTTACCGCCGAATAGCGGTGCATATGGGAGGAGCAATAATGGCCGAGTTCGTTTTTCGTCCGGATGCCGGCACCTATCATTTCGAAACGGAGGCGATGACCGGTGAAATCCGCGCATCAGGAAACTATCACGGTGTGTGGGCGCTTACGGATAAGGCCACTGGCAGGCAGGTGATTCACCCGGAATTTTCGGCACTGAACCTGTTCCGGCTGTTCGCGGTTCACCAGGGCCTGGATCAACCTCGTCTGATGGAGCGGACCATCGACGCCCGGGAACACGCCATCGAGATACATTGGTCCGCCACTGAAACCCATCAGGGTGCGCTGACGGCCCGTTACGAAGTGGTCCAGCCGAATTGTATCGACCTGTCGGTGACGGTAACGTGCGAAGGCACCTACGCGGGATATGAGCTCTTCCTTTCGAATTATTTCGACAAGACGCTCCGGCCGCACGTCTATCTGCACGGAAGCCGTTACGGCCGTGCGAGCGAGGCCCCGGAACTGGTTGTACCGATGGTGAATGACGTGTTTCGCGGGACCGTCATCGTGTTTCCGCGGGACCCGCACGCCGCGAGGCGCTGCGTGGACGGACGGTGGAACCGCAGTGAGAGCAATTCGCCAACCGTGCAGATGTGCCCGGTCCGATACTACGGCTATCCGTTCTCGTTCCTGACGGACGACGGGAATCGCCTGGGCGTAGTATTGATGTCTACGGAAGCGGACTGTTATGCCATCAGTACGCGCTACCACGTGGACGACGAAGCCGATCGAATGACGGATTACAGCGCTTTCGATTTTTCGCTGTTCGGCGACGACCTCGTACCCGGCAGCCGCCGCACGGTCCGGATGCGGCTGGCGTTGACGGAGATCGATGGGGAAATGTCCCAGCCACTGGCGCATTATCAGACTTTTGCGGAAGGTTGACGGCAGCGGACTGTCAGCGCCGCTTTCCGGTAACCGGGACAATTTCGGGGTTGAATCGCGGCTGGCATGTTCCTATTTTTACAACCATGAAATTACCGAAACACTTTCTGAGGGTCCGGCTCGCGTTTGCCGTCCTGGCGGCCGTGGTCGCGGCGGCCTGCGGAAAGACGCCGCCCACTGTGGACGACGATTTGTATGAAGAGTACCCGGGGTTGCCGTATGGGATCATGATCACCCTGGCAGGCACCGGAGATCCCGGGAGGAGTGCCGCCGGAACAGGTCCTCTGGACACGGAATTGTATTTCCCTCAGGATGTGGCCGCCGGCCCCGACGGCCGGACGTACATTCTGGACTGGAACAACAATCGGGTTGTCGTGATCGACAACGGAACCGTGCGCCCTCTGATCGGCAATGGCGAACCAGGCGAGGCGCTTCCGGGCCCCGCGCTGGAGACAGGCGTCGATCATCCAGCACATATTTCATTCGATTCGCAGGGGCGGTTGATCCTGTCGGCCTGGCAGAATTCGAGGATCCTTCGATACGACTTTTCCACGCGCCGGATCGAGACCATCGCCGGCACGGGCGATCGGGGGTTCGGCGGCGATGGCGGCCCCGCTCTGGATGCCTCGTTGAGTCTGCCGAGTTCCACTGTCTTCGATCCGTCCGGTCGTTTGTTTATCTCCGATCAGGGCAACCTCCGCATTCGACTGGTCGATCTGAACGGCATCATCTCCACCGTTGCAGGCACCGGACGGGAAGGGTTTGCCGGGGACGGCGGTCCTGCGACCCTGGCCGACCTCTATGCGCCCACGGGTGACGCCGCGCAGCCCGGCGGCCGGATTGCGATGGATAGCAGGGGCAACCTGTATATCGCCGATACGTTCAACAACCGCATACGCATGATGGATACCGCCGGCAGGATCGGCACGGTGGCCGGCGGGGGCAGTATCGGCCCAACCGCCGGTACGTATTCCGGAGACGGCGGCCCTGCGACCCAGGCCAGCCTTTCGCGCCCCAGCGACGTGGCCGTCGACGCGGAGGGAAATCTGTATATTGCCGATACCGGCAACCATTGCATCCGGAAAGTGGATACGGAGGGGACGATCACAACGCTTGCCGGCCGGTGCGGGGAGCCGGGATTCAAGGGCGACAGCGACCACCCGAGATGGGGAAAACTCAGGAGCCCTTATGGCGTCGAACTCGACAGGGAAGAGAATCTGTACATCGCCGATACGTTCAACCATCGGATCCGCGTGGTGTACAAGCATATCGCCAGTCGATGATCTCCTGGCCGGAAAGCGGGAGTCATGGCCTGCGGGACCCGATACCGTACGTTCAGGGGTGAGTCCATGGGCGGAATAGGGCGGCTTGGATTCGCAGGCATCCTGCTGGGTGCTGGTCTGTTCTGCTGTTTTCCCGATATCGCGGCAGCCGGGGACATTGAATCCGGTCTCGTGCCGCGCGTGCAGGTTGTCACGCTCGAAGGAGATACGCTGAATCTTGCCGACGTCTGCGAGGGCAAGCCGTCGTTCGTCTATCTGTGGGCAACCTGGTGCAAGACGTGCAAGAAGGACTTGAAGAATGTCTTCAAGTTGAAGGATAGATTCGGCGACAGGGTCCAGGTTTTCGGCATTGCCTGGAAGAACAGTGCGGAGGAGATTCGGACCTTCTTCGCGGACAGGAAGGAAACGCTGCATAGCTACATCGATTCTGACGGCCGGGTGTTCGAAGCTTTCGAGACCCGGTTGACGCCCACGGTTGTGATTGTCAATGGCCGGGGGGAGGTCCTTTTTACGGGTTACGGTTCCTTTCGGAAATACAGGAAGATTCTGGAAAAGGCATTGAAAGGGTAGCGGCCGGCTGAACGACAACCACAATGCTTGAGGAGTGTGGACGATGAGACGGGTTTTCACGGTTTTTCCATTGATTCTGTTCGCCCACCTGTTTAGCGGAAACGAACCTGCCCTGGCGCAGCCGGGCGTGAGCTGACGCCGTCCCGTACTCCCGGGCGGGAGAATGCTGCAGGGAAGTCTGATTACGAAGGACCTCCTGGTTCTGAGCGCGAATTACGAGTACGAGTACCTGGGCGATGCGATGTACGGCACCGGGCCGATCCCCAACATCAACCAGGAAGTGACCACCATGTCAACGGTGTCGGTATTCGCGAGTTACGGGGTCACTGAATGGTTCGGCGCCGCCGTCGTGATTCCATTTCGTTCCATAACCAACGACAAGATTCTGCTGCCGGGTCAGTACGACAACCAGTATCAGGGCGGCACGTATATCCGGCACGCAGCCGGTCTCGGCGACGTCGTTCTGATGATGAATTTTGCGCCGCCTCTGCCGGAAGCGGTGCCCGGGCTGCTCTTTTCGGCAGGTGTCAAACTCGCGAACGGGTCGACCCACGCGGTCGATGAGTACGGCAATCGGTTCGCCGACCTGCTGCAGGTGGGTTCCGGAAGCCTGGACCCCATTTTCTCCGTCAGTCTGTCGCGTGCGTTCGACAGCCTGTTTCTCTCCGGCATGCTCTTCACGCGCATTATTTCCCGGGAGAACGTGTACGGATACAAGTACGGGAATGAGTTTCAGGGCATCTTTTCCATGGAATACATGCACGGGGAGAGAGTTATCGCCGGTCTCAGCCTGAACCACGTTCACACGGCCCGCGATTATTTCCAATATGGAAAGATTGCCCGAAAACGTGGCGGTACGTGGTTGTATCTCGCTCCGAAGCTGGGCATAAGGGCAACGGAGAATTTGAGCCTGGAAGCCAGACTGCCGCTTCCCGTGTACCAGAACGTGAACGAAAGTCAGCTGACCTCCGATTACCAGCTCCACGTTGGCGCCACCTATCACTTTTTCGCCCGTTAGCAGCCCGTTGAAAAAGCCCATCCGGGCTACGGCCGGCCCTTGTGGCCGAAATACTGCGTTGCGCTCCCTCGCCGAATCGCAGGATGGGACGCGGTCGCGCGCCTTGTCTTCGACCACAATGGATCGGCCTCGCCTGCAGAGCGACTTTATCAACGGACTGTTAGCGCATGCGCCTCGTGGAAATGTCACAGGGGAGAGGTCGAGTTGGCGCCGAATGAAACCGAAAAGATGTGGGCCGAGCTGGCGCCGTATTATGACGTCATGTATCAGTGGAAGGACTATCGGACCGAGTCGGAGCGGGTTCATCAGTTGATCCAGGCGAATCGAATGACCTCCGGCAATACCCTGCTGGACGTCGCGTGCGGGACCGGGGGCCATACCCGGTTTCTGCGGGACCGCTACGATGTCACCGGCATCGATCTGAATCGGGAGATGTTGAGGGTAGCCCGCAGAAAAATCCCCGGTGTCAAATTTCTGTCCCGGGACATGACTTCCTTCGATCTCAAGCGTCGTTTCGACGCGGTCATCTGCCTGTTCAGTTCGATTGCGTACGTCAGGACGTACCTGAACCTGAAGCGGACGATCGCCTGTTTCGCGAGACATCTCAAACCGGGCGGGATTCTGATTATCGAGCCCTTTTTTACGAAAGAGACGTTCGTTGCAGGATCGATCCACGGAGCCACGCTTGAAGCCGAAGGTGTAAAGATTTCCAGGCACAACGTGAGTCGCCGCCGCGGAAACCTGGCCGTCCTCGATTTTCACTTTCTTCTTTCAGCGAAAAGAGGCACCCGGTATTTCCGCGACACCCACGAGATGGCCCTGTTCGACAGGGAGAGGGTTCTCGAGATCATGGCGCAGGCGGGTTTCTGGCCGGCATATGACGAAAACGGTCTGATGCCGGGTCGGGGACTCTACGTGTCGTTGAAAGCCCCCTCAACACCCTGATCCAGCCGTCCGCCCCGCACCGTTTCCTCCTTTGAGATCCCGCGTCCTTTCCGTATTATCTGGCAAAATCCCATCCATAATGAATGCGAATCGCAGGAACGCCTGCCAGTCGGAGCGTCGCCCCGGGTGAAGGGGTCAGCCCCGCGTGCAATATCAGGAGTAAACCCTCATGGAACCAGGTTCGGACAACGGCAATGCAGGAAACGATCGCAATCCGCAGGTTCTGGGCAAGAATTTTATGTTCCCGCCTCACGTGATTGACGATATACACATCAAGGCGAATCTGGGCCGGTACCGCATGCGCGGTATGGCTCTTTTCAAGAAGATCCCGTCGTGGGACGACCTGACGTTTCTGCCGGGCACGCTCACCAGGTTCGTCATCGAGGGGTACCGTGAAAAATGCGAAACGAGGACGGTGATCGGGCCTGTGGCTGAACGGCCGCTGGTGCTGGATATTCCCATATACATTACGGGAATGAGTTTCGGCGCGCTGTCGTACGAAGCGAAGGTGGCGCTGGCCAGAGGGGCCACGATGGCGGGCACGGCGACCTGTTCCGGAGAGGGAGGAATGCTGCCCGACGAGCGGCGGTATTCGGAGAAGTGGCTGTACCAGTGCATTCAGTCCCGTTACGGGTTCAATCCACACCACATGCGACTTGCCGACGGCGTCGAGTTCTTCATCGGTCAGGGATGCAAGGTGGGCCTCGGCGGGCACCTGATGGGCCAGAAAGTGACCGACCAGGTTGCCGAAATGCGTTCATTGCCGGCGGGGATCGATCAGCGTTCGCCGGCCAGGCACCCGGACTGGCTGGGCCCCGACGACCTGGCCCTCAAGATCGAGGAGATCCGCGAAGCGACCGACTGGCAGATACCCATCCAGCTGAAACTCGGCGCGGCGCGGGTATACGACGACGTGAGGATGGCGGCCAAGACCGGCCCCGACAGCATCTATATGGACGGGATGGAGGGTTCGACGGGGGCGGGCCCCCACCTGGCTACCGAGGAGACGGGCGTGCCGGGCATAGCCGCCATCAGGCAGGCGAGAAGGGCGCTGGACGACGTGGGAAAGACCGGGGAGATCACGCTGGTCTACGCGGGAGGGATACGCAACGGTGCCGACGTTGCCAAGGCGCTCGCGCTCGGAGCCGACGCGGTAGCCATCGGCACCGCGGCGATGGTGGCGCTGAACTGCAACAGGGATATCCCGGAGGCGGATTATGAGGGAACGGTCGGTGTTCCGGCGGGTACCTGCTACCATTGCCATACCGGGTTGTGTCCCGTGGGCGTGGCCACCCAGGATCCGGTGCTTCGCAGCCGGCTGGACCCGGACGAAGCAGCCGAACGGGTCTACAATTTCCTTCATACCCTTGCCATCGAGTGCCAGATGTTCGCCAGGGCCTGCGGCAAGACCGACGTCCACTCCCTGGAGCCGGAGGACCTTGCTGCGCTGACCATGGAAGCGTCGGCCATGGCGGAGGTGCCGCTTGCGGGCACCCGCCATACGGTGGGCCATCCGGAGATGAACAGGTTCTGAAAAAAGGAAGAAGGAAGAAGGAAGAGAACCCCGCCGCATGACCGCCGGTCCTGCGCCCACTGTTGTGTGACAGCAGACTGAATCGGGAGAATCCGATGGACGAAGCGAAAGACGTGAACTACTACCTGAAATCCACGGGTCTCGACTCGGACCGCGAGAAGGAAATCGGACAGCACATCGGGTACCGGTACGATGTGAACCTGCCGCCGGAGTATACGCTTCTGACGCCCTTCCTGAAGCGGTACATCGAGGCGATGGGATGGCGGGACCTGAACTGGCTGGAAGACGTACATATGGGGTACGAGGATGGAAAGCCAGCGGTATTCGACCGGAACATCAACGGCTGGGTGCTGGTCCCGGAAGATATGGCGCTGCCCGACAACCAGCAGGAGCGCGACATGATTGCGCGCGAACTGCTCGTGAAGTTTCAGATGTCCGAAAAGCATCCCGTCGTGGAACTTGGCGACGCGTACGGAATCCAGCTTGGAGACGAGGGTGAATAGCGCGTGGCCGGGTTGCAGACCCGGCGTACCAAACAGCCTGGAGGCGGTATGAGCAAATCGAAGATGTGGGGTCCGGATGCGTTCTGGGGTCTGGACTACGATTGGGACCCCCAGTGGATATTGACGCAGGAGCAGGAGGCGCTCCAGGAGAAGCTGATCGAACTGTGCCGGTCGACGCTGCGGGACAACGCGGTTGAGAGCGACCGCGAGCTCGTGTTTCCGCGGAAGAACTTCGAGGCGCTGGCTTCGCTGGGCCTGCTGGGGCTGAACGTACCCCGGGAATGGGGAGGCCTGGGAGAAAACCATACGTGTACGGCGATGGTGGTGGAGACGATCGCACGTTACGGCTGCGCAAGTACGGCGATGTGCTATACCATGCACGTCGGGGCCGTGGCAGCCGCCATGTTCCGGGCGCACGACAACGCGATGCTTCAGGACCTCATGAAACGCCTCGACAAAGACGTGCTGGTGGGTACGCTGTCCTATTCTGACCCCGAAACGGGTTCTCATTTCTGGTATCCGATATCCTCGGGAGCGGAGCGGGTGGAGGGCGGCTGGAAGGTGCGAAAGAAGGCGTCTTGGACGACGTCCGCGGGTTTTGCGGACTGGTACATCGTGCAGACCACAAGCCCGGATTTCGGCGGTGATTATTCGAATCTGTCCTGCTTTCTCGTCATGGCCGACGAGGTGAAAGCGGAGCCGTCGCTGTGGGACGGCCTGGGTCTGCGCGGGAACCAGTCCGGCACCCTGGAGGTCGACAACGTCACGATGCCGGAAGGCAGGCTGGTGGGCCCCGTGGGCGACGGGGCGAATTCCAACGACGAGACGGTGGATCCGTTCTTCCTGTTATGTTCATCGGCCTGCTGGAATGGAATCTCATTGGGGATGATCGACATCGCCAGGCGGCACACCACCGCGAGGCGGCACGCGGACGTGGGCATGCGGGTGGCGGATTACCCGACGATCCAGGATTACGTGGGCGAGGCCGTTATCGACACGAACACCTCACGGTCCTTCGTCTACCTGATGGCACGGGCGATGGACGACGTTACGAATCAGTGCGACTGGTCGATCCACGAGGACCTCTCCCGTATGCCAAGGGCTGACGTGCTGCACTGGATGTGGCAGGTGAAATTCGCGGCGGCGAAGAACGTGGCGAACGTCTCCGACAAGATGCTGCACGCCTGCGGCGGGACGGGGTACAAGCCCGATCTGGGGATCGAACGGTACCTGCGCGACGGCAAGGCGGGATGGGTGATGGGCCCCACGAACGAGGTCCTGCGCCAGTTTGTGGGCAAGAGCGTGCTGCTTGGTTTCGACTCGCTGGACTACTGGAACCAGTCCGTAAACGAGCGGCTATTGAGGAACGAAATCAAGAAAATGGATGGCGAGAGCAAGAAGGAACTCGCCCGTCAGCTTCTGGCTGAAACCGATCGGGGATGATGCCGGTAAACGTCCAAATGACCGGGACGGGACTGCTGAGGTGGACGCCGGGCCTGGAGCGTTACCGGGTGCCGGGCGGGGGGGCGATTGCCCTGGCGGTGTCG
>CAZKDZ010000083.1:0-15167 GCA_964551635.1 uncultured bacterium | reverse complement strand
TGAGTCAAGTTTCAAGCAGCGAGTTTTGCTTGATCGCAATGGTGGTCGATCAAAGTTTCGAGTCTGTCGAAGGCGCTGCGTAGGTGGTTTGGCGTGTTCTTGTCGAGGGTCAGGGTGAGCCCGGATCGTAGGATGCGGGCGTGCGTTCGGCTGTAAAACAGTGCAATACGAAGGCCCTCATCGGTGAGGTGGTAGCGATGGGTGCGTGGGATTCGCTTGATGAGCCGTCGCAGGCGCAGTCGCCGCAGTTGATAGGTCATCATCCCGGGTGTGAGTTGGCTGGGGTCTAACCCCAGGAGTGGAGCGAGGCGCTCCCTGAGATCACGGTTGGTAAAACCGGTGACGTTCAGTCGGAAGATGACCAGTGCCTGCAAGAGCATCTGCGTGCGTCGGTCGCCGAAGCGTAAGGCACTCACCCGTTGGCCGTCGATTTGCTGCGGCTGTTGAAGCTTTTGGAAGGCATCTTCGCCGACGGTGCAGTCGTGGCTGATGCTTTGGACGTCCAGTAAACGTCGGTTGGCTTGAAAGCCGACCTGTCGCAGTGCGCTCAGGTTGTGCAGCCTCTTGCCGATGGCGAAGTCGTAGGTGTTGTTGATGGTGGTTTCGGTGCGCAGGGCGCGGCCTTCTTTGTGATACTGATGGATCTTGGAGCTCTTGTAGTCCACATACAGGGAAGGGCTCACGCCGTCGGTGATGACGCGAGTACGGAAACGCCCGGGGGTGCGTCTTGTCACGCGACGGTCAAAGACCAACTGGATCTGGTCAGGACGTCCCAGGTCAAGATTCTCGCGCAGGACACTCTCGAAGAACACCCGTCCGATAAGCGGCCGGTCGAAGACCTGTGTGAGCGCAAATTCGGCCTGCAGAATGGATAGGTCATACGTATACCCTGCTTCCTGATCATTTCTCGTATAGGGATGGGGTAAGCGCGCAAACCACTTCTGCACAAGCCCTCGGATGTGGGTAGCCGACAACCGGTCACATATTTCCTGAAGCAGCTTCGGATGTTGGCAGGACAGGAAGCCGTTGTCCAGGGCCTGATAGGCAACGCCGCTTTGGTCGAGTTGACACTTGGCATATTCGTGACCATTGATGCACAACTTGGCCGTGTACGGGAAGTAGGTGCAGAACTTGAGAAAGAACAGACCAAAATCCTTGTCCACGCAGTAAAAGTAGAAATGGTTGACCATCGCCGTGGAACGAACGATCCAAGGATAGGGCGCTCCCGTATCGGGGCGGTGCCGCCGTTGCGTTCGAAAGACGATGGCTTTTTCCTGGGCGCACCCCACGAAGACCACGCCCTCGTCGCCCTCAAATCGCTTCAGGTGGTCCCGCGCGATATCCTCTTTCCGCTGACCTTTCTTGAAGCGCACCAGAGGAATCCCCTCAGCCTCGATGAACCCGCGTATGGCCTTCACGAAGACCTTGGACCGTTCGGCCACCACCACCGTCGATGGCACCGGATGACCCAGATGATACTTGATAAAGGATACGATCCCCAAATCACGCTGTAGACGGGGCACATACACGTTCAAATACATCCGATCAATGCTTTCGACTTCCAAAACAACACGGTCCTTTAGTAGTTGCGATACCGACAGTTCCGTTATATTCATGATCAGGCTCCAGTTAGCACGGTCTCAAAGACCACCTACCGCCTTTGCGGTCCAATAACCGGGGTCCCTCACAGGACCACCGCCGCTCAACTGGGGCCTATTTTATGCAACCCCCGACCGTCATGCAACAACACGCCTTGGCGGTCTGAGGCATCGCCTCGCTAGTATTGGAGTTTTCAATGGATCCGCCACGAATTGCCAAGCGTTAGCAACTTCAATCGTCCGCTGAAAGTGTCATCTAAACTTCAATATCAGCTCGCTCAATATTCGACCGAGAAATGGCTCCAACTTCGTTTTCGTTTCATCGGTCGAGCCGTCGTTGACGACGATCACCTCCAGATTTCGATACGTCTGCGCCAAAACGCTTTCGAGCGACTCAACCAGATAGTTGGCCCTGTTGTAAGTTGGAATGATGACGGAAACCAGGTCTTGATTGCTCATGGTCAACACAAAATACGCCCCCGGGGGTACCGGAGGCGTGTTCTGTAAATGGACATTGCGCGAAGTGCAGGCAAACGGTCGGTTCTGCTCACCAACAGTTCGGGAGACCGCGATCGAACGTCAGTATGGAAAGTATCCCACGACCCGTCCAGTCTTTGAGCCACAACCCGGAACTCTTGTATATTGAATCTCCTGTTACAAGCATCAGGGATCGAACCCGTACCCGAACACAGATTTAACATAACGTCTTGGCATGCCGATTACCGTTTACGACCCAATCGCTGGCACGCCTCTCCGGGGCATTCCGGCAAGTTCAATGGTCTCCGAGAATCACGAGCGACTTTCCCGAATTCGGCGAATGAACATCCTAACAATTGTGGGAAGGAAGCACGGCGGAACCTGCATTGTTTCAACTATTTAACCATGCCCACTCCACGCCCTCGAATCCAGGTCGCTTTCCCCTGCAACCACCGGCCGAAAGCGCAAGAATATACGCGCGAAGAATTGAACTGTCAAGTGCGAGCGGCACTTATGGTTAACGCTTCATCGACAGAAACAGAACCAAACGTCGCATTGTTGAAATAACGTTGAAATTCGGAATCGAACCCGCGTCCGATTGCACATCAACCACAGCGTCTACGCGGGTTGTCTATCCGTTTGCGACGGCCTGCACGATGAGGGGATCTGACGCTGCGAACTCCACCGCGTAGCGGCGCGTCGTCACAGCATTGCCTCTATATAGGGTCGCATCACGTTCTCGACCCTGCAAACCCTGGCGAATTCCAGCACCGCGCCTGGATTGAGACCGTGTCGTTCCCTGTAAAAACGAAGCGCCTCCAGCACCACGTCCATGCCGATCCGGTTGCGGAACTTGAAGGAGTCGGCAAGGGTCTTTTCGCGGCTGTAGACCTTGACGGTCGCGCCATCGATCCGATGCATTTCGATACCGTGATCGTAGGCTTCTGTGGAGAACCTGTGCGCCCGGACGGACGGATAGTCCAGCGACGGTGGACGCGACCCACGCGGCACCGCCACGGAAACTGCACGAGGGATCTGGGTTGTCATGTCATGGAAGGCAAGCGCTGAGACGAGACAGACTACGGCCTTCGGGCAGCGCAGGCTCACGGTTACAAGGTCCGGGTTGCCCAAGGGAGGCAGTTCCGCCAACCGGTAGATGCCCCTGCTCAACGGCTCGAGGATGCCCCGGTCCCGCAACATATAGAGCGTGTGGCGCGTGATCCCGTACTTCAGCGCTTCGCTCATACGAAGCTGGCCACCGTGCCGGCAGAAAATTGCTTCGGGTCGGTCATGCATGATTCGGCCTCAGACAAATTGTTTCTATTTAATCACAAGTAGTAATAATATGTCTGATTGCGACCGGAAAGGCAAGGCAATTCGGAAGCGCACTCGCGTGCTATAGACGAGATTTCCACCGGTGGAGAATGGAGCGGGGATGATGTGAGATTCGCGCGGATCTGTTTGATTCTAACGCGCTGACGCCGTGAGTTCCACTGCGAAACGTGGAACGAATGTCTCGCCGGCGGCTCTGGCGCCCTGGATGAGATCAACACGGTAGCTTCGGTGGCCGCGCTTTCTAATGTCGTAGGCATGAAGGATGACATTGCCGTCCTTCGCCGACCTCAGGGAATAGGGTTCGATCCGGCGCCTTTCGCCCTTGTAGAGTAGATCGACGCAAAGGCGATTGGCGGCTGCGAAACGGATGACTTCAATGAAACTCCGTGCGTTACTTGATATAGGCAGACGAAGTGTGCGGGCGCGCAACACGGTTTCACCGGCGGCGACCACATAGGCCGCCGGTGCTTCACGGACAACATCGGACTTCAACCAGGCGAAGAATTCGGGAAGGGTATTCCAGAAGTCCTGAAGGGGTGGGAGCGCCGGGAGCTGGTACGCGAGCATGTGTTCCCACGCGCTTTCGAGAACCTGGCGATCGGGTTCAAGATCAACGCGCGACAGGGGAACCGGGATTCCCTTGTATTCACACTTCCGGCGGAGAACGTCCAAAACGACGGCGGATGCAGGACGGGCGTCCGTGTTGCGGTAGAGATTGATGACGTCGTACAGGTCTCGCGGCCGCGTGCGTTCGGCAAGCGCCCTGATTTTCTCGGCAAACACTTCCTCGTAGGCGTATGCCGTAACGTGTATACCACTTTCCGGTACGTCACTGTAAGGATGAAAAATGGGCAGCCGAATGGGAGTCAGCGCCAGATCTTCGTCGGCTGTCAGGTCCAGCTTGATGTTGGGAAGAACCCTGCCCCGTGGCGCAATAGGCCCACGATAGGGTATCCGGGCCTGGCAGGACAGGTGCCCCCGTGGATTCGGATAGACCTCGAATTCCCTTCGATCTGCCGGAAGTTCGATACCGGCCTGCTCGTAGACCCAATCCGCGATTCATCCAAAGGCGTCCGCGAAAGACCGGGAGTCGAGACGCACCGCCTTCCTCAGGGTAAAATCAAGGTCTTCGGAGAAACGGTATGTTTCGAAGAAACACTTTCTCAGGCAGGTCCCGCCCTTGAATACCCAATTTTCCGCAATGGCTTCGTGCTGATAGATGCCCGCCAGAACCCAACCCAGCACATAGTCCTTTTCAATAACCTGCGGCAAGAGCGATTTCGTGCCCGCAATATCGATGACCTCGCGGCGATCAATCACGGTCGTCAGTCCTGACCCAGTTTTTGGGCACCCGGAGTTGCCATCTTGTGATCAGCCGCGGCGATTCGAGCGCCGGGTCCAATTTGGCATGACCCCTGGTGAGACGTTCCCGGCAGGGTTCGACCAGCGTGGCGCCGTCGGGGTGACGTTCGGCAAGAAAACCCAGCCGCTTGAACACCGCGCCGTTGCCATTACGCGAAGCGTACCCGATCAAAGTGGCGTCGTCCCGGTTTTTGCCGGTGAGATAGTTCGACAGGCAGTCGGAAACGTGCTGGATTCCTCCGCCCAGGGCCGGATCGTCCAGAATATCGACTATAGTACGATGAATATCGGAGACCATGATCCTGCTCTTGCCGCGCCAGATGGACCGTGTGCCGAAGATTTCGCCTTCCTTGATATGCTTGAGACTGAATCGAATGCCCTGCAGCCGCTGGGACTTCTTGCGTACCGGCCGACCAGTCAACACGACGATGTCGTTGAAAATCTGCTCCGTAAGGTCCCAGTGCTCCGCGGCGCTGCGCCCCCCGACGTAGGCCGGGTCGAAAAGGCCGGGTACCAGTATCCAGGGATCGTCAAGTACAAGGGTGCTGCCGAGCATTTGGATTGGCACCGGAAGGTAGACGCCGCGTCCAACCCGGCGAAACCAGCCCTGCTTCATCCACCGCGACAGCTGCTTTGCAGCCTCGCTTCGGGAGATATCGAGCGCGGATTGGGCGTCGTCAATGCGAACGACGTCACCCGCCTCGTTCAGGACGGCGGCGAGGCGCAGGCGCGCTGCCGGCAATGTGGATTCGACACGGATCATGGTATAATACAATATCTGTATTTCACTAAAATTGTGAATTAATGTCAATATAATATACTAAAGGAAGGTTCAGTCGCAAGAGATTTTGATATAATTCAATGTGGATTTTTCTCAATTATCGCGAATTAAACGAATTGTAGTATACTACAATTCGGGCCGGATGATCGTGAGTCGCAGATGGATGCGACTGACTTCACCCGGCCCTGAGTTCGTTTGTACGATTGGCCTTGATTCGCGAAAATTCGTGGCCCTGAATGTCGAATATATACAGAAGAACAAAGGTGAATTGATGTCAGAGGTCCCGGATACTTGGGGTCACTGGACGTGAAGGGAAATTTCATCCATTTGAACGGCCTCAATACCCCGATTTTGCACCGTCACCTTCTGTGCCTTTTGTGCTTTTTGTGGTAAATTTACGGTTGTTTTTTTCGCATTGAGGTGAAATGCAAGCGGGGTCGGTTTCGTGGAGACGGCCGGAATCGAACGCGACTGTCCCCGTCGTTCAGGGCGCGTCGCGTTTTCGGCCGGCTTCCTTCGTGCGCGTTCCCCCGGCTCCGGTCACGACCGACCACAGAAAAAGGAATACGCCTGCGCCCACCAGCACGGACCCCGGAACCAGGAACAGGAACATCGAAACCGGATGGTTCCAGAACAGCGTGACGAGCTCAACTGCCAGACCCGAAGCGATCAGGAGTCCGGACACCTGGAGGCGTCCGGCGAATCCCAGCCGCAAACCCGGAATCCGAAGCCGGCTCAGCGTGCCGACACGGGACTCCACCTCGGGAACCGGTCCAGTTTGTCGACCTCGTGAATCAGATTGTGGCACATCAGGCATGACGTCTTGTCTTCCGCCATCGGCTTCAGAAACGGGATATGGGCAACATGCTCCTCGTACGAGCGGGCGCCGGCGTGACACGTCAGACACGCGAGATTCTTGAACGGTTTGTAGAGCTTGACCGGATCCGACCCGGTACCCCATACGGCGTGCCATACGTGCCGCACGCCTCTGATCTTGTCGTCCACGTCGCCGAACATCGTGTAGTTGGTGTGGCAGGTATAACACGCCCGCTCGGCGGGTATCCGCTTGTTCTGAAAGTGTGCCGCGGGAATGAAACGCGGATGATCGATGAGCAGACTTTCGGCGAACGGCTCGATCGCGTGACAGGAAACACAGAACTTCGTGGTTTTGGCCTGCTCGTAATGCCGGTCGGCGCCGCCGAGCAGCAGAAGTCCCGGCAGGAGACAGAGCGCCAGGAATGCAAGGACCCTGCCACCCAGACTGGACGTGAGTTCGGGCCGGCGAACGAGAAAGGCGATCGCGCCAAGGGTTATGAGCGCCAGGATGCTCAGGATGATGGTGAAATCGGTCACTCAGATGGGTCCCGGGGCATCCGATCATGGTCTTTGCGCAACTCTTGCGCCATCGTCCTGATTTCAGTCACATCCTGCAGCATCTCGCTCCAGCCGTACCAGAGCGCGTAGTCGGGGTTGTTGTGGAATGTCCCCTGAAATGCCCTCATCCGATGTTCCAGGTGCATCTTGAAGAGTCTCTGTTCGATCACGGTAGGCGCGTCATGAAACGCGAGCAGGTCCGGATAGTCGTACGCGTAGTGGTCCGGCTTGCGGAGGATCCCTTCCCGGTACAGGCCTGAAATGATGCGAATCGCTTCGGCAAGCAGCCGGTCCGACTCGCGGATCATATCGTCGCCCTTTTTCAGTTCGGCCTGGACGAGATTGGCGGAGTGACACTGCTCACAGATCCGCGCCATCCGGTCCCGTTCCCTCTGCCAGTCCTCCTGGGTCAGCCGGGCGACGTCGGCCTTCTTTACAACGTCCAGCCGCGCCGTTGGATTCCCCTGCGGATCCAGCACCCCAAGGGCCGTCAGAATGGTCGCGCGGTCGGCCGCCCACTGTTCGTCCTCGGGCATGGGCAGACGCACGGCGAGAAACCCCCAGGCCGTCCGCACTTCGTGGTCGCCCTTGGGCATGTGACAGGTCTGGCAGGTTGGCGCCGCGGATTCAGCGGGCAGCGTTCCGCTCTGTTTGAGTGCATGCCTGACACCGTGCTTCGACGAAGAATACATCTCCCACTGGGGATGGTCCATCCCCATATGGCAGGTTCGACAGGCCTGTGGCTCCCGTGCTTCCTTGACGGAGAAGAGGTGCCTGGTATGGCAGGCGTCGCATGAAGCCAGACCAAACCGGATGCCTTCATCCTTCAACTGGCGAATCTCCTCCTCGCTCTTGATCCCGACCTGGTGACAACCACCGCAGCCCTTCATCCCGCCGGTGAGCGCCATCGGTAGCCAATGGGTGGTGGGCATGGCCTCCATGCTCGCCCATGCCAGGGCGTGCTTGCCCGCTTTGAACTGGTCGGTCTGCACGGGGTGGCAGGTTCCGCAGACCTCGGGCGTGGCGGTCTTGACAAGCGCAACGTCCTCTGCCGAGCGGTGTCCGGATCCGTGACACATCGCGCAGTCCACGCCCCTCACCCGATGCTGACTCAATTCCCAGTCCTTGACGATGTTCGGCGTGACGTCACGATGGCAGGACACGCATTCGGAAGTGGCGGTGACGGGCGCGTTGTCTTCGGTGCGACATGCGCTAAACATTGCGACGACCGACAATACGCATCCACACCATCCAGGCAGCCGCACCAAGGCCGGACGGCGGCGGCCGTGACACACCCGTCGCGTGAAAATGCCGCGGGAGAACCGCGACGTCTTCGGTAAAGGCGTTCTCATAGGATAAGGAAAGCGTCTGGTAAGGATCTATGCAGCGGAAGAGCGTGTTGGACGGCGACCGGTCCCGGCACTGGGGGTTCTGTCTGGCACAGCGGACGATTCGCAATTTGATCGAATCAATCGGGAGAGTCTATTGTCTATCAGACCGATCGTTTGCAGGTAATTGATGAAGGAGGATTCTGGTGGAGGCGGCGGGAATCGAACCCGCGTCCGAAAGCAGATCAACGACAGCGTCTTCGTGTGTAGTTTACCTTTTGAATCTCACGTGCGGGCGCCCCGGTAAACGGGGTTGCCCCCACGCCAGTTCAATAAGCTCTCGCTCCCGGACCCTCGAACGGAGGTCCGCGAGCCAGCCCGCATAAGTCGGCGCTCCGGTCGGGCCCTGCGGGCGAGGCCCGGCGGAACGGACTGCGTTTTCGTTACGCAGCCATTGCGTACGTATCGTCCGCAATTATAGAGTGTTCCCACAGTTTAACGAGGACATGGGACCTCGACACGCAGCCATCGCCTCTCCACCCCCGTCGAATCCAGGTCGCCCCCACACGGTATTGCCTTGCCCCGGGCCGCCTGGCCGCCCGGACGCTGAAAATATAGCCCGGCAGCCTCTTCCTGTCAAGCAGGGGCAGGGTCATTCCACCCGAAACAGGACGGAATCCGCAGCCATGGATGCAAATAACCCGATTCCGCCGTCGATATGAAATCGAGGTTCGTCGAGCGCGGCCTTATCCTGCTGGCTCGAGATCAGGAAGTCTCCGTAATTCTCGTCAAGGGCGAAGACCAGAAATGAATAGGTGCCATAATAGGAAAACTGAATGGGATTCAACGTCTGGGATTGCGCTTGCAGGAACCGCCATTGGTCCGCCCGGGCGATACTGTCCCTCAGCGCGCCGAATCCCGTGGTGTCAATCGCCCCGCCGAGGCCGCCGCCGAATCGCCCGCCCCCAAACTGGTTCTCCGGTGGAATTCGCTCCTGAAGCTGGATGGCCTGCCTCGACGTGACATAGCCGCCATTCGTCTCGCCTTCCCACGTGACGCGGTATGGATCACCGCCAACGTTAACCACGGGCGCCCCAGAAGCTTTCGGCGGGAACGGCACGGTTGTCTGCGCGGTCGCCGTCCCCAACCCCGTTTTGACCGACAGATGGTAGGTCTTGCCCGGTTGGATAAACAGGTCCGGCTGATGGTAGTTGCCGGGCTTATCCGGAGCGGATGATAGTGAATGGGTTGCGCCGTCCACCGTTATCGTGACGTCTGCATCGGACAGTGCGCTGGCGTCGCGGTCGTATTCGCTCGAGAGCGGCATCGTCGTACCCACGAATAAACCGGATACGTTGCTTCCCGCCTTAAGAAAACCTTCGATAAAAATCGTTTCTCTGAATTCCCCCAGCGACTCCGTGGGCGACGTACTGCACGCACCGGATCCAAGACCGATAGCCAGAAACAGAATGAATCGTCGTTTGATCATGAATATTTCCTCCGCCGGCCGCTCTACATGTTGAATCGTAGACCGACACTCGGCAATATGGGCTGCAATAACACGTCCTGTACCAGAACTTCCGGCTCGGTCGCATCGAACGAGCGATACCACACGTTGCGCCGGTTGTAGGCATTGAACACGCTGAACACCAGTTCCCCTTGGACGCCACCCAGGTTGATTTCACGCGTGACGCCGAGGTCCAGCCGATGATAGGCCGGCAGCCGGTAGGCGTTCTTCTCCGAAACATGGACATAGGGAATGGTCTGGCCCGTCGGCTGTTGAACCTCATAACGCGCCTCCGGAATCGTGTAGGCCTGTCCCGTGCCATACACCCAGTTCAGGTTGAGATTCCAGCCTCTGCCCACGTAATAGTCGGTCACCAGAGAAATGTCATGACGCCGATCGTACTTCGGCGGAAATGGCTCTCCCTGGTTCAAGTCGGCAAACGTGTGTTCCGTCTTGCTCAATGTGTAACCAATCCATCCCTTCAGACGTCCTTCCGTCTTCCGAAGCAGGACCTCACCGCCGTAGGACGTGCCCGATCCGGTTGCAAACAGGTCCGATAGCGGGGTTGAATCGTCCAGACGCACCTGGGACTGAAATTCCACGAGGTCTTCGAGGTCCTTTTGATAAAACTCCAGATCGACCTGCCACCCCTCATCGGGCGTTAACATCAGGCCGAAGGCGCTGTGAACCGCTTTGCCCGGGGTCAGGGTCTCGTCCACCGGCAGCCACATATCCGTCGTGTACGTGTTGGCCTCTATCGAAATCAGATTGACGAACTGGTGGTAAATGCCCCAGCCGCCCTTGAACGCGACCTTCTCATCGAACTGGAACAGCCCGGTCGCTCGCGGCGACCATCGGGTATAGTTGCCGCTGTTGAAATGACTCACGCGAATCCCGGGCGTCAGTTCCAGACGACCCAGACGCATCTCATGCTGCAGGAAACCCGTTTGATACAGCGACGCCGTATTGATTCCGGTTCGTACCGAATCGCCCACACCCTGCCTGTAAAAGGCGTCGTAACCCGTTAGTTGGGCGCCGAAACGCGTGGTGTGATACGGGCCGGAATAGAGATCGAACGTCGCCTTCGCGGTCAGGTCGTTGAGCTCATTGTTGCGATTCAGCCCGAATCCCCGTCCCTGGCGGCCCTCGCCGGCCTGCCCCGTCTGATCGGCGTTCTGGTTCGTCGCAACGTCGAAATTCGATATGTATCGACTCGCCGAAATCTGAATGTTGCCGATCAGGTTGTCGGTGTAGATGCGCTGCCATTTGAACCGCGCGATCCGGTTGCCCCAATCCATGAGCTGTTCCCGAGTCTGCTGGCGGAACGACGGGAGGGACAGATCCAATGCGTCACGGCCCGCGTAGCCGCTGATGGAGATCCGGTTATTGTCCGATACATCCAGGTTCAGCTTGAAATTCGTATCGTAGAATCCGTAGTCCTGATCGAAGTCGCCGGTCTGCTGCTGAAAGTTGAATCGCGTCCCTCCGAACCGCCTGCCGCCAAACCCGCCGCCGCCGAAACCGCCGCCGCCGGCGCCCGGGCTCGCGGAAATCGTGCCGATCCGGGTGCTGAACATCTCGTCGACCAGGTGACTGAAAAGCGGCGACTCCAGGACCTCCTGATAGGTACGTCGACCCGACAGCATCCAGGATCCGCGATCGCCCACGGGTCCTCCAATCGTCAGACCCGCGCTGATGAGATCCATGGATCCACGCGCATCCAGGGATTTCCGGTTGCCGTCGAGGTTTGTTATGTCGAGTACGCTGGACAGCCGGTCGCCGTAACGCGCGGGAAATGTCCCCTTGATCAATGTTACGTCCTTCAGAGCGTCGGGATTGAACGTGCTGAAGAAGCCGAAGAGGTGATTCGGGTTATAGACGACCACGTCGTCGAGGAGAATCAGATTCTGTCCGGGCGTGCCCCCCCGAACGTACAACCCCGCGGAGTTCTCATTCCCCGCCTGCACGCCGGGAAGAAGCTGAATGCCACGCATCAGATCGGGCTGTCCCACCGTTGGAATGCGCGCCAGTTCGGTAACGCGGGTGCCGAACGCGCTGACCGGTGTCAGTTCCGTTGCCGCCACACGGTCTCCTACCACTTCTATTTCGTCGATCGTCAATTCAACTGGATCGAGCTCGATCACCACCTTCGCGGTCTCGACCGACTGAATTACGATTTCGACGGATCGACTTGCGTAACCGATAAAGCTCGCGGAAATGACGTGTCTGCCGGGTGTCAGATTCCCGATAACAAAATAGCCGGACTTGTCCGTGGACACCCCGATTTCCAGACTGTCGATCACGACGTTTGCATTCGGCAGTGTTTCACCGTCTGTGGCGTCGCGCACCGTGCCCCGTACCGACCCAAGCCCGTAGGCCTGGGTACTGAAGCCCAACACCCACACCCAAAAAACCATCGAAGAAATCGGTCTCACACGCGCCTCCATTTTCTCCCGGCGTCTGTAGATTGAGAGTCTGGCGGCCGTTTTGTTAGATTGAGACCCCGGTTTTTCCGTTCCATTGGGAATCGTGTGAAATCAACCGGATGCGCCTGAGCCGGGCGCGGAATTGCTCATAGCGCCATATTAAGTCTCCGTGTCAAACCGGCCAAAATGCTCGTACAGAACACGGCGTGGAAGTGTCCGTCGCGAGAATCCCGATAAGCGCGGAGTCCGTTGTCGGGACGTCAATCAGGAAAAGTGCGTATTAGCGGAGGAACATGCAATTGGTAGGCGGAAAACCGGCGGGAGCAATATCGATTCAACCAGAGCTGGGGAAACGTCAGGAGAAGACTTTCAATGCGACGGTGAGTATAAGACTGCCAAGTGTAACAAAGGATGTGATCTGGATCCCGACAATCCATCGCAACCATTGCTGCTGGCCATCCAGACGTCTGTCTATGCTGTTGAGCCGTTCATTGATCTGCTCAATGACGCCTTCGAGCCTGGCCTGGCGACTGTCAAGATCCGTAACCCTGGTTTCCACTTCGTTCATTATGTTCTCTTTTTATTCTGGATCAACGTGGTAATGAGGGAGGAATCTGCGATACCGAATTAAATCTGCAAGCGGATGGCCTTTCTCGAATCCTGTTCGCCCGAATCGTTCGAAAAATAGCCCAATAACATGTCGCTGTCAACCGGGCCAATCATTGAGGTATATATTAGCGGGCAAGGATTTCTACTACCGTCTACCCTCTCCCGGCCCCGCAGACAGAGCTTTCAGCTATCGGCCTTCAGCTGTCAGCCAAAAGCAAAAACGAAACGCAAAATCAAGAACCACCGCTCCGTGCCGCTACACGGGCAACCACAAGGGTTGCCCCGACATCTACAACAGCAGCGTTCCGAGGGCAAGATGCCCTCGCTCCCGGGGCTATCTTAGAAAAAGCTCTCAGCCAAAAACAAAAAGCAAAATCAAAATTCACCTCTCCCCGCCGCCCAGACCTCTCTCCCCGGCCCTCTCTCCTAAAGGAAAGAGGGAGAAAGGCCGGATGTCGCCTTGCCGGTGATTGAAATACGCGATGCACGTTGGGAAAACGCTGTTCCGGAACTATCGCATACCCTTGTACATCGCATCATCGCCGTTCCCCCTTCCTTTAGGAAGGGGGCTAGGGGGTAGGTCTCAGAGACGGAAGACGGAAGAGGGGAGAGATTACCTGCCTTGAATGGTTTCATCTCGTGCCGGAGGCAAGTCGGAGGAGCAAATCGGCAAGGGCTTCATCTCCCGGCTCCCCTCTACCGTCTACCCGATTCTCAGGCAGTTGACCGTGGTCCTGCATTCGGTTAAATTAAAGCGGGTACGAGCGAAAACAAGCCGGAAATAATCCTGGCACGCGGACAAGACGGCTTCAGATGAATAAACGAGAAAGGGAAACCATGGCGCTGAACAAGTACAGCTCCCGGATCACGCAGGTGAAGTCCCAGGGCGCATCCCAGGCGATGTTGTATGGAACGGGAATGACCGAAGCGGATATGGAAAAGGCGCAGGTTGGCATCTCGAGCATGTGGTACGAGGGCAATACCTGCAATATGCACCTGCTGGATCTCGCTGCGAAGGTGAAGCAGGGCGTTGACGCGGCGGGCCTTCTGGGCATGCGGTTCAACACCATTGGCGTCAGCGACGGGATTTCCATGGGCACGGACGGCATGAGCTTTTCACTCCAGTCGCGTGACCTCATCGCGGATTCAATCGAAACGGTGATGGGCGCACAGTGGTACGACGCCAACATTTCCCTTCCGGGCTGCGACAAGAACATGCCGGGGTGCGTGATGGCCATGGGCCGTCTGAACCGACCGTCATTGATGATTTACGGAGGCACGATCAAGCCCGGATTTCGTGACCACAAAAAGCTCGATATCGTGTCGGCCTTTCAGAGTTACGGGGAGTACCTTGCCGGCGACCTGGACGAGGAGGGGAGGAAAGCCGTTGTGCAGCATGCCTGTCCCGGCGCCGGAGCATGCGGGGGGATGTACACCGCGAATACGATGGCGTCGGCCATCGAAGCCATGGGCATGTCGCTTCCCTACAGCTCTTCCACACCCGCCGTGGACAAGGGCAAGCTGGAGGAGTGCTTCCAGTCCGGAGCGGCCATCAGAAATCTGCTCGAGAAGGACATCAAGCCCCGGGACATTATGACGCGCGCGGCGTTCGAAAACGCCATGGTCGTGGTGATGGCCCTCGGCGGGTCGACCAACGCGGTACTCCATATGATCGCAATCGCAAAATCCGTTGGCGTGCCGCTGACCATCGACGACTTTCAGGCGGTGAGCGACCGGGTGCCGTTATTGGCGGACTTCAAACCCAGCGGGTTGTACGTGATGGAGGATCTGCACAACGTCGGCGGAACGCCTGGCGCGATGAAGGTACTGCTGGAGAACGGCCTGCTGAACGGAGAATGCCTGACCGTGACAGGTCGGACGATTGCGGAGAACCTCGCGGAACTGCCGGGACTTGACGAGGGTCAGGAGGTGGTCCGGCCCATGGACCGGCCGATCAAGACCACGGGGCATCTGCGGATCCTGCGGGGCAACCTGGCGTCGGAGGGCGCGGTGGCCAAGATCACGGGGAAGGAGGGGGTGCGGTTCTCCGGTCCCGCGGCGGTGTTCGACCGGGAGGAGGACCTGCTCGGGGCCGTGGAGCGAAACGATGTAAAGAAGGGATGCGTTGTGGTCATCCGTTACGAGGGACCCACGGGCGGTCCTGGCATGCCGGAGATGCTCACGCCCACGTCGGTGATCATGGGAGCGGGCCTTGGCAAGGACGTCGCTCTGATAACGGACGGACGGTTTTCCGGCGGATCGCACGGGTTCGTCGTGGGGCATATCACGCCCGAAGCGCAGGAGGGCGGCGCCATCGCCCTTGTCGAAAACGGGGACGTGATTACAATCGACGCGGAAGCCAACGAGATC
>CAZKDZ010000082.1:0-23092 GCA_964551635.1 uncultured bacterium | reverse complement strand
GTATGTTTTCGTGGACGTTAAATCGAATATTTGCAAGTTGATAAAGGCGATTAAACTGCGGATTACCAGGATACACCAGGTAACTTGACGTCAACGGAAAGATGTTCTTCCGGACAACCTCAATACCCCGTTTTACACCGCTACCTTCTGTGCCTTATGTGCTTTTTGTGGACAATTTGACCCTTTTCTTTTTTCGAATTGAGGGTATGGGCAAACGAGGATTTCATATGAATCCATTGCGCCTGCTGCTGTTGGGGCTTTTGGCTGCCGCGTGCGCGTCTGACGCCGGGAATCCGCCCGCGGCCGGCTTCGATTCCGCCGGTTCGGACCCAAAGGCGATTGAGATTGCAGACGCCGTTATGAGGAACATGGGCGGGAGGGAGAACTGGGACCGTACCCGGTACCTCACCTGGAGATTCTTCGGCCGGCGACTGCACGTGTGGGACCGCTGGACCGGCGATGTCCGCTTTGAAGAGGCCGATCGCATCACCCTGATAAACGTCCACAGCATGAAGGGGCGTGTCTGGAAGGCAGGGGTGGAAATCGCGGAGCCGGATTCTCTGAAGAAATACGTCGACAGGGGATATCGGGCCTGGATCAACGATTCATACTGGCTGGTGATGCCGTACAAGCTGAAGGATTCCGGGGTGACGCTGACGTACGCAGGCGAAGCAAAGATGGAAAACGGGCGGGATGCGTACGTGTTGACGCTTACCTTCAACGCAGTGGGCGTGACACCGAAGAACAAATACGACGTCTTCGTGGACAGGGAACGCATGCTGGTGGAACAGTGGGCATTCTACCGAAACGCTTCAGATGAGAAGCCGCGCTTTAGCGGCCCATGGACCGGCTGGGAGCCGCACGGCGGAATTCTTCTCTCAGCGGGGCGCGGCACAAGAGCGCATTCCGACGTGGCGGTCTACGACGACCTGCCACGCGCCGTCTTCGAAAGCCCCCGCCAGGTGGATATGATGGCGTTTGATAAAGCAAAATGAAGTGTAACCATACGGTTTTCGGGAGTCGCGACCGGCCCTGAACTCACCGCATTGGCATGGCGGGAATGAAAGAGGCCCTGGTGTTCTGTCCCGAAAGCAAGTTGCCATAATTCGACCGCCGAGTCGCCTGGCTCGCAAGGCGCCCGAGCGCAGCCGACCTGCGTATGGTCGGCGAGCGAGGGGAACGCAGCGAGACGGGATGAATCGGCGGTCGAATGGTGAGGAATTTTTGGGACGGGACACTGGGTTCAGAAGGGCCTTTTGCCTGAATTCTGGCGCTGCCGGAACGTGTTCCGGCGCAGGGTCGGGTGTCTTGACTTGACGGGGCTATTTACTTATTTTGTGATAATTCGGTGACGGCGCAGCCTCGACGGGTGAACGCACGAATGAATCACCAGGTCACTGCACGTAAACGGAAGAGATGTCCTTCCGGACAACGTTTACGCCCCGTTTCGGCGCGTCTTATCAAGACGCCCGGTCGATGTTTTTTTCGAATTGGGGTCAATGCCAAGCCAGGGGAGGGAGGCTATGCGTTTCTTTTTCAGATGGAATATCGTTGGATTGCTATTGTTGTGGCCGGTCATCGGTCACGCGCAGTTGATGGATAGCGGGTCGGAGAAACCGGGAGGAAAAGGCGGCGACCCTGCAGGCGCGTGGATGGCCGACTCGACGGCAATGCCGGTATGGGCGTCTGTCGCCCTTCTGGGTCTGGTTTCCGATCCGTCCATCGATGGAACGGTATCCGGAACGCTGACGCTGTATGTCGATTCCGGAGCATACGAGGCGGACTACGTGACGTCGGTTGACGTAAAGCTGACGATCCCCCTGCTGGGTCAGACCATCGACAGTACTTTTGTCGACACGGTCAAGGAAGCGGGCTCTTTCAGCGTTGAGGATACAAGTCTGATTCTGACGCCGGCGGTTGACGAAGGAGAAACGGCGGTCAGCGATACGCTTGGATATACCGCCAGAGACGATTCGCTGTTCCTGATACAGGTCGTACCTCTGCCTCCCCAATATGCGACCATCATGGCGAATTTCGGGCTGGAAGCGCCACTGGCTATTCTGGGTTTCGCGAAAGTGGAGGGGCAACCCGATCCGGATCCCGATCCGCCGGAACCCGGGGCCTCGGCGGACTTCAATAACGACGGGCGTGTGGATTTCTCGGACTTTCTTGCGTTTGCGCAGAATTACGGACGGAGTGAAGGGGATGCGAATTACGATGCGAAGTTCGACCTGAACGGAGACAACTCTGTCGATTTTGGGGACTTTTTAGCCTTCGCTCAACAGTACGGGCAGTAGCATCGAAGGCGGGACCGCTGTTTCTACGGGACGCCGGTGAGCAGGAGGCCGCCGTCCACCGGCAGCGAGACGCCGTTGATGTTTGCCGCGTGGGGGCTGCAGAGGAAGACCACGGCGCGTCCGATGTCTTCCGGCGTGCCGTACCTGCCCGTGGAAATGAAGCCGCTGAGGCGTTCCGGCGCGGTGCCCGGCGCGGGTGGAGGCTGGCCGAAGGCGTGTTCGGTGTCCATATAGCCGGGAAGGATCGCGTTGCAGCGAATGCCAAGGGACGCCAGTTCCCAGGCCATGCTCATCGTCAGCCGCAGGATCCCCGCCTTTGCTGTTCCATAGCAGGTGTCGTTTTCCCAGACGGCCCGTGCGTGCACCGAGGAAATACTCACAATGCTACCGCCCTCGCCCCGCTCCGCCATGTCCCTGGCGGCAGCCTGGCTGCAGAGGAAATACCCTTTCAGGCACACGTCCAGCGTACGGTCCCAGATTGCTTCGGTGATCTCCAGAAACGGCCGGTTTTCGGCAGCGTAGGGGTTGTTGACCAGGATGTCAACGCGGCCGAAGCGATCCAGAAATTCCTCAAACATCCGATTCACCGCCTCCGCGCTTGAGATATCGGCATCGAAATAGGCTGCCTCGCGGCCCGCTTTCCGAACGAGGTCCAGGGTTGTTTCGGCATTGGCGTCACGCTCGACGTCGTTAATGCCCACGTCGCATCCGGCATCCGCCAGCGCCTGGGCGATTCCCCTGCCGATGGCACGCCTGGCGCCGGTTACGAGTGCTTTCTTTCCTTCGAGCAACATAGAGTACCTCGCTGGAGATGGAGCGTTGAATGGAATGCGAAACCGACGCATGAAATACGAATTCGGTTTTCGGCTGTCAAATAGAAACGGGGGGAGGTGACGATGCCTTCCACCTCCGGTTTGAACGATGCGTTCTACGCGCGGCTTCGCTGCAGGATAACGCCATTGAAACGGACGGCGATCGTTGCTTTCATTCTTTTCGGGCTCCTGTTTCACACCTCGGATCCGGAGTCGAATCCAATCGTACCGGCATTGGAAGACAGCCTGTACGTTGCCGTGGATTCCGTGGCGACGCTGCTTGCACCCGAACTGCACATTGCCGCGGCCGCTATGGAAGTGGGAGACTATTCACTGGCGGCAGCGAAACTCGAGGCGCTTGCCCGGCGCGATACTGCAAATGTCGGTGCGCTTCGCATGCTCGCCAGCGCCTACCTGAGGCAGGAGGCCTTCGCGTCAGCCGTGACGGCGTGCGAGAGGATTGCCATACTGGATTCGTCTGACTCGGGGGTCCGGGTGGCCCTGGGTTTTCTGCACGGGAAGATGGGAGATACGGACCGCTCCCTGGCGGCGTACCGGGACGCGATAGACGTGAATGCCGAAACGATCCAGGCATATCAGGGTCTGGGATGGATACATCTGCATCGGCGCGAACTTCAGGAAGCCTTGAACATGATCGCGAAGTCCACGGAACTTGCGCCGGAATACGCCCCGAATTACGTGTTGATGGGTCGGGTCCTGACGGCGCAGGGTTTTTACGAAAATGCCCGGCAGGCCTTTCAAACCGCATTCAGGCTGGAACCCGGATTGCGGGAACAGTACGGCATTCTGCTCCAGGAACTTGTCCTGAGGCATGGACTTGAACCTTAGCTGATTCCGGAGATTGTTCTCGCAGGGGCGCTGTCGGATCCGGTCTTTACCGCAAACGGAATGCCAACAGGTTTGCCACGTGAATGTGTGCTGATGGCGCCGGGTTTGCGGACGGAGGCTGGGGAAGGGGTCTACTTGAGGGAAAAGCCGATGGGCATCACCATCCAGACCTTGCGTTTCTCGCCCTCGTGCTTTCCGGGGCGGAAGCGAAACTGGCGCGCGGCCGCGATGGCATTGTTTCGGAATACCTCGGGCCCGCTGACGACCTCCACCTTCTCCACGCGCCCTCGCTTGTTCACAAGCACACGGACCTTTACTGTGCCTTCCAGCTTTTTCTTGGTGGCCGCCAGCGGATATTCGGGTGCCACGATACGGATTGGATGGGGTTTGTATTCGATGTCGAACTCGTCCATCGGGGCGTCGGACGGAGGGCCGGTGGCGATCGGGCCCCTGAGGCGCAGATCCAGCGGGAGCGCGTCGAGATCCAGTTCGGTTGTCTCGATTGTGACGTCTTCGGGTATTTCCTCCCCTTCAACCTCGATCGGCACCGCCGGCCGCGGCGGCGGCGGCGGACGTTTGGCCTGTGATGTTTCGGGAATTTGTGCCCACTGAACGACGTCGACCGGGGATTCGTTCAGCACAACGGTGGGGATGTGCTCGGGGTAGATGAGGATGGTGAATAGCATGAAGAGAAAAGACACACCGAGCGATTTCAGAATGCGGGTACCGTAGTCGCGCTTGAGGTCCACCTCGGGATTCTTTGAGCGAACCGATACACGGATACCCGTAGGATGATCCTTCAGGAGACGAAGGAACCTCTCCTGGCGCTCACGAAATCGCGCCAGTTGTGCCAGAAGCGAATGACTGAAGCGATGGTGAACGATATTCATTGTTCAGATGACTGAGGTTATGTTCAGATTGAAAATTCGGAGGCTCCGGGTCCGATTCGTTCCGGGTGATTGTTATCAAACCGGGAATTGGACGCGGAGGCCGGCGACGGGCGGGATTTACCGGATGCGACTCTTTTCCACTTTATACAAACGGAACGGGAAAAGGTTCCGGGCCGACGGCTATCCTCAGCCCGGCCCGGCAGATGCTGAGACGGCATGATCTTTACAGTTGACCGATCGACCCGTTGCGATCGCCTAGACGTACCTGTGGCCATAAACCACTAAATTAGTCCAGACATACGAAAAGTCAAGCCCAAACTTGAAAAACGGGCCGCGAATCCAAAGCTGCCCCGCATGTTGCGGCGTTATGAACGATAGCACTGGCATTCCCGTACGCATCGACGTAAATCGGGACGACGGAAAGATGGAAATCGAATGGCGGGGAGGCCGGGTCGACAATCTGCCGCTTTCCGCGTTGCGGCGATGGTGTCCTTGCGCGCTGTGTTCGGAACAGCGTGAACAACAGTCCAGGGGCAGGGGATTGCACATGCTGACACCCGAGGAGCGCGACGCAACTGCCGACGTTGTGGATGTGGTACCGGTGGGGCGGTACGCCATACAGATCAGGTGGGGAGATGGTCACGATACGGGAATCTATACGTACGACTCCCTGCGAAGAATGGGTGAAGAGCAGACGGAGTGAACGGAGCCGGCGGGATGCCGCCCGTCGCATCTGTATTTGACAGTGCCTGCATTGCGACGTCATATTTGGGGCACGGGAGACAGGGAACGCGGAGAATCCTCATTTTCAGGAGAATGCCATGGCTCGGTCCGTTGAGAGTGGTCCGGTTGCAGCTTCATCAGAGAGTCAGACGAAGCAGTTGCCTCAAAGGGTGTTGGGAAAAACCGGCGAGCGTGTGCCAATCCTTGGCTACGGCTCGGCTCCCGGCGGAATCGGCATGGATGACGATGAAGCCATTTCTCTCTGCCACATGGCGATCGACCATGGCGTGACGTTCATCGATACTGCGCCGGGATACGGCCGGGCGCACCTCCAGCTGGGGCAGGTCATGACCAGCCGCAGGGACGAGGTTTTCCTTGTCACCAAGACGCCGGCAGACGATGCGGACTCGGCGCTTGCGATGTTGGAGAAGGGCCTCAGAGATTTGCAGACCGATCACGTCGACCTGGTCTATGTACATTCAATGGGTAATCGCGACGTAGAAAGGGTGCTGGCCTCCGATGGCGCGCTCGAGGGCCTCAGGGAAGCACGCCGGCGAGGATGGACAAGATTTATCGGAGTGACGGCGCACAACGCGCCCTGGCGCACGGCACGTGTATTGAAGGAAGCCGAAATCGACGTGGTGATGCTTGCCATGAATATCGCGGACCGATATACGTACAACTTCGAGAACGAAGTGCTCCCGATCGCCTGTGAACAAAACGTTGGCGTTGCGGCCATGAAGGTTTACGGAGGGGCGTTGGGTATGAATTATGACAAACCGGCTCTCTCGGCCCTGGCCGCGCACGGACCGCACGATCATGAAGCGGCGCTGCGGTACGCGCTGGGTCTGCCCGGGGTCGGTACGGCGGTTGTGGGGGTGTTTTCGGAGGCCGAGCTGGTGCAGAACGTGGCATGGGCGCGGCGGACAACGCCGCTGGATGGAGCGGACAGCCTCGCCGCGGAGCGCATCGGACGGCAGGTTGCCGCAGACTGGGGACCGCATTACGGGGCGGTGGAATAGAAGGCGATCAGAGAAAATGACAACCAACCGCCATTCACGCGCGCGTTTCGTGAAACCACCGGTCTGCGGCCGGAGGATTCTCCCCTTTGTATGGGGCGTCATCGCCGGAGCGACTCTGGGCGCGTGCGGGGTTGACGAAACAGGGGGGCCGTTGGGCAGTGTGGCGCCCAGGTCCTTTGGCGCGGTCGGCCCCATGATTGAACCCAGGCGGGATCACACGGCCACACGGCTGTCCGACGGTACCGTTTTGGTGGCCGGAGGGATACACGTGGTTACCGCAGGTGTCGAAGAACCGCTGACGAGCGCGGAGGTCTTCGACCCGGCCACGGGCAGGTTCCGGCGAACAGGCGACCTGCCTGCAGGGCGCAGCGGTCACGTGGCCGCCCTGTTGAGTACGGGCAAGGTACTGATTGCCGGAGGAGGCCGGCAATTACTGGTCCTGTACGATCCTGAATCCGGTACTTTCGCGGGCAGTTCGGCAGGCAGCAGAATCCAGCGTCCGAGTTCGGCGACGGTATTGCGTGACGGAAGGGTGCTGCTGCTGGGTAACCTGACCTTCATGGCGGAGATTTACGACCCGGAATCAGACAGCATTGTAAAGTCCCTCAACGTGGGAACCAGGCGCGTGCAGCAGACGGCGACGCTGCTCAGCAGCGGAGATGTGCTCATCGCCGGCGGCGCCCGGGGACTCGCCGAGCGCTTCAACCCGGAAACAGACCTGTTCACGGCGCCGGGGGGGGCCAGCCTGCAGGTCGTCAGATTCGGACATACCGCGACGTTGCTGGAAGACGGACGCGTGCTGCTTGCCGGGGGCAGCGCCGAGTTCGGGGCGGGGGTCTTCAGCCCCGTGAGCAGCACGGAGATTTTTGATCCCAGCCTCCCGTCATTCCGCGGCACGGGAAGTATGCTGGCGCCAAGGTTCGGACACTCGGCCACCAGGCTGCGCGACGGAAAGGTGCTCATCGTTGGCGGTGCGGCGGCCGATGCGGAGATTTACGATCCCGATACGCGGCTCTTTCAGTTTGTCGGCGGAGATGCGGGTAGGATTAGAAGCGGCGCCACCGCCACCCTGTTGAACGACGGGCGGGTGCTCGTGGCCGGGGGTGTGGACGAGGAGTTCCTGTATCTCGAGCATGCGCTGGTATACAATCCCTGATCGGTCGGATTTTGGAGGATACAGCACGACAGTACGCTATGAGTCAACCCGAATCCCTCAATCACATCCCGCTGCCGGAAAATTCTCCTGCCTCAGCCGAGGAAGGATTGCGCGGAACCGTAATCGCCCTTTCGGTCGCAATGCTGGTTTTCGCCTGTGTCGCCGCGACGTTTCTGGAGTTCAGATCTCGCTCCGCACATATGGCGATGGCGAATCTGCCACTGGCGGTTCTGCTGCCCTTTGTCGCGTGGCTATTGGTCAATGCCCTGCTGAAGCGATTTGTACCCTGGCTGTCCCTGACGTCGGCGGAGTTGAGGATGGCCCTCGGCATGCTCTGGGTGGGCGGTTCATTTGCCGGATATAACTGGATTACACAGTGGGTTGGCGCAATGGCGGCCCCCAGGTATTACGCCTCCCCTGAAAACAGATGGCGGGAGTTGATTTTCGACTATCTGCCCTGGTGGATGTTTCCGTCGGATTTCCCTGGCGTCACTGAAGGGTTTTTCCTGGGTTTCGAGAAGGGCGCAGCGGTGCCCTGGGGGGCATGGCTGGGCCCGGTTTTCTGGGCGATGTCCGCCGGCGCCGCGATGACGGCGGTCGGGGTGGGGCTGACGGCGGTGTTCCAGAAGCAGTGGGTCCGGCACGAACGGCTTACCTATCCGCTGGCACAGGTGCCGATTGATCTGACGGAAGGCTTCGACCGGAAGCGTGGATGGCCTCCGTTTGCGCGTCAGTGGTTGTTCTGGACAGGTTTCGCTATCTCAGCCGTTCCCCTCCTGTGGAATCTGATCGAATATTGGAGTCCAGGATTTCCCCGGCTCGCGATTTTTGACGCGTACTATGGTCCAACCGGGCCCAGAGGCGCGGAACTATCCCGCTATCTTCAGCCGTTCTCCTACCGGATGTTACCCACCGTCCTGGGCTTTACGTTTCTGTGCGATCTGGATATCCTGTTCAGCATATGGACGTTGTGGCTTTCCGGACAGCTGGGCCTGTATGGCATGTCCCGGGTTGGATTCTCGGTGGGCCTCGCAGGGCAGGAGGCCAAGCCTTCGACCATTCTGGGCCTGTTCACGCATGGCGTCAGCATGGGCATGGTGGTATGGACCCTCTGGGCAGCACGGGGTCACCTGAAGCGTGTTTTTCGGCAGGTGGCGAGGCCGCGAGAGCACGAAGAGCCGGAAACCGCGATTCTTTCTCCCCGCCTGGCCGTGATTGCCATTCTGGCAGGCGGCATCTACATGGTTTTCTGGTTGAACAGGGCGGGTTACAGCGTCACGGTGGGTTTGACCTGGCTGTTGCTGTTCTGGGCGAGTATCCTCGTTGTGATGAAATTCCTGGCCGCGAGCGGGTTCGCCTATCTGTTTCCCAGCTTTCCAACTTCGATCCTGAATATGACCGTGGGCGCGAACCGGATGAACGAATCCACGCTTGTGGGGCTGCGCCTCGTGAACTGGAGGCTGCTGGCGGGATGGCGGCTGCCGGCGGCGCTCCCTCACGTGGAACGTCTGGCCGGACGGCCCGGCCGTACGGGATGGGTCGTGGTTGTCAGCCTCGTAGTGGGCATGCTGGCGGCGATCCTCTATACGGTCTCCATCTGTTACCAGGAGGGTGGAAGCACGTTTCGCACCTGGTCTCTGGTTGGCGCTCCGAGAGGGATGTACGAAGGTATCGCAAAAGCGGTTGCGGATACCGACCCCGAGGTTACTGATCCGGGAAAAATAGGCGTATGGCTCCTTGGCGGTCTGGCCGCGGGGGCCATACAGTTGATGCAGAGCCGATTTTCCTGGTGGCCGTTTCATCCCCTGGGCGTCATGCTGATGTCCAGCGGGTACGTCCGGCTTTATGTGCTGGATATATTCCTGGTGTGGCTTGCCAAGCTGATGGTCCTCCGTTTTGGTGGCATTTCCCTGTACCGGCGCGTAAAACCGGTCTCTTACGGGTTGATTGTCGGTTACGTATTTGCCGTTGGATGTTCCTTTATGGTGGACCTGATCTGGTTTCCGGAGGGTGGCCACTACATTCACGGGTACTGATTTCCATGACAGGTTTCGCGATGAACAGTCTGGCCATCGACGTCCGCGCCGTGAACAAGGTGTTCGAAAGCGACGCCGGGCGGGTGGAGGCGTTGAGGGACGTAAATCTTCAGGTGCCTCAGGGCGTCTTCATCAGCGTAGTCGGACCGTCAGGTTGCGGAAAGACCAGCCTGATGCGTATCGTGGGTGACCTGGGGGCGCCCACGTCCGGGACCGTGCGTGTGAATGGGAAGCTGCCCGCGGAGGCCAGGAAGGCCCGGGAAATAGGCGTGGTCTTTCAGAGTCCCGCATTGCTGGGCTGGCGGACGGTGGAAGAAAACGTCGGGCTTCCCGGAGAGATATTCAACGACTCCAACGTGGCGGCCAGGGCCCGTGAAATGGTTCGAACGGTAGGACTTGAGGGTTTCGAATCCGCCTATCCGAGGCAGCTGTCGGGGGGAATGCAGTCGCGAGTGGCCATCGCCAGGGCGCTGACGTACCGCCCCGACGTGTTGCTGATGGACGAACCGTTCGGCGCGCTGGACGAAATGACTCGGGAGCGCATGCAGCTGGAGTTGCTGCGTATCTGGAGGGGTACAAAGCCGGCCGTACTGTTTATTACTCACAGCATCCCGGAAGCCGTTCTGCTTTCGGATCGTGTGGTGGTGATGTCGCCACGTCCGGGCAGGCTCGTTGGAGACGTGGCGGTGGAGTTCCCAAGGCCCAGAAACGTCGGGTTGCTTTCTCACCCACGTTTCGTCGAGATGGTGGCGCACCTGAGGACCCTGATGGCGGGATAAACGGGACCCCGTGTCTTCTCGAGAGCCGGGCATGAGGGACATGGCTCCAACAGGGAACTCTCATCGGCGCGATCAGGGAGCCGGGGGAAGCATATCGGCAACGAAGAGCCCGGAAACGTCGATCCTGCGGTCGATCAGACCCAGATCGAACAGAATATCCCGGGTATGTGACCACCGTTCGGCGGTCTGTGCGCCCAGTCCCAGGCGTTCCACGTCCGGGCTCATCAGGATCGGGATGAGCTTTTCGAAATTCGCCCGGTTAAATTCGGCGTCGCTCTCCGGGCGTTCGGCCATATATGCCGCCACCGCGTCTTCCGGGTTGTCGACAGCATAGCGCCAGCCCCTCATGCTGGCGTGGACGAATCTTCGCACGACGTCCGGATTCTTCTTCAGATAGTCGGCATTGACTATGATATTGGTGCTGTAGAGGTCGATGCCGTATTGGGCGAATGAGATTCGGGTCACCGCCCGACCCCGGAGTTCGACGGTTACCGGCTGATCTTCGGTATACCCCAACATGGCGTCGACCTTGCCGGCAAGGAGCGGTGCGGGACTGGATTCCGTCATTCCCATCACCCGCACGCTGTCTTCATCGATACCCACCTTTTTCAGAAAAGCCTGAAATTCCCGGTGCTTCGTTCCTCCGATATTGACGCCGACCCGTTTGCCGATCAGATCCTCAGGTTTCCGGATGTTATTCTCTTCCAGCGCATACACCACAACCGGCGAATGCTGGTTGATCACGGCGAGAGAGACCACGGGGATGTCCCTTGTGCGCGCGATCAGGGTGGCCGATCCGCTGGAAACCCCCAGTTGATACTTGCCGCTGCCGACGAGTCGCGCTGTTGTCGGCGCACCGGTACCTTCGAGAATCTCAACCGATATCCCCTCGGCTTCGTAGAATCCCTTTGCCTTCGCCGCGAAGAAACCGGCGTGTTCCATCTGCGCTTTCCAGTCCAGAAGCAACGGGATGCGTTGTAATGTCTCGGGTGGTTTGCCGCAGGCAACCAGAATTGCAAGGAAGAGCCAGACGAGGCGGTTCATTAGGATTCCCCCATTGGACGGTTCCGGATTGATGGTTAACGCCTGAGCGGTTCGTGGAAATCGCCCCAGCGCTTGAGCAGAAGTTTTTCCAGGCCTTCCACAATCAGGAAGAGGAGCGTACCCATCGCGCCAAGCACAATCAGCGCGGCGAACATGAGATCCGTAGCCAGCTCGGAGTTGGCCAGCCGCGTTAGGTGCCCCAGACCGGCGCTTGCACCAACGAATTCTCCAACAACCGCGCCAATCACACTCAGGGTGACACAGATTTTCAGGGCGGCGAAGAGATAGGGAATGGCGTGCGGCAGGCGAACCTTGAGCAGTATCTGGCGGCGACCGGCGGAAAGCGCGCGCATCAGATCCAGAATGAGCGGGTCCACGGCCAGGAGGCCGCGAGTCGTGTTGATGATGACCGGGAAAAAGGAAATGAGCGCGGCGATGACCACTTTGGGGAAGAGTCCGAGGCCGAACCAGACGATAAACAGCGGGGCGAGCGCTTCTTTCGGAAAGGTCTGGGACGAAATGACGATGGGGTACAGCATACGCTCGATGATCGGAGAGCGTGCCATGACGATGGCGCCTGCCACGCCCGTCCCCGCGCCGAGAAGAAAACCCCAGAGCGCTTCCTGCAGCGTCACCCATGCGTGGGCCATGAGGGTGTATCGCGCGGAGATCAGTTTCTCGAAAATACGGGACGGCGCCGGGAGGATATAATCCGCGACATCCCACGCATGGACCAGCAGTTCCCAGATACCAAGCGTGACGAACACGAAGACGAAGGAGAGGCCGTACTCCCGGATGAGAACTCTGACGACCCTTGTGAGAATCACCGCTCGAACAGAATGATCTGGGCCTGAATCGAGCCGGCCTGGTTCTGGTATTCGGGGTTTTCGTTCATTGCCATAAACAGCGGTCCCTCGTAAGGTGAGAAAAGGTCGAAATAGACCCCTGCCGCCATGGGTGGATTTTCCGGTCCGACCCTGCAGATCAGGGCGCCAACGTTTGCGCCCGGCAGAAGGTAGTCGCCTCCGGCCAGGAGGCCTTCGATTCCGTTCGCGCCGCACCACGTTATGGTTGCAGGACGCATTTCCGGCGACCAGATGCCTTCGGCGGATATGACGAGGCGCTGGCCCTCGCGCACCCGCAGGTACATCTCCTGCCAGATCGCATTCGGCCGGATGGTCTTGTTGATGGTCAGCGGCATCGGGAGGATTTCCTTTTCCTGAGACTGAAACAGGAACCTGACCGGCAGCTACAAGATAGGACCTCTCAACGCCAATGTCAAGGCGGGAGGTCCTCACGCGAGATCGCATTGCGGAATTGGACGGGACATCGAGAGGCCGCACAATGGAATTCCATATGACCCTGGATTTCAGGGACGATTTTACGGCGACGCCGGTCCCCTGGACGGCTGAACGGTTGAGGGAATATATCCACCTCGTGGCCGATCTGGGTATGAAGGGTATTCATTGGGTTGAGATGGGGGACGGAGAGATGGGCAAGTGGGACAGGGGTTCCTCCACGGATCTCAGGGGCGGAGCCCGCGCGTTCGTGGAAGCCGTTCCGGATCCGCTCGCGTTTCTTTGCGAAGAGGCGCATCGCGTCGGATTGAAAGTCTATGCGGTACACAAGATCAACGATATGGCCAGCTTCGGTCCCGGTCGGTTCTATCCACTGGGAACGGCGCCGGACGTGTTGCCGGGCATATCCCAGATCGGCGGCTCGGGCCAGATGGCGTTCCGGTGGCTTCGCGAACATCCCGACCGGCGCGTGGAAATTCATCCGTCTCTATTGGAAGCCCCCGGTGTACGCAAACCGGTGCGGACCGTTCGCATCTGGCACGAAGCCGAGCGCCTGCAAGGGGTCCCTGACATTGAGCTGTTCGTCAGCGAGACGAATTCGCGATACACGCCCTATCGGGGCGGCAGGCGGGTCGACGTTTCCGTGCGCAGACGAAAGCCGCCGGTATTTGCGCCCGCGCCCGAGAAGCGTTTCGGCAACGAAGGGGAATTCGCCTGCATCGAGATTACCGGTCTGGAGATATCTCAGCCGTTCTTTTGTCTCCGTTTTTCCGGCGCGGTCGGCCTTACGAACACCCTGACCGCACTTCTGGAAGTCGAGGACGTGACGGGTGCGCCCGTTGTCTTCACCTGGGGATTCTCCCCCAGGTCCGATTACTCCATGTCTCTTGGATCGTTTGAAGAGGCCGGAATCGGGTTCGACGCCAATTGGCTCATTCCGTTCGAAAACCATCCCGGTGGACACGACTGGCAACACTCCGCGGGAAGGTACAGGCTGAACGTGGACAAGGTACCGTTCATAGGAATCGCACGGGGAAGAAACCGGTTTCTGACGTCCGCAGTCGAATTCGGGTATCCGGATGTCAGACAGTGGCTGCTCGACATCGTCCAGTATGAACTCGACGCGGGCTGCGACGGGGTGGACATCCGCGTGGAAAGTCATACGCAGAATATGGATTTCGAGAACTATGGATTCGGGAGACCCGTTGTCGAAGCGTTTCGCGATCGATACGGCGTTGACATTACGCGCGAATCGTTCGATCGCGGCGCCTGGCGGGAATTGCGAGGAGAGCATTTCGATCTGTTCCTGAAGGCTGCATCTGAACGGATCCGGTCTCACGGTAAGGAATCATGGGTCCACCTCACGGCGTATCCGAGCATGGATCGGGAGCCCCGGCAGCAGAGCCTGGATCAGATTTACTGGAACTGGCGGAGATGGCTGGCCGAAGGCTGGGTTGACGTCGTGAATTTCAAACGGTTTCAGGCGAGAAACCTTTCTGCGGGGCAGCAGGCGGCAATCGACCGTTTCTATCGAAAGGCGTTGAATTTTTGCAATGAACTTGGACTGCGAAAGGCCTACACGCCCAATCCGAGATTCGAGGGCATGCGCGAGGAGGAATTCGTGGATTTGGAACTGCGAAATATTCGTCGCATCGCCGCCGACGGATTCACCGTCTACAACTTCTATGAGGGTTGCACTTACATTCGTCTGACCGAAACCGGCTTTAAGGTTGATGCGAAGAGATTGTGGCGAGAGGTCCGCCGGTGGAACCGGAATGCCGGCCTGCCGCCGGGTCTGTAACCGCTCTTGACCGATGGCTTTCGTCGTCGGCTGAGAATGAGGGAAGGTCGAGAGATGTCAAATCAAGTAATCGACGTGGGATCCGAAAAGCAACTGTTCGTGGATTCGAAGTTCGTCGAGTCCAGCGCGGGTGTCACATATGTCATGAATCCGCCCTATCAGGCGGACGAACCGGTGCTCAAGCCCGACGCAGCCTGGGAACAGCGGCCCGGTGCGAGTTACGGGATTTACAGCAGCATTCTCAAGGACGCCGACGAAAGGGTTCGCGCCTGGTATCACGTTCGCATCGGCGACTACCGGTCCGGCCGCGACGAAGCCCACGTCGCCTACGCCGAGTCTGCCGACGGCATCCATTTTACCAAGCCGGTCCTGAATCTGTTTGATTCCGGCGGCACAACGGAGAACAACGTTGTCATCCCGGGTGAAATCGGGGGAAGTTCCGTCTGGATCGATCCTCACGCGGTACCTGAATCCCGCTACCGGAACCAGGCAAAAGTGTATTCGCCGCCCGAGGTCTGGGGCCATCTGCACATGCACGGATCGCCTGACGGGATTCACTGGAAGCTGGCGCGCGACATCCGGCTCAGCCGGGGAGGGTGGGATACGCAGACCGTCGTATTCTGGGATCCGCCGGTCGGTCGCTACGCGATGTATACCCGGCACTGGTTTGCGAAGCGGCATGGCACCGCCGGGGGCAATCTCAACTACCGGACGGTACGCAGACTGGAATCCGAGGACCTGAAGGAATGGGGCAATCAGCGAATCGTCATGCGTCCCGACGACTCGGATATGGATACTTATGAGACGCCTTCACCCCTTCGTCCCGAAGGGCCGGAAAAGCCTTACGGGCGGGTGCCGGTGGACTATTACGGCGCTTTGGTATTCAAATATCCCAACCCCGAGGGCGTGTATATCATGCTGGCCAACGCGAATTGGTACTGGTTCGATCGCGAGCCGATTGTCACCGTTGAGCGGGACGATATGGGGGTCCCGCGGGAAGAAACCCAGAGAATCTACGGCCCCAGTCGTTTTGACGCCCGGTTGTCCGTCAGCAGGGACGGCGTCGACTATCAGCGATGCGGCGGGCGCAAGGCGTTCCTCAGACCCGGAAGGGAGGGAAGTTTCTCTTCCCGCATGGTCTGGGCGATGCCTCATCCCGTACCGATGGGCGACGAGCTGTGGATCTATTACAGCGGTACGAACAGGGATCACGACGGTGTGGTCGACCCGGCTGCGGGAAGGCATCTCAGCGGAATCGGCCGCGCCGTGATGCGTCTGGACGGGTTCGTATCGGCGGATGCCGGCTACGGAGGCGGCGAGATTGTCACTCCTGTGATTCGATTCGAGGGCACGCGGCTGGAGTTGAATCTGGATACGGGGGGAGGAGGTTCCGTAAGGGTGGAGTTGCAGGATCATCTCGGCCGACCGATCGGGAATTACGCCGAAGCGGACGCATCCTGGCTCTGCGGCAACTCCGTCCGGATGCCCGTGCGCTGGGGCGGACGGACGGACGTTGGCGAACTGACCGGTAGGCCGATCAGAATACGTTTCGTCATGCGAGACTGCAAGTTGTATGCGTTTCAGTTCACGACGCCTGGTTGATGCATGTCGCGCCGCGGATAGCCCCATTGGCCGTGCGCTCAGGCGTACTTTTCCAGGAGCGCCTTGCTTTTCAGCACGCCTTCGTGGTCGTCTGTCTTCCCCTCGTACTCAATTCCAAACGGGTTGTCGTAGCCCGCGTCCCTCAGGATTCCGATGGCGGCGGCGCAGTCGATTTCCCGCGATTCGCCGTCCCCGGCGAAGCTGAGGAATTTCGCGTGGGTCGCCCAGGCGTACGGGGCGACCTGCTTCAGGTTGTCCAGCTTGTCGTCTTCCGGCGGCCAGTTGAGGAAGTCGGCGAGTACCCTGCAATAGTCGCTTCCTACGGCATCCATAACGCGCAGAATGTTGTTTGCCGATACCGAAACGCCCCCGTGATTCTCCATCATCAACCGGATGTCCGCCCCCGCGCAAAGATCCGCAAGTTCGCCAAAGCTCTCGATGCATTGTCCAATATGGGTTTCGGTAACCGGCTCGCCCCAGCCCGGTCCGCTGTTGGCCCGAAACGCGTTGCATCCCAGCGTCAGGCAGGCATCGATCCACTTCTTGTGGTTGTCGACAGCCTGTTTTCGATCCCTTTCGTTCGGTGAGGCAAGATCGCCGTGGCCGTCTACGGCGACGTTCAGCAGACGCACGCCCGCATCCCGGGCGCGCTGGCGCAGTTCGACGAGATACCCGGCCGCCAGGCGGCTCGTCGCGGGGTTGTCCGGGTCGGCATATACGAAGAACGGGCTGTTGAGTTCCAGCAGACGAATGTCGAATTCTTCAACGGCGAGCGCGGGAAAGTCAAGAAGACGCAAGGGGTTCTCTGAATCCCTGAACCGCCGGTGAATACTCCATCCCGCGAGTGAGATTTCCATGGGGTAGCCTCCGTCGTTGTATCGGGTTTGCACTTGCTTTTGATGTGGCGCGGGAATATAATATTCCGCCGCATGTTTTGCCAGCGCGACGTTTTCGTCCCGCGTGCCGGGCAGGAACGGATGCGGACGGTCTCCGGGCTGAAATTTCCTGTCCAGCACCACGGATCGGCCTCGATATTTCAGGAGATAACCGTCGAATTGGCCGCGAATAGCGCAAAGGGTAAGGATGTGAGACGCCGTGCGTTGTAATGCCGTGATTCTGCGGGTTATAGCGCTGTCTCACGGCGATACGTCCTGTAACTGGATCTACGTGGATTGACGGCCTCACAAACGAAGGGAAATTCCTTGAAAGGGATGGTTTCAGCGCCTCAGCCGCTGGCGGTTGACGCCGGTGTCAGGGTACTTGCCGATGGCGGAAATGCCGTCGACGCGGCGGTAACGGCGGCATTTGTCCAGATGGTGACCACGCCGCGCAGCTGCGGGGTCGGCGGCTTCGGGATGATGTATATCCACACGCCGGATTCCGATACGATACTGGATTTCCACGGGAAGGCGGGCGCGCGGGTTCGGCCTGAAATGTGGGAGCGCGAGATTCTCCGGGAGAATGCCACGGGCTACGGATACACGTTGAAGGGTCAGGTCAACGAACGCGGTTACGGCGCGGTGACAACGCCCGGAACAGTGGCCGGACTCTACAGAGCCCAGGCCGACTGCGGGACCATGCCGTGGCGGGACACTCTCCAGCCCGGCATCGCGGTTGCAGCCGGCGGTTTCGAGGTGACCCGCGCGTCGGCGGCCGCGTGGAAACAGATTCCAACTCCCGAAACCACACCCTGGACAACGGTAGCGGCGTCGCCCCGCGAGGGCGGAGGCGAGTTGATTGCCAACCCGGATATGGCGAGGACGTTTTCCGTTCTGGCCGAGGGCGGAGAAGAGGTATTCTATCGCGGTGATATGGCCGGGGCAATCGCTGAAGACATGGAAAAGGGCGGGGGATTCGTGACGTTGGAAGACCTGAACCGGTACGAGGTGACGGTAACCTCGCCGCTGTATTCCCGGTATCGTGACTATACGATCGCCTCCAACCGGCCTCCCGGCGGGGGGTTGACCATTCTGCAGATGCTCAGGATCCTCGAGGGATACAATCTTTCGGATATGGTGTACCTTTCTGCGGAATACGTGTATACCGTGGCTATGGCGATGAAGGCCGCATGGACAGACCGGGCGAATCTGATTGGAGACCCCGCATTTGTGGACGTTCCCGTGGAGGATCTGCTGTCTGAAGAACGCGCCGCTTACTGGCGCCGGCGTATCGATGGCCGGGAACAGATCACGATCCCGCGATGGAACCCGCAGGAGCCGCCCAGTACCACCCATGTCTCCGTTGTGGACCAATGGCGCAATGTCGTGGGGCTCACGCATTCGCTGGGATCGGGTTCGGACGTCATTACACCTGGACTGGGCTTCATGTACAATAACTGTATGAACTGTTTCAACCCCGTGCCCGGACAGGTCAATTCAATCGAACCGCGCAAGTCGCGAACGACGGGCATGGCGCCGACGCTGGTGAAAACGGGCGACCAGCCCTTTTTTACTGTTGGCGCGCCCGGCGGCACGCGGATCGTGACCGGGATTCTGCTCTCCATTCTGAACGTGATCGACCACGGCATGTCGGCTACCGAGGCGATCGCGGCCCCGAGGTTCGATTGCCAGAGCGACGTGATCGTCGCCCACTCCAGAATCCCGCCGTCCGTCTGCGAGGGCGTCAGGGCAATGGGCCACGAGGTCCATTCCCTGCTGGACGGATACGGTGGAATTGCGTCGGTACACGGCATCATTCTCGATCCGGAAACGGGAACGCTCGACGGAGGTGCCGATCCGGGTTCTCCGGGCATGGCGATGGCCGCAATCTGAGCGCTCGACGTGACACGGGTTGGCGGAAACCCGATTTACGCGGTGCCACACAATGTGCGGTTTGGGAATCGATACCGGTCCATCCCGACATCGGGCGGGGTGGTTGCAGACCACAGTCGTTCGTCATCCATCACGAGTGTCAACCTGGAGTTTTCCGGAAAGTTCACAGCCAAAACCTGGAAAGGAAAGAGGATGTTCGAAACGCTTGAGAAGGCGCCCGCGGACCCGATTCTGGGGCTGACGGCGGCATACATACAGGATACGAATCCAGATCGAATCAACCTCGGCGTGGGTGTTTACAAGGACGGCGAGGGCAACACGCCCGTCTTTAACTCCGTAAAACGTGCCGAAGCCCGGATCCTCGACCGGCAGACCACCAAAGACTATCTGCTGATTTCGGGCGCGCCCGAATATGCGGCGGCAGTACAGGCCCTGTTATTCGGGCCGCAGCACGAAATCATCACCGGACAGCGGGCGGCGACGGTTCACGCGCCCGGGGGGACCGGAGGACTGCGGGTTGCGGGCGATTTCATCCATAAGCTGTATCCGCAGGCGAAAATCTGGCTGAGCGATCCAACCTGGGCGAACCATCCCAATATCTACGGACACGCCGGGGTGGCCGTTGAGACGTATCCCTATTTCGAGAAGGAGACGAACGATCTCGATTTTTCCGCGATGCGCGATGCCTTGAAAACCGTCCCCAAGGGGGATGTCGTGCTGTTGCACGGCTGTTGTCACAACCCCACCGGGATCGATCCCACGCCCGAACAATGGGAGGAGATCGCAGACGTGGCAGACTCGCGCGGATGGATCCCTCTTGTGGACTTCGCCTATCATGGGCTGGGGGACGGGCTCGAGCAGGACAGGCGGGGACTGATGGCATTTTGCCGGTCGGGCGCCGAGTTGATGGTGTCCAGTTCCTTTTCGAAGAATTTCGGCCTGTATAACGAGCGTGTCGGCGCGCTTACCGTCGTAGCATCCACTCCCGAGGCGGCCGGTGCGCTGATGAGTCAGGTGATGATCTGCATCCGGGCCAACTACTCGAATCCGCCGGCCCACGGCGCGGCTATCGTAACGGAGGTGCTGAACGACTCCGGACTTCGCCTGCAGTGGGTGGAGGAAGTCGCTGAGATGAGGAACCGGATCAACCGCATGAGGGCGCTGTTCGTGGATACTCTGGAGAGGAAAGGCGTTCGACGCGATTTTTCCTTCATCGCCCGGCAGCGGGGGATGTTCTCGTTTTCGGGGTTGACCGGCGAGCAGGTGGACGCCCTGCGGGAGGAATACGCAATCTATATGGTGGGTTCAGGGCGGATAAACGTCGCGGGAATCACCGAGGCGAACATCGACTATCTCTGTGAGTCGATCGCAGCCGTGCTTCGGCAGTCGTAATCCACGGCAAGGGGCCTGCAAATCGTGTCGCTTCGCTGGCAAATTCGATTGCAGCGAGACCGGCATCCAAACCACTGGTGAGCGAAAGATGGAGAATTCGCTGTATTGGGGAGACCTGCACACCCATTGCGCAATCAGCTATGGCTACGGCAGTCTCGAACGGGCATTCAGGCTGGCGAACGAGCATCTGGATTTCTGTTCCGTGGTGGGGCACGCGACGTGGCACGACATGCCGGTCGACCGGGAACGGCACGGCTTCATTATCGATTACCACCGGGAGGGATTCGACCGGCTGAGACGAAACTGGCCGCGCGTGCAGGAAACGGTCCGGCAACACAACCGGCCCGGGCGGTTTGTTTCTTTTCTGGGTTACGAGTGGCACTCCTGCGCTTTCGGCGACCACAACGTCTACTATCTGGACGATGGCGGCGAAATCGTCGAGCGCAACAGCCTGGAGGAACTGGATGAGGCATTTGAGGGTCAGGATGTGATGATCCACCCGCACCATATCGGCTACGGCGCGGGCTTCAGGGGAATCAACTGGTCGCATTTCAACTCGCGACGGTCGCCGGCCGTCGAGATTTTTTCCGGACACGGCGGGTCCGAACGGGACGGCGGACCCTATCCGATGTACCATACCATGGGTCCCAGACAATACCGGGGCACCGTGGCGAACGGACTTGCACTCGGTCACCGGTTCGGATTCCTTGGCGGCACGGATCATCATGGCGGCTATCCGGGGCACTACGGCGAGGGAAGAACGGGTGTGTACGCGCCGGAACTCACCCGGCAGGCGATCTGGGACGGGATTCGCGCAAGGCGATGTTACGCGGTGACCGGGGATCGCATCGGGTTGCGGTTTACCGTCAACGACGCGGACATGGGCGAGGAAACCGGAGGTACCGGTGACCGCGAAATCCGGGTGTCCGTCTGTGGAGCCGATGCGCTGGATCGAATAGAAGTCATCAGGAACAACCGTCCCCTGAAACGGGTTTTCGGCCCCGCGCCCGAGGCGGAGACGCCAGATCCGGTCCGCGCGAAGGTTCGGTTGGAATGGGGATGGGGCGACAAGGAGGAATGGATTCGGTGGGATGCGAGTGTGCGCCTGTCGGATGGCCGGCTGCTGTCCGTGGAACCCTGTTTCACTGGCGACCCCGTTCTGGCGCCGACGGCCGACGGAGGCATTGCAGCCACCGGCGAGGAGCCCGTTCACGGAATCGTGGAGCAGGATGACCGGCACGTGGCGTGGTTTTCCCATACCAGGGGCAATGCGCATCCGTACCTGCGGGGTACAAACGCGCTGGTCCTGGAAATGGACGCCCCTCACGCCGCCGCTCTGGAGTTCAAGTTGAACGGCGTGACATATCGTTACCTGTTGGCGGATCTTCTGGCGGGTTCCAGGAGTGAGTTCATACGTGGATGGCGTTCCGAGGCAATGCTCGTTCACAGGGCCGTACCCGATTCCCGGTTGCGGGCGACGCTGGTATTTGAAGACACCGAGCCGGAATGTGAGACCGACTTCTATTACGTCAGGGTGGCGCAGGAGAACAACCAGTGGGCATGGTCCAGCCCGATCTGGGTATCGGGTTGATTTCCGGATTTGCGGGAGTCAGGTGCGAGGATCCGGTGAGAATGGTCCCTGCGGCGCCCGAAAAACGAAACGTTTCCGGGACAGAACATCAGGCGATTTGATAGAAATGGAGGGCCTCGATGGTGCTGAAAGACCGGGTGGCCATTGTAACCGGCGGGAGTTCGGGCATCGGCCGCGGCGTTGCCCTGGAGTTCGCCAGGGAGGGGGCGGCGGTTGTGGTAGCCGACGTCCGGGAGGCGCCGAAGCAGGGCAGATATCACGAGCAGGAGGTCCGGACACCCACGCTGGAGGAGGTCCGGCGACTGGGTGGTGACGGGATATTCGTCCAAACCGACATGGGCGACGCCGCCGCCATCCGGGCACTCGTGCAGCGGACCGTCGATGCGTACGGCGGCCTGGATATTCTGGTGAATAACGCGGGCATACACATTCCCGGCGACAGCCAGACGCTGTCGCTCGAGTCATGGGACCGGGTGACGGGCGTAAACATCCGGGGCGTATTCGTCGCATCGAAAACCGCGATTCCCCATCTGAAACGTTCTCAGGCCGGGAGGATCATCAACATCGCGTCTGTGCATTCTTTTGGCGGTGGTGGCGGGCCGGCCTATGCGCCCGCGAAAGCCGGTGTTGTCAACCTCACGCGAGACCTGGCGATGGAGGTGGCGCCCGCAGGCGTGACCGTAAATGCAGTCTGCCCGGGGTATATTGAAACCGCGATACAGGACTATCTGACCGAGGAACAGATCCAGGATGCGCTGGAACGGACGCCGCTTCCCCGGTTCGGTTTGCCACGGGACATCGGCAGGGCATGCGTGTTCCTCGCCTCCTCGGATGCGGAATGGATCACGGGGGTGGCGTTGCCGGTGGACGGCGGCTGGCTCGCGCCCGTGTAAGAGACCAGACATGCACTTCGCTCGGGTTGCATCGCTTCCGAGCGCATTCGGGATTAGAAGCTGTTTTAAAATTACCGGTGAGTTCCCGAGCGCGAGCGAAAAAGTGTCGGTCAAGGCGGGAAAGTCCGCCCATATT
>CAZKDZ010000081.1:0-14621 GCA_964551635.1 uncultured bacterium | reverse complement strand
GAGAGAAAGACCGGGCGTACGACGTATTCCCAGACCGCCGACGACATGATGCGGTCCGTCCCCGAGTTGATCGACGCCGGCGCCGCCATCATCGGAGGCTGTTGCGGGACCGGACCGTCGCACATCCGGGCGTTCCACGGGTTGATGAACGGGGGGCAGGGCAAGGCAGGTACCGCCGGCCAAGGTCCCGGCGACCGCAGCCGGCTGGACGACGGGAACGGCCGTGGGAAGAAGGGGTGACCGGTGGCCGAATACCAGGTGTTGTACTGGAAGGACGTCCCCGCGCAGGTCCGGGTCATCGACGGCAAGCGCCGCGTTGCGCGTCAGATGCCTCCCGAATTTCAGGAGGCGATCGACCGGCGAGCGATGGCGGAGGGACTGGCCGGAACCGACGAGTACCTCGCGCATTGGCAATGGAGTGAGCGCCGGGAGCGCCCCGGCGCCCCTTCAACGGTCTTGAATTCCGTGATAGAGGAGCTTGAACGGACTTTCGACGACCAGGGCCGTGAGGAATAGAGTAATCACCCAGTTTGACGACACACAAAAGAGGAGCCGAAATTTCGGGCTCCTCTTTTTTAAATATGAGGTACCCAAAAACACACTTCCGTCCGACCCGCCATACGGAAGAAATAGTAGTGCAGGACAAAACTGGAATTCTTAACAAACCTTCCTGCTTGACACCTCGGGAGTTGCGAATCAGATTGATTTGTGAGAATTTAACGATGTTAAGTATAATGGAAGGATAAAGGCATCTTTATATCACATATCGGCGAAGATTGAAACTCGCTGGATGTGACAATTGTGTCGTGGGAGAGGTCAAGCGGGCATTGCCGCAGGTGACCAACCTCCCCCGCAAGGGTGCCCGCCGGCTCAGGTGGCAACTGTGAAGTGATCTGCCTATGTCTTCGATAAAACGCATTCTGATTTCGACCTCTACGTTCATTTATATGACGGTTCATGCATTTCCGGGTGACAATGCAAACTACGTATTGCCGTTGGCCTTGACAACGGACGGCGACGCGGCAAAAAGGACGGATGACGATGTTACTTCCGGGGCTGTCACCGGACGGAGCACGACGATTCCGATAGAGGCATTTGCAGCCGGCGCGATAGGTTCCTTAGCCGGAATGATCCTGAGATTTGGATTTGACGCTTCGCTGCTGTCGTTCGAAAAGGTCCTAACCGGCGCCTTCGCGTTGTCGCTTCCTGAAGGTTCTGTAGGTAATTGCCTCGCGGCGCAAAGCCCCATCACATTGGCTTCTTCGCAATTTCCAGCGCGCGCGGAATCTGAGATTCTGTCCGACCGAACGGTCCAATCTTCCTCCATCGGTGTCGAGCCGGTCCTACTCGCTGACAATCCAACGTCTAGCGACGAACTCAGGACGAGCAGTGAGATCACTTTCAGCACCGCGCTCTCCCCCGACTTTAACGGCGACGGAACCGTAGGATTCAGCGATTTTTTAATGTTCGCAGGCGTGTTCGGGTCTCGTCAGGGCGATGCGAAATACGAAAGGAAGTATGATCTAGACAGCGACGGCGAGATTGGGTTTTCAGACTTTCTGATCTTTGGTCAGAGCTACGGACGTGCACCACCGGTTCCGCCTCGTCCCACAATGGTGGTTGTGTCGCCGGCGGAGGCGACTATTTCCGCACTGGGCGACACGGTGCGGCTGGCGGCCGAGGCGTTCGACGCGAACGGGCAACCCTTGGTGGTCGCGGAGTTCTCGTGGGAGTCCAGCGCTGCATCCGTTGCGACGGTTAACGGGACCGGCCTGGTGACTGCGGTGGCCGGCGGGGCTGCGACGATCACCGCGATGGCTGGCGAGGCGTCAGGTACCACCGAGATCATGGTGATCGATATGGCGTGGGCCGCTGACTTCGTCGCGCGGCAACATGTCGTTGACGTGTTGAACCTCGGGATCCGGGTCGATCCAAACTGCACCGCGGAATGCGAAAGAACGATGTTTCCCGGTGACGGACGGCGTGACCTGGGGGGCATCAAGGAAGTCACCGGAATCGACATGAGCATGACCAATCCTGGTCAGGCAAACTACCCGGAATGGTTTAACGAAGGAAGAGTCGCCAACGTCCGTGTCGTCCGCACATTTGCGGACATCAGGGTCGCGCGGGAGGAAGGAGACTTTGCCATCATGTGGTATTTGCAGCGCCGGCCAGCCACCGGTCGCTGGCAGCTTGGCGGGGACGTTGCAACCCTGCGCGATTGGTATGACGTGGGTCTGCGAGTTCTACAGATCGCCTACGGTGCTGGCCGACCAGATGCGAGGGGGCCGGATGAGCGACTCGGATACGGCTCCCGAGAGGGAGACGAGAACGGCGTCACCGATCTCGGCCGCTCCGCCATTGCCGAAATGAATGCCCTGGGCATAGTCGTCGACTGTTCGCACTGCAACAAGCAAACGACGCTCGACGCAGCAGCCATATCAACGAAGCCGATCCTCGCCAACCACGCGAACGCCGAGGCTCTGACCCCCCACCGCCGCAACAAGACCGACGAGGAGTTGATGGCCATCGCTGCGACTGGGGGCGTGATCGGGGTCACACCAATCAGGGACTTTATCGACACCGACGGTGACCGCGTCACGGGCATGCACGACGTGATCGCACACATTGAGTACATTGCTTCGTTGGTCGGCGTCGACCATGTCGGAATTGCGACAGACTCTTATGTTGACGGTTGGGAACCGAATTCGGGGTACTACGTAAGCGCTGACGTCGCTGCGCTCGATCGCTGGGTGCGGCTCACCGCCCGGCTGCGGGCGAGGGGCTGGAGCGACGACGATCTGGCTAAGTTGCTCGGCGGCAACTACCTTCGAGTGTTTCGTGAGGTCCTCCGTCCACAGTAGGGGCCGTGAGGGAGTGCAGGCTCCTCTTAAGACCGGCAATATCATTTGGCAGTACGGTTGTCCGCGTCGACTGACGCCACGCGAATGCGCGCTGTTGTCCACGTCCACGAACTGTTGTATACCCGGAGTGCGGTGGCCGAAAACAACCAACTACCGGACTTCCTCATCTTCGCCTGGGGCTTCGGCCAGGGTGAGTAAGATGCCCCTCGCACTGTCGCATAATGCGACGGTCGACGCATTATGCATCGGCGCTGACGTGGCGCGAATTACCAATTCGCGTTACCTGATCACGTGGCCAGGGGTCCTGCACAGGGGCGTCCCCTGTGGGCGCCCGCCCTACAATACCCCGGCCCCCTGGACCGGAGACGCGACCGTGAGTCGTTCCGGAATTCCTCTCGGTTGATAGTACCTTGCGCGCATGGCTTCGATGATACCTTCCACGCCGTCCGTCGCAACCAGGACCATCATGCTTCCGCCCAGGCCGGCGCCTGATATCTGCGCGCCCACCGCTCCCGCATCCATGGCAATGTCAACCATCCCGTCGATTTCGGGGATGCTGCAGTTGTAGTCGCCCGGCTGGAGGTACAGGTCTTTCGCAGGGTCGAATCGAGGCGCGTCCAGGTGGATGCGGTCCCCGTCGTGCGAGACGTTCATCAGCTGCCCGTACAGGTCCACGCGGTTCCTGCTGAGTACGCCCTTGAGATTCCTGCTTCGCGCGGATTCGGCGATACCGTACGTAATGACCATGCGAATCTGGTATCCGCCGGCCGGTTCATCGTGGGTGGCGAACTGCTGTTCGAGAAATGCGTGTTCGGCCGGTAGCTGGCGCAAAAGCTCACATCGGTCGATTCGTTCCGGCAGGGATTGCATCAGCGCGTAGATTTCGGGTTGGTCGATGGATTCGATCACGTCGGCGAGGTGGAACTTTTTCTCGATCTCCAGATCCATCCTGGCCGCCACGACGTCCCGGATCGCTTCGGGGTGGTGCGCTTCCATGTAGCTTCGCAGGTAGACCTCTCCGATCTCGTAAGTCGCCGTCTTCTCATTGAATTTCTGCGCCGCGCCGCCGGTCTTGTTCGCCTGGATGCCGGAGTCGAAGATGATGATCTGATAACCTTCCGGGAACGGAAGATGGGCGTCGATCATCAATTCCGGCAGGGTTTTCATATGGGTGATCTTGCCGAGCCGCCCGCACTTGATCGCGGCATGGTCGCCGAAGCCTCCGCGCGTGCCCACGTACCATTCAGCGGTGCCCGCGTACCTCACGAACTGCCCGTCGTCCAGCTCGATATCGTTGATGTGCAACATGATTTCGGTGGTCGCTACGATGACCGCGGACGAAGAGCTCAGTCCGCCCATGTCGGGAAGGCTGCTTCCCATCACCCCGTCGAAGCCCCTCAGCCGTCTCTCGGGAAAGCGGGTGTGAAGGTACGCCGGCGGCGCCTGCAGCTTGGTGATCCAGTCTTCGTTCACGCCGGCGGCCTTGCGTTCGTCGGTCTTTTCCTGCGTCCAATCCAGCCACTCGGCGTCCGAACGGATTGGCGCGTCCGGACGAATATCGGAAAAGTGGAAGCTGCGGGTTCCGTAGGCCGGGTCCAAATTGCGGACTTCCACGCGGTCGTCGTCTCTTCGGGAGAAACAGATGAGTATCTCCTTGTCGAGGGAAATCGGGTTGATGAAGGCGCCCCGGTGGTCCGCGTGCATACCCACAGTGTTGAGCCTGCCCGGCGCCCTGACAAAGCTGACGTCCCTCTCGCCGAAGGTCTCCCCGAATCGAGTCACGGTCTCCAGGAGGGCGCCGAGGCGTTCTTCAACGAGGTCTTCATTGTTGCCGTAGATGGACGCCAACCGCGAGATCAGATCGCTCTTGCGACTCCGAATCGCCCCGTCCCAATCATTGGTACTCTGCTGGCCAATCATCCGTTTTTCCTCCCGGGACCGCAAAACGGGACCCGGCCTCATGCGACTCGTCTATCGGGTTCAGGGGTTCACTCCCACGCACCCGGCTGCAGCTGAATGTATCGAAACCCGCCAGAAGAATTCATAAAGAAAAAGACAACGCCTCCAATGGATCCGGGAAGCGTTGTCGTTCGTTTTCGTGGCGGGAAGGCGTCCGGTGTTCTGTCCCGAATTCAGGCAACCTATTTTCGGGACTGCGCACTAGAGCTTGTCCGGATCGAAGATGCCTTTCTGCGTATCGACGACCCGCTCGGACCTGGTCTTGAACATCGTGCCCGCCGGATAGTAGCCGGCCTTGACGTAGGCGAGGCCGTAGGAGATGCACATCGGCCCCAGCAATGTTCCGGGGTCCGTGAGGGACTCGCACGCCAGTTGCGTCCTGTCGCCGAGTACGACGCCCATTTTGGATCCGCCCAGGTCGTACCACTTTTCGTTGATTTCGACCTTCAGGTTGACGCGCTTGTCGCGTTCGCGAACGCCCTGGATAATTCCGAGGTTCGCGGCCGTGGCCTGGTTGCCGAAGTGGGTGGCGTACCCGCAGAGGCTGTCGCCGAGATACGAGGGATGGGGGAAATTGGCCTCGTCCAGCATGAGAACGTTCTTGAGTTCGCCGCGGATGGCGTTGTCACCGTGTTTTTTGTGGCCGCCCAGAACGATGTTGCCGCGGAGATAAGCGCCCTGCCGGATATCGTTATTCGGGCCGATAATCGTGGGACCCTTGACGCCGGCCGTCGGTTCAATAACGGCTCCCGGGCCGACGTAAATGTCCCCGCCGTCCAGATAAATCACGGCCCCGACCACCTTTGCGTCTTTCGCGACGTAGAGCGTATGGCCCTCGCCATCGAGCGCGCCGTGCACGAAGAGCGGTTCGCAGACGCCCCCGGGCTCGACCAGCACCGTGTAGTTGCCGACGCCCGTCAGACCGGTGCGTTCTTCCGCGCCCTCAGCCGAACCGATTTTTTCGGCCAGCCATTCCCTGGCATACTTTTCGATACCGTCCTTGCCGATGAGATCCACGACCGACCTTGCGCCGTCGACCAGCGCGCGGTGTTCGAACGGGTATTTATCCAGGTCGAAAAAGTTCGAAGGTCTCAACTCAGCCGGGACCTCGTCAGCCGTCAACCCGGTAACGATGACCGGATTGTCCTTCGTGCCGGTTCCGTTAATGGCCATTGCTCATTCCTTTCTGCATTCCGCGATTTTCTCGAGGGTTTGATCGTGCAGGGCCTGCGTCCGGCTGACCAGGACGTCGAAAACCGTCTCGTAATCTTCCGTGGGCGTCTCGACTTCGTTTCCGTCGAAATCGGAGACGATCAGGCCGGCCTGTTCCGCGATTGCGATCCCGGAGAAGACGTCGACGTAGGGCTGCTGCCTGGCGAAATAGACGTCGATCTGCCCGGCCGCGGCTTCTGCGAAGGCGTACGGGCCGCCATTGGGGTGGAGCATTTTGAAGGCATCGATGACCGGCCTGTATTCGTCGATGAGCGGCATGAGGAACTTGGCCGGTTTCAGCAGGTACGATTCGACGCAGGCGTCATCCAGACCGGACGCGGGCTCCCCGTGCCTTTCCCTTCGATAGCTTTCGTTGAGCCGCTCCACGCCGGTCAATGCGTTTCCGTCCAGCCTGGCCATGAACGCGCCATTGCCGTTGGCGAAAGCAAGGTCTCTGTTGAAGACGTCGCCGGTAACGGACGTGAGGTGATTGAAGCTGGCATCGAAGAGCGCGAGGGAACTGTATTGCATGAACGGCAGCCCGCGTTTGTACAGCCAGCTGCCGTCGAACGGATCTGAAACGCCGTAGATCTTTTCGCCTTCCTTGCCGCCGGTGAGGTCCACCATTCCGGCTTCCTCGGAAAGCAGCACGACAGGATGCGTACTCTCTTTGAGTCTGCCGATATACGCGCCTTCCGCGGCTTCGTCCACACCGAAAATCTCCGCGTCCCAATCCTTGTAGTCGCCCTCCCGGGTCCGGATGACCATGGATCCGCTGGCGTCGCCCTGCAGATCGTGCAGAATGTCCAGGGTCTCGGCAACGATGGCAAGGGCGAGCGACGTGTGTTCGTCTACATTATCGGTTCTACTGAAGTTGTTGATTCTATTTTCGAAAACCTGATCGTCACCCATTCGTGACCCCTTCAGCATAAAGTGATTAAATTTATGTTTTTACGGGACTAATGCGGCTGTTCTCAAGGCTGGATCGAACAGTCAATGAGTATACCATATTCCCCAGGGGATGTCAAGACAAAACATATTGCGGAACAGGTGCGCGGGTGTTATCGTTAGTCGACAGCAAAACCTTAAGAGCGGGTAGACGTGAGAGGGTAGAGGGTAGAGATTGCCTGCCTTGTGAGGTCACTTATCGCGCCGGAGGCGAGAAGGAGTAAGATATCGGACAAGGATTTCTTCTCCCGTCTTACGTCTTACGTCTCCCCGCCTCACGAAAAATGTACGAGAATGGGAGACGAAATGGTTGTGGAGAGAATCTAAGCCAAAAGGAGAGACGATGGTTCTTCGCGGGAAGATTGTGGGCACGGAAACCCCGGTGTCGGTATCCATTGAAGGCGGCCGGATCGCGGGTATCGAGGAGGCTGAAGACGCAGTGCCGGGAGCCGACGACGTGTGGATTGCCCCCGGGATATTCGACGTTCAGGTGAACGGGGCCGGCGGGATCAACTACAGCTCAGGTGACCTGACGGTGGAGCGCGTGCTTCAGGCCAGCGAGTGGCCGTACCGGGCGGGGACGGCGCTGTTCTGTCCCACCGTCACCACCTCCCCGGCGGAGCAGGCGATCGCGGGGCTGCGGACGCTGGCCGGAGCGTGCGAACAGTCGTCCGCCGCGAATGCCTCGTTTGTCGGTTTCCACGTGGAGGGGCCGTACATCGCGTCCGAAGACGGTCCCAGGGGGGCGCATCCCCTGGAACATACGCGTGACCCGGACTGGAACGAGTTCCGTCGCTACCAGGATGCCGCGGGCGGCCGGATCAGGATTCTGACCCTTGCGCCCGAGAGGGACGGATCGCTGGCCTTCATCGAGAAGGTCTCCGAAACAGGCGTCATCGTGGCCCTGGGGCATACGGGCGCCAGCAGGGAGCGGATCCGGGAGGCCGTGGCGGCGGGAGCGCGGATGTCCACCCATCTGGGCAATGGGGCCCACGCGGAGATTCCCCGCCACGACAACTATATCTGGGAACAGCTTGCCGCCGACGAACTCTGGGCCGGGATCATCCCGGACGGACACCATCTTCCGCCTCCGGTGCTGAAGAGCTTCTGGAGGGCCAAGCAGAAGGAGCGCATCTGCCTGGTCAGCGACGTGTCGTCCATCGCCGGTCTGCCGCCGGGCGTCTACGGCCGGAGCTACGGAACCGACGAGGTCGAGATTCACGAGAACGGAAAGATTTCCCTGGCGGGTACACCGTATCTGGCAGGGGCGTCGCTGTTTCTGGATCACGGGATTCCCAATACGGTGGCATTTACCGATGCCACGCTGGCCGACGCGGTGGACATGGCATCCGTCAACCCGGCGCGGCTGCTGGGCGTGGACGACCGGCTGGGGCGCGTGTCGACCGGGATGGAGGCCAGTCTCACGTTGTTCCGCTGGACGGAGGGGCAGCGCGCCCTGGCGGTCGAGGCGACGATTGTCCGGGGTGAGATTGTCTACAAGGCGTGAAGTCTCCAGTTGAGGATTCGGGGGTTCCAGCCATGGAACGGATCCAGGGTGTTGTGGAGCGGATCACGTTTCAGAATGAGGAGAGCGGGTACACGGTTGCCCGGTTCCAGCCCGAGGGCAGGAGGGAGCCCGTGACCGTGGTCGGCAATACGCTCTCCCTGTCCGCGGGGGAGTCCGTGGCCCTGAAAGGCGAGTGGACCACCCACGCCCGGTTCGGCCGCCAGTTCAGGATCGAGTCCTACGAAAAGGTACATCCGTCCACGGTTGAGGGCATGCGGAAGTACCTGGGCTCCGGACTGATCAAGGGGATCGGACCGGTCATGGCCGGACGCATCGTGGACCATTTCGGCACGAAGACGCTGGAGGTGATCGAGAAGGCCTCGAAACGGCTGGTCGAGGTGGAAGGGCTGGGCAGGAAGCGCGCGGGGATGATCGAGGATGCCTGGAAGGAACAGCGCGAGATTCACAATGTGATGGTCTTCCTGCAGTCGCACGACGTGGGAACGGGGCATGCCGTGAAGATCTGGAAACGATACGGTCAGGACGCAATCTCGCTGATAAGGGAGAATCCGTACCGGTTGTCAGCCGACGTGTGGGGAATCGGGTTCACGAGCGCCGACCGGATCGCGCAGAAAATGGGCATTGCGCCCCAGTCCGATCAGCGGATCATGGCGGGCATCAGATACGTGCTGGATACGGCCGCCGAATCGGACGGTCATATCTATCTGCCGAAGGAGGAACTGTCGACGGTCTGCGCCGAGACGCTGGACGTATCGCCGGACATGATCGCCCCCTGCATCGAGCAGCTGCAGAAGATCGAGGAAGTCGTGGTCGAGGAGGACCGGGTCTACAAGCCACCGCTCTATTACGCCGAACAGGGCGTTGCGACGCGGGTACATCAGTTTTCCAGCATCGAGCGAATCGAGACCGGCGATACCGGCAGGGAGATCGCGGCCATCGAAAAACGAAACGGCGTGCGCTTCGCCGCACGGCAGAAGGTCGCCCTGAAAAAAGCCCTCGCCCACAGCCTGCTGGTCCTGACGGGTGGACCGGGCACGGGCAAGACCACCACGATCAGAGGATTGATCGCCCTCTTCGAGGCACGGGGAAAGGACGTTGCGCTGGCGGCGCCCACGGGCAGGGCGGCGAAACGCATGGCCGAGGCCACGGGGCGGGAGGCGAGCACCATCCACAGGCTGCTGAAATACAGCCCCGGAGAAAATCGATTCGAGAAGAACTTCGAAAATCAGCTTTCGGCGGGCGCGGTCATCGTGGACGAGGTCTCGATGATGGACGTGATACTGATGAACAGCCTGCTGAGGGCGGTCCCGCTGCGCGCGTCCCTGGTGCTGGTGGGCGACGTGGACCAGTTGCCTTCGGTCGGGCCGGGGAATATCCTGAAAGATATCATCGGATCCGGAAAGGCGGAGACGGTCGCGCTGAATGAAATCTTCCGGCAGGCGCGTGAGAGCCGGATCGTGACGAACGCGCACAGCATCCTGGCCGGCGAAATTCCTGAGGCGGACAACAGCAGGGACTCGGATTTCTTCTTTTCGGAGGTGGAAGGCCCGGAGGAGGTGGTGGACACGGTCTGCGGTCTCTGCCGGTACCGGCTGCCCCGCGCCTACGGGGTGGACGCGGTTGATGATATTCAGGTCCTGGCGCCCATGTACCGGGGCGAGACTGGGGCGATCAATCTGAATGAGGTGCTCCAGGAGCGGCTCAATCCGGACGGCCAGGAACTCCACCGCGGCGGCGTGCGGTACCGTGTGGGAGACAAGGTGATGCAGGTCCGGAACAACTACGACAAGGACGTGTTCAACGGGGATATCGGGCGGGTGGCGGCCATCGATATGACCAACCACTCTTTGGCGGTGAGGTATCCCGAGCGCACCGTGGGATACGACTTCACGGAACTGGACGAGATCGTGCTGGCCTACGCCACGAGCGTGCACAAGAGCCAGGGATCGGAGTATCCGGTTGTGGTACTGCCCCTGACGACGCAGCACTATATGATGCTGCAGAGAAACCTCCTCTACACCGCCGTCACAAGGGCGAAGGACCTGGTCGTCATCGTCGGCACGCGCAAAGCCATGGCCATCGCCATCAGGAACAACCGCGTTGCCGACCGGTACACCTCGCTGCCCCAACGCATCCGGGCGGTACAGGGCGAGGAGTCACGGGAGAGGAACTGAGCCAAAAGTTCCGGTCGACTCACCAAAATAAGCACAGCGGGCTTGACCACGTCTAATGCACTGCTCGCCTCCCGATATGCAACGTTAGACTCGGAGGGATAGGTGTCGCACTCTAATTCTCCACATTGGGACATTATGCCCTTGGCTGTTGATTTTCTAGTTTCTCTAACCCTGCTGCATTTTCCGTTCGCGGTCGTCCACATTTCCGCATCACAGGTCGATAGCGTGTATATCTGTAGATTGTTCGATCATCAGGATCGAGACCGACGCGGCAGTGGACGCCCGATGGCTAAGCGGACGACAGATCTGCATCCGTCAATCCGCGACATATCAATGATATCGGTATCTTCCGACGACTTTCCTGTCACTGAGCCAACCGTTAGAGTCCGAAGGAACTTTGGGCATTCGGCATTTTACCGGCAATGGATCGACGTGGACGGATACCCCGTTGTCGCATCTGAAAATGTAAACCCATACGCTTTAAAGGAGGCAGCGTGGCTGATTTGGCACCTGACTAGACATCGTCCTGATGTGTTGCAGGCGATGGTAAGACAAGAAGCGGGCTTTATTGTGATTGCATACAAGGAGATGTTGACTCAGATTCCTGAATACACCGAACTTAGACCTGGCTTCTATTGGGACGTGCGCGCACGAGGTTTGGGAAGTCTGAAATCCAGTTGTGGCGAGGAGAACCTGCTGAACTACACTGGTGATCCTTATACTGGAGAGAGTATTGCAATTCACGAGTTCAGCCACAGCATGCACTTGGACGGATTGAATAACGTAAATCCGGATTTTGACATTAGACTCGAATCAGCCTACAAGGCAGCAATTGCTAACGGGCTGTGGACAGGCACCTATGCTTCTGTGAACAGGCTTGAATACTGGGCTGAGGGTGTGTAATCGTGGTTTAATGCGGAAAGGGAAGGTCCATCTTTTCCGGCTAGCACTCGGGCGGAGTTGAAAGATTATGATCCTGAACTGGCAGAGTTGCTTGTCGAGGTGTTTGGCGATACGGACTGGCGATACACACTTCCGGAAGTGCGCATCCATCTGCCGCATCTGAAAGGTTTCGATCCGTCGGAATCTCCAATGTTTGAATGGCCAAAGGAATTAGTAGCTTGTTATCTACAGTTGTTTGAATGGAACGGATTCGGTGGCGGCAAGTGGGTTAATCTGGCACCGCGTACGCCGAGTCAGCTTTCGAGTCTGAGAAGCCCGAACGGCGAGAGAATCGACACGGAGATCATATTCGTAAATCAAGGTGGAGTCGGAACCACCAGTTATTGGGTGGATCCCAATGGTACGAAAAAGCGTTACGGCCACCTTGCCTCTCCCCATGTTGTATATACTAAGGTCGATCACGTCTGGCTTGTCGAAGACATAGACGGCAATGGATTAGCCGTGTTTCAAGCGACGGAGAAGACGGGACGTGGGTACATCGGGCCAAGTAGCATGGAGAAGGTTTCTGGCGACGATCAGCAAGCCCCCGCAGGTGCCCAACTACCACGCCCGTTTGTAGTTTCGGTATTGGATCAGATGGGAATCACCGCTGTCGGAGTAACTATTTCGTTCGATGTCACTGAGGGAGAGGGGACGCTATCCATATTCGACATCGAAACCGACAACGATGGCCAGGCAGCGACTACGTTGACACTGGGTAGTCAGCCAGGGACCAACACCGTCGATGTTATCGTGGCAGGACTGCAGCCAGAAACCTTTAGCGCGGTCGGATTTGCAGTTGCCCGGTCGCTTCAAGGGTTTTCTGGATTTGAACAGGAAGGGCCACCTGGTACTACGCTGGCAAAGCCGTTTGTCGTCTCTGTGCGCGACCAGAATGGAAACCCGTTTAACGGGATGGTCGTCACATTCTCGTTCACGACCGGCGAGGGAACGCTGTCAAACTACTCAGATACAACCGGTGTCGACGGCCATGCTTCCACCACCTTGACTTTTGGGAACGAACTTGGAATGGTCGTCGTTGTCGCGACAGCAACAGATCTTGATTCCGTCACCTTTACAGCCGTTGCCAAGGCCACACCCGACTTCGACTCCGACGGTGTCGTCAGCTTTGCTGACTTCCTGCTCTTTGCAGGTGCATTCGGGTCAAGTGAGGACGATGCGGAATTCGACCCACGATACGACTTGGACGGGGATGGCAATATCGGGTTTGGTGATTTTCTTGTCTTTGCCGACGCGTTTGTCAAGAGAGCATCCTAGGTGCTATACCTGACTACGGATTGCGAGTTCAATTGTACCAGGATCGCGGAAGAATAGGGGTTGGGGTTGGCCATCAATCCGGTTCACGTATGAGAAGGTTGCGGGTATAACTTTCGAATGGATGCCGATGTACTTGCCGCCAACGGCAATATTGGCGGTATTCAGTTGTTCAATACACGGTTCAGCGCCACCAGTGTCAGCATAGACAACCTGCGCCGTATCCCAAGTCAGTGTCGCGACGATCATAAAGCTACGGTGACCATCGACAACACAGAATTGATGGAACTACCATCGAAATACAGCGGGTAAGACGTTCGCCAGGCCCGGGGACCTCCCGCTTCGGCTTGTCGTGCCTGCACGATAGGTAAACGTCTACAGTATATCCATTCACCGCCTCCCGATCTCTCCCAGTCACAAACCAATCCGGACTTCTCCCTCGAACGCGGGGATCGACTCCCGCCGCTGGACCACACCCTCTCCGTCATTTTCGAACACGGCCAATTCCTGGTCGACGCCCGCCTTGCCATCCAGCGTGAGGCAGGCCGACTTGTCGTCCGGCGCGGCCGCGGCCGCGATCCACGACTCGTCCCGGGAGCGGGTATACTCAGCGGCTTCATCGTGGCTCACCCCCCGGATATCGAATCGCTCCGTCCGCTGCGCCACCAGCGACAGCCACCGGTCGATCTCTTCCAGCGTCAGCACGCCGAACTTCTGCTCGTGGGTCGTGATCTCCGAGAAGAACCCGCTGTCCAGCGCCAGGCGGACCGAGCCGGCGGCCCGTTCCGCGGCCTTGTCCATATCGTTGGTCGGATTGTCCCCGGCCCAGGTCGTACAGCCCGTGAGTACATCGGGCTCCACGAGGTGGCGGGGGAGCATGGCGCCGATGTTGTACATCTCCGGGTCTTCGGGAATATAGTCGTAGAACAGGCTGTTGAGACCGTACGGCCACCAGTTGGGGAACAGTCGCTCCCATTTCACCTGCCCAAGATGGTAGGTCGAATAGACGAACGTCCGCCCCCGGGCCTTCAGATAGGGCAGTACGCGAATACCCACCTCGCCCCAGTGAAACGCGGCGCGGCGGGGCGGCTTCAGGTCCCGTTCGTCGTACCAACGGTCCACTCGCTCGAAGATCTCCTTCAACTGAGCCTCGCTGTACTCCCCAATGCCGAAATCGAACGGAATCAGCTTGTAGTAATCGAAGGCATGCGCGTCCCAGTCCACTTGGCCGGCCCTGAAACGCTCTCGCATGAACGGTACGACTTCGTCAGGTACGAGGTCCAGGAAGCAGGAGACCATCGGACTGTAACCGTGCCGGTTCATCACCTCCGTATAACGGAAATCGTGGCGTCCCCTGCCGTCGTCCACCCGGATGGTCACGTAGGGCGGCATCATCTGTGCAACGAACGGCTTGCGCGCCGCCCAGACGATGGATCGCCAGAAGAAGGCGTCCAGCCCCATCGCGTGGCCCAGAAAATCCTGGTGCCAGATGCGGGGCGAACATGCAAACTGCACCGCCCGGCCGCTGCCGCAGACCCCGGCCAGCACGGCCGGAAACTGGTCCGGCTCGTATGCCGTTCCCGGCACATTATGGCGCGAGAAAATGAGCTGGTCCTTGCCCATCGCACCCTGCGCCAGTTCCACAACGTGCCGCCCCACGCGTTTGATCTGCGCAACGGTCACGGGTCGCTTCAGCCGGACCATACTGCCCGCCTGCTG
>CAZKDZ010000080.1:0-2859 GCA_964551635.1 uncultured bacterium | reverse complement strand
GGAGAATCCCGCCCAGAAGTCGGCGTCCCGTACGATCCGGTCCACCATTTCCCGTGCCCAGTCCAGCCGCTGGGCGTTCCGCCGCGCCCGTTCCAGATCCTCGCGGTTGTAGATCCCCACCAGACCCCGCCGCTTGCCGGCGCCGATCACCTCCTCGTGGAACCGAGAGGCGCGTGCGTGCCGGTCCGGCTCGTGATCAGGTAGCGGATCGCGGAGATGCAGGTGCTCGTACAGCGCCCGAAGCGCCGATTCATCCTCCACGACCTCGCCCTTTACAGGCATTCTGGCCATCTCATCTCCTCCATCCACGTGTACGGTGATAGCTCACCCTCAGATAGACATTCGGTTTTCGAAATTGATAGAGCGAAACCCGCCTTTCCTCCCTCTTTCCTTTAGGAGAGAGGGCCGGGGAGAGAGGTCTCCGGGGTTGGGAGGAAAGGTCCCGCCTTTCCCTTTGTGCCTTTGTGCCTTCGTGTGAGTCGATTCTCGAATCCGGCTGACTGCTGATTGCTTGCATCTCGTCGGGGAATTTTCGTAATTTTCAAAGCCGCTGCTCGAAGTCACACACCCAGCCAACCCTTCTCCAGGAGCGCCTTCAGACAATGACCAAACCCCTGAAACTCGCGGTTGTGGGCGTGGGCCGTATCGGCGTCTTCCACGCAAGGCACGTCCAGGAACTGGGCGAAGCAACGGGTACCTGCGAGCTTGTGGCCGTGGCGGACGGCTACGAAAGCACCGCCGGCGACGTTGCCCGGGATCTCGGGAAAAACCAGACATCCGATATCCGCGCCTTCAAGAGTACGCCGGACCTGGCGGACGCCGGCCTGATCGACGCCGCCGTTGTGGCCTCGAGGACCGAAGACCACGAAGCCGATGCCCGGACGCTGATTGACGCGGGCTGCCGGGTGATGCTCGAAAAGCCCCTTACCGGATCCGTGACGTCCGCTGGCGAATTCGTGAGAACCCTTTCGAGAGATAATACGAAAAAGCAGGCCCTCATGCAGGCCTTTATGAGACGCTTCGACGAACCGCTGCACCATGCGAAATCACTCCTGGACCGGCAGGTTGTGGGCGACCCGTTCAAGGTCGTTTCCGTCCTCGAAGACCCGCACCCGCCGCCCGTGGGCTACAACAGCCCGGGCATCGTGCCGGACATGGCCGTACATAACATCGACGAAGCGATCTGGCTTCTGGGCGCGCGTCCGGAACGGGTCAGCGCCAAAGGCGCGAACCTCCACAACTTCCGTGTCACGACCGTCAAGGAGGACTTCGACGACGCGTTTCTGCAGATGACCTTTCCCGGCGACGTCATCGCGCAGGTCCAGGTAAGCAGAAACCACGTGGCCGGGTATCGCAACGAAACGTGGATTTACGGCCGGAACGGGCTCATCCACGTGGGTGGCTTTCAGGAAGACCCGCTGCGGGTGACGGTGGAAACGTACAACCGGGAGGGCGTTGTCGAAAAGAAGGACTTCCGGATGAGAGATTACGGCGGGGAAGTCCCGGTATTCATCGAACGGTTCGGACCGGCCTACAAGCGGGAGCTGGCGTATTTCGTGGACCGGTGCCTGAGAGGCGAACCCTTCAACGTCACTCAGGTGGACGGCCTGAATGCCATGCGCGTGGCCGAGGCCGGTGTCCGGTCGCTGCGCGAGGGATCGCGCGCGGTTGTTATCTAGGTATCCCGGGGAGACGCAGGTCCCGATAGCGAAGTCTTATCCGGGGCGCAATTGGATTCAATTTACCCCGCCGACACAGCCGCGTTTACGAAAGTGGAAAATCGACCCGGCAATTTCCGCCGTGGTGCGACTTCAGGATCCCCATCATGATCTCCACGGTCTTGCGCGCCTCCCGTGCGGGCGAGACCAGGTCGCCGCCCTCCTCCAGCACCCGGATCAGTTCCCCCACCGCCGCAGTCTGGTTTTCCATCGCGTATTTCCCCGACAGAATGGCAGACGTGGACGACTCGAAGTGCGACCTGCTCCGGATCAGGGATGCGCCCTGGTCGGAAATCTCGATGCGTCCATCCTCACACGTCAGCGCGAACTTCGAACCCGGAAAATTCACCTTGTACGCATTGTAGAAAGCCCGTACGCCGTTGTCGAACCGGATGTAGGCCGACGCGTACGGATCGACGGCCGGATCTTTCCCGCCGTCCCCCTTGTACTCGGTGAAATGCTCGAAACCCTCCTCGAGTTCGGCCGCCAGCCACAGGGGATTGGCCTCGGCGAAGAAGCAGATCATGTCCAGCAGGTGGGTGCCGTTCCGGAACATCATCGCCCGGCGGCTGAACTGCTCGCACACAACCGTTCGCAGCGGCCCGATCTCCCCGTTTCGTATGATCTCCCGCGCCGCGAGATAGCTTGGATTCCAACGCCTGGTGTGTTCTATCGAGAGGAGTACGCCGTTGGCCTCGGCGGCGGCGATCATCCGGTCCGCGTCTTCCAGCGAGGTGGCGATCGGCTTCTCGCAAAGGATGGCGCGCGCGCCCGATTCAGCGGCCGCAACGGTCATATCCGCGTGTACGTGGTCCGATGTCGCCACGCTCACCAGGTCCGGCTTCTCCTTATCCAGCATCTCCCGGTAATCGGTATAGAGACGCGCATCCGGCCACACGTCTGCCCACTGTGCCTTGAAATCCGCCAGCGCCTCCGCCCTGAGGTCGCACGCGCCCACCACCCGGGTCCGGGGATGCCGATCGTACGCGCCTGCGTGCGAGCCGGGCATCGGACCGTACACCGGAAGGCGCCCATCTTCCTCGGGCCGCCTGGCGCCAATGCCGGACAGGCCGATGATTACCGCGCGGTATTCGGGTTTTGACATGAACGTGTCCTCCTGTTAACCTTGATTCGAAAAAGA
>CAZKDZ010000079.1:0-6188 GCA_964551635.1 uncultured bacterium | reverse complement strand
CCTGGCCAGACAACACAATGGGCTTCCGAGGACGACCGCGCCCCATGGTTCTCTCCTTTCACGATGGGTGTGAGAAGCGTGTAGAGAGAACATAGGACAGGCCCAATAAATAGTCAAGTTATTTTAGGGACAAAACACTAGTGTATCCTGGTAATCAGCAGTCTAATCGCCTTTCTAACTGACACATATTCGAATTAACGTCCTCGAGAAATGAGGAATCAAGGTCAAATGCCGCAAGAGGCGCAAAACCACAATGTTGCGTATCGGCCCGGCAATGCGCCGGTTTTCATCACTATAGGCGCTCCAAAAGGGCGCAACGAACGTATCATCGCCAGACCGAACGCAATGTCTTCGCCAGTTGCACGAGACTTTCCAGATTGTGCGCGGCCATGAAATGATCCAGATAGGGCAGGGCCGTTTTCATGCCAAGGCAAAGCGGCTGGTAACCGGGGCTGCCCAGGAGGGGATTCAGCCACATCAGCTTATGGACGCGCCGGCGCAGCCGCTCCATCTCCCGCCGCATGAGGTCCGCGTCTCCGCGGTCCCAACCGTCGCTGACAATGATCATGACGGTTTTGGCTTTCAACATCTCGCGGGCAAACCGGTCGTTGAACTCCCGCAGACAGCCGCCGATATCCGTGCCGCCGGCCCAATCGTGAACCGTGTCCGCCACCTCCCGGAGCGACTCTTCCACGCTCTTGTTCTTCAACAGCCTGGAAATGGGGGTCATACGCGTGGAGAATACCCCTACCTCGACGTCGCGGATTTCCCGCTTCAGCGCATAGATGAACTGAATCAGGAACTGGCTGTAGCAGTCCATCGACCCGCTGACGTCGCACAGCAGCATCAGCTTCGTCTTCTTGATCCGCCGCCGGCGCCGGGCAAGGGCCACGCCGTCCCTTCCGTAGAGTGCGTTCCTCCGCCATGTTCTCCGGAAGTCGATCTCCACGCCCCGCTTCTGCGGCTCCCGCCGTCTGCTGCGCCTGTTGGCGATAATGTCGACGATCTGCGCGATGACCTGCCTGGCCTTCTCGATTTCCCTGTCGTTCATGGCGGCTAGGTCCTTGCGCATCAATACTTCGTCGGGGCTGTAACCGATCTCGTCGGAGTCTCCCTCGCCGTCGGTGTCTTCCTCTTCCTCCGTCGCGGTTTCGACCGGCTCGTCGAGTTGATCCGACGCATCCAGGTTCTGATCGTCGGCTTCTTCCTCGCCGACCTCCATTTCAAGCGTGCTGACGGGGGAACTCCAGTATGCATGAAATACCCGGTCGAATGTCTCCAGGTCATCGAAACGGGAAACCAGCGTGGCTCGGGCGGCCGCATAGAAATCACCGCGCCTGCCGATATCGATGAAACTGAAGCTCTGACAGAAGTCGATCAGATTGCCGGAGTTCACATCCACGCCCGCCCTGTGCAATGCGCGCGAAAAGGCAACCACCCTGCCCATCATGCTCCGGTCTTCAACCCGTACTGTATTCATCCGGTCCAACCCATGGAAAGGTCCCCCGGTCGGTCTGTTCTTTAGTTCTTCAGCCGCATCGCGCGATCTTTGAGTGCACGCGCCTTTTCGATGATCTGCGGCAGACCGTCCTCCTGGAGTTTCTCTATGTCTTCCTTGTACTTCAGCACGCAGCCCAGCGTGGCGTTCACGGTATCGGTATCGAGTTCGTCGATTTCCATCTGCATCAATGCCAGCGCCCAATCGATGGTTTCCGCAATGCCCGGCCGCTTGTAAAAGTCGCGCGTGCGCATCAGTTGCATGAACCCGCACACCTGTTGCGCCAGGCCCGCCTGAATCCGTGGAACCCGCGACGCGACGATTTCCATCTCCTTCTTGAACGTAGGATAGTCGATCCACAGGTAGAGGCAACGACGTTTGAGCGCATCGTGCAACTCGCGTGTACGGTTGGAGGTGAGTACGACGAACGGCACCTTCTGGGCGGCAATCGTGCCAATCTCGGGGATGGTAATCTGGAAATCCGACAGCACTTCCAGCAGGAAGGCCTCGAATTCTTCGTCGGACCGGTCAACCTCGTCGATCAATAACACCGGCGGGTTGCTTCCGCTGCCCTGGATCGCGCGCAGAAGCGGCCGTTTCAGAAGGAAGTCCTCGCTGAAAATGCTGCGGCCAATCTCCTGTTTTTCGATGCCGCGGGCTTCCTCCAGACGCATCTCCAGCATCTGCCTCGGGTAATTCCACTCGTACAGAGCCGTATTCGCGTCCAGCCCTTCGTAACACTGCAACCGGATCAGATCCGTTTCCAGGATCTGCGCCATGACTTTGGCGACTTCAGTCTTGCCTACCCCCGGCTCGCCCTCCAGAAATATCGGTTTTCCAAGCGCCACGGCCAGATAGACCGTTGTGGCAAGCGTCCGATCTGCGATATATCCCTCCCCGCCAAACCGCGCCTCGACTTCCTCAATTGATTTTAACATCCGTCCCGTATCTCCCCTTTCACAGAAGCTGCCCAGGGACCGACCTGTTTTAACGATCGCGTTCCGCGTATCGCGCAACCCATGCGCGAAGCGCCTCGACCGTGCTGCGAAATGCAAGTTCGGACCAGGGAATTTTCTCCGGAAGGTACGTCCGCACCTCCAGCGTCTCGAAATTCCCCTTCAGTCTGCCTCCGACCACGACACCCGAGTACACGACGAGGACCGCCGTTACGTTCGGGTAGGAATAGACGCCGAGCAGGGATTCGATCTCGACCTCCAGTCCCACCTCCTCCAGCGCTTCCCGGGCCGCCGCGGCTTCCACCTGTTCGCCCCGATCGACGTATCCGCCGGGAAAGACCCACTTCCCGATGCCCGGTTCGATGCCCCTCTTCAGGAGTACGATTTCGTCATCCAGCGTCACGATGACGCCGGCCGCCACTTTCGGGTCCAGGTAGACCACGAACCCACAGGCCGGGCAGACGGGTCGGCTATGGCCTTCGACCGTTTTCAGCACGAGCGCCCCGCTGCATCTTTCGCAGAAGCGGACACCGCCCGGGTGATGCGCGTTATGGTCGCTCGCCACAGAGAAGAAACCCTCCGGCAGAATGGGTCCGATCGTCTAAATATACGGGTTTGGAACCGCTTCACAAGCCTTTTTCGCTTCCTGGAGGGCATGCGCGAACCACAAGAAAACCGCGGAACTTTCCAGGCATTCAGTCTTGAACTCAGACCTCCCCGGAATGGAACGCCACCGAAAGGGATGCGCGGATCCTCCCGCCGCGCGGCCCCGCTCCTGCGATCCGTTATTCCTCTTCACCGATGTTCTCCTTCTGGTGCCGCACGATCCGCCCCTGCACCAGATAGACCGCGTTTTCGGCGATATTGGACGCGTGGTCTCCCATACGCTCCAGGTGCCGGGAAACCAGAATCAGATGGATCGCGCGATCGATGGCGTCCGGTTCCGCGCGATAGTGGAGATACGTGAGCAATTCCCTGAAAATCTGGTCCCTCAAGCCATCCACCACGTCGTCTCGCCGGCGCACGTCGTTCGCCAGGTCCACGTTTCGATTTACAAATGCGTCGATCGCATCCTTGACCATGCCCCGGACGAGCTCCGCCATCCTGGGGATATCGATAAGCGGTTTCAGAGGGGAGGTCCTGTTCAGCACAACGGCGCGTTCCGCGATATTCACCGACTGATCGTTGATCCTCTCGAGGTCGTAGTTGATTTTCATAACTGTTGCGATCAGACGCAGATCTCCCGCCACGGGTTGGGTCACTGCCAGCAGTCTGACGCATTCTTCTTCAATCGCCACTTCCCATTCGTCGATGGACTTTCCGCCGGAAATCACGGAGCCCGCCAGGTCGTCGTCTCTGTCTACCAGGCTCTTTACGGCGTGAGCGATGGACGCTTCGACGGCGCCGCCCATCGTCAGCAATTCGCTTTTCAGATGTTCCAGCCTCTGATCAAGTGTCCGTTCCATAACGCAACCTGTCTAAGAAGCTGTTTTAAAATCCCCAGCGGTCTTCGCGCGGCTGCAAAAGCGCCGGTCGGCGTTGGTCAAACCCACCCGTATAGACAAATATGGGCGGGTTTTTCCGCCTTGACCGCCACTTTTTCGCTCGCGCTCGGGAACTCACCGGTAATTTTAAAGCAGCTTCTAATGAAATCCGCGCGAAAACGCGTTGCGGCGTTGGCACTAACCGAACCTGCCTGTCACATAGTCCTCCGTCTGCTTCAGCTCCGGATTCGTGAACATCTCCTCGGTACGCGAGTGTTCCACGAGCTTTCCCAGGTAGAAGAAAGCCGTCCAGTCCGAGATGCGGGACGCCTGCTGGAGGTTATGGGTTACGATCGCGATCGTGTATTGTTTCTTCAACTCCTCGATCGTTTCCTCAATTCGCCCCGTCGCTATGGGGTCCAGCGCGGAACAGGGTTCATCCATGAGAATCACCGAAGGCTCGACTGCGATCGCCCTGGCGATGCAAAGCCGCTGCTGCTGCCCTCCGGAGAGCCCCAGCGCTGATTCTTCCAGTCGATCCTTGACTTCGTCCCAGAGCGCCGCCGCGCGGAGGCTGCGCTCCGCCACCTCGTCCAGAACGGGTCGCCGGTTCTCCCCCGCGATTCGCAACCCGTACACCACGTTTTCGTAGATCGACTTTGGAAATGGATTCGACTTCTGAAACACCATACCCACCAGCCGGCGAAGTGAAATCACGTCGTAGCCGGAGGCATAGATGTCCTCCCCTTCGATCCGGACCGCGCCTTCTATCCTCACGGAGTCGATCAGATCGTTCAACCGGTTCATACATCGGAGCAACGTCGACTTTCCGCAGCCCGAAGGTCCGATAAACGCGGTGACATTGTGTCGCGGTACCGTCAGACTGACGTCGTGCAGCGCCTGGGAGTCGCCGTAATAAAGGTTCAGGGACTCTACTTCCACGACAGGGTCCTCGATTTCAGAACTGATCCGCGCCGAATCCGGGTCCCGCGGCGTTGTTTCCACGTCCATCCTGATAGACTCCCGGTTGAAAGATCCTCTTGAGAACCGTCCGGATTACTCATTTATATAACATGCAACAGATGAGTCCGTTACAGACCGATTTTCTGGTACCGCTTGCGCAGGCGCGACCGGACCTGGATCGCGGTCAACAATCTCGCCGGCGTGCCTTCGATCGTCTTCGGCATGTTCGGTCTTGGATTCTTCGTCTACGGCGTGGGCGGCAACCTGGACCGGCTCTTCTTCCCCGAGGCGTTACCCGCCCCCACGTTCGGCACCGGCGGGATCCTGTGGGCGTCCCTCACGCTGGCTCTTCTGACCGTACCTGTGATGATCGTGGCTTCCGAGGAGGCGCTGGCGTCCGTACCCGGGGATGTACGGGAGGGATCGCTCGCGCTGGGCGCCACCCAGTTTCAGACGATCTGCAGGGTGGTCCTTCCCGCGGCGCTGCCGGGCATTCTGACGGGAGTCGTCCTCGTGGTGGCCAGGGGCGCGGGAGAGGTGGCGCCGTTGATGATTACGGGCGTGGTCAAGCTTGCGCCAACGCTGCCGGTGGACGGCGTCTGGCCGTTTATTCACCTCGAGCGCAAGTTCATGCACCTGGGTTTCCATATTTACGACGTGGGCTTTCAGTCGCCCAACGTGGAGGCGGCCCGTCCGATGGTCTATACCACAACCCTGTTGCTGATGTTCATCGTGCTCGCACTGAACCTGACCGCGATCCAGGTCCGGTCGCGCCTGCGCAAACGGTACCAGAAAATCGGTCTGTAACGACTTCACGCAAGGAATCATCCAGACGCGCGTTCTGAACGGAACTCGAGAGAAACATTGAACCGGGAGTCAGCAAGGATGGACGTGGAGGCAACGACGCGGGACAATTCTGAAATCGAGACTCCCGTCGTAGAAGTCGAGTCTCTGAGCCTGTACTACGGCGACGCCCAGGCGCTGCACGACGTCAGTCTGACCGTGCCTCGACACAACGTCACCGCGTTTATCGGACCCTCGGGCTGCGGAAAGTCGACGCTGCTCCGATGTATGAACCGATTGAACGATCTGATCGACTCGGTGAGGATAGATGGCGCGGTCCGGATCGAAGGGGAGGATATCTATGCCTCCGGCTACGACGTGATTTCACTTCGAAGGCTGGTTGGGATGGTGTTTCAGAAGTCGAACCCATTTCCAAAGTCAATCTACGAAAACGTGGTGTACGGGTTGCGGATCGCCGGGGAGAACCGGCGACCCGTTCTGGAC
>CAZKDZ010000078.1:0-3263 GCA_964551635.1 uncultured bacterium | reverse complement strand
ACGGATTCGGAACGGTCAAGCGCATCCAGGCAGGCCAGATCAACGAACGGGAGAATTTCTTTCACAAACCGCAACTCAACCTGAACCACTACGCGCAGCTTTCGGACAAGTCGCTCCTGTCCACCGTGGTCTACTATTCCGGCGGAAAAGGCGGCGGGACCGGCACGAAAGGCTCCATGGAATGGGACTACAGCGGCCCTTCCCGCGTCGTCGACTACGACGCCACGATCGCGGGCAACCGGGAGAACGGGCAATCTCTCGGCATCCTCCGCAACAGCCACAACGTGCAGTGGACGATCGGCGCCATTTCGAAATTCAAGCATGAGCCGAACGAAAATATCACGGTCGAGGCGGGAATCGACTGGCGCACCGCAGAAATAGAGCACTACCGGACGGTGCGCGACCTGCTCGGCGGAAGCGGCTACCACCGGTTCGACAGCGATTTCTGGGGAGAGAACGGCAAAGTGCTCCGGCCGGGAGATCGCTTCGACTACAACAATACCAATACCGTAGACTGGGCCGGCGCATTCGCACAGGGCGAATACGCCCGGAACGCCCTGACCGCATACGGCATGTTCGGGTACTCCATGGTCAAGTACACCTACGAGGACCTCTTCAAAAATGACGGTACGGGCAATACGTTCAAAACGGAGTCGGACCGCATCGGCGGCTACCAGGTCAAGGGCGGCGCCTCCCTGACTGCAAACGATCATGTATCGGTCTTCGCCAACGCAGGCGTCGTCTCCAAAGTGCCGATCTTCGACGGAGCCATCGACGACGTGACCGGAACATTGAACCCGGACCCGCGGAACGAGCAGTTTGCGGCCTTCGAAGCGGGCGCCGCGTTCCGTTCCCCGGACCGCAAACTGACCGGGAAATTCAATGCCTACCACACCACCTGGAACGACCGCACCATCACGCGTTTCGTGACGGAACAGGACGGCGACGACGGCCTGATCAACATCAGGGGCCTCAACGCCCTGCACCGGGGCATCGAAGGCGAACTGGCGTACCAGCCGCTGAACATCGTCCGGGCTGACGTAGCCGTTTCACTGGGCAACTGGAAATACACGGACAATGTCTCGGCGTCCTACACGCCGGACCAGTCTGATCCGGCCACTCAGACCCAGGTAAATATCTATGTGAAGGACGTCAGGGTGGGCGATGCGCCCCAGACGCAATTCGCCTACGCCGTGACGCTGTTCCCGGTCGAGGGCCTTTACGCGAAATTCACGGGGCGTTCCTATGCGAACTACTATGCGGATTTCGATCCCACAAGCCGTACGGACCCCGCCCGGGCCGGAGCGCAGGTCTGGAAGGCGCCTGCATACAACGTGTTCGACCTGAACATGGGGTACGACATCCCGCGCAAACTGCTCGGCCTTTCGCGTTTCGATATCCGCGTACTGGCCAACGTATTCAACGTGTTCGACAGCTTCTATATCCAGGACGCCACGAACAACTCGCGTTTCAATGCCTACCGGGGAAACGGAAGAGATGCGAACACGGCCGACGACGCGGAAGTCTTCCTCGGCCTGCCGAGAACGTTCAACCTCGGGGTCCGGGTTATTTTCAGGTAAGGGGAAGTGCAGATGGAAAGAGTATCTGGTGCGCAATACGGAGGGTGACGATGCCGGCGTCTGAATCGCACTTCTTGTGGGCCACGCTGTCGGTCAGCACCGTGCTTGAGGCGACGGCGATGACGTTGATGTTTGTCGGCGTTTTGTTTCTGGGTTCGAAGTTGCTGCCCGGACATCGGGTTACAGGGCCGGAAATAGAGGGACGATCGCGCACCTACAAACTCAACGGTCTCGCCCTTTTCCTGATCACCCTGATCGGGGGATGTCTTGCCCAGGTCTCCGGCTTGTTTTCTCTTTCGGTGCTGCATGCCCATTTTTCCGCGCTGTTCGTGGCGGCAAACGTATTCGCATTTGCTTTTGCCGGCTGGCTGTACCTCCGACGAGCATGGGCTCAGGATGCATCACCGGGAAATGGGCGAAGTTTCCTGATGGGATCGGAATTCAATCCGACTTTTCTCGGAGTGGATTTGAAGCTTTTCAGTTACCGCCCTTCCCTGATCGGTCTGGCGCTGTTCAACGTGTCGTTTGCGGTCGTGCAGTACGAAACCTACGGCGAGCTGACCATGGCCATGGTGCTCTATCAGATATTCACCTTTGGGTACGTGCTCAACTACTTCCATTTCGAAGACGGAATGATATACACCTGGGACATGATCAGTGAGCGCTTCGGATGGACGTTGGTTTGGGGAGACTATGTGCTGGTGCCATTCTTCTATTGCCTCCCCGGCTGGTGGCTGGTCCATGCCTCGCAGCCGCTGCCTCCACTCGCGGCCGTCGCGATCGTTTTGTTGTTCGCCTTCGGCTTCTGGCTCTTTCGCGGCGCGAACCAGCAAAAGCACCGCTTCAAGCGGGATCCTGGCGTCACGATTTGGGGGAAACCCGCCCGGTCCCTGGACGGACGCCTGCTGATCTCCGGGTTTTGGGGTATCGGACGACATCTGAACTATACCGGCGAGATCTGCATCTACCTGGCGTTCGCCCTTACCACCGGGCTCGCATCCTGGACGCCTTATCTTTTACCCGTGTGGCTGGGGAGTCTGTTGTGGCATCGTTCGAGACGCGATGAGCGCCGCTGCCGCGCCAAGTACGGGGAGTTGTGGGAACAATACAAGCAGCGGGCGCCTTTTGCGATGCTGCCATTCGTCTATTGAGGGCGGCAATGGCACGTCGATCATTCAGTGGAATACTCCGGCATTCCGCGCCTCTCGCGAGCACGCAGAAACCCTGATCGGCGGGTTAACGTTAGGACACTGGTTGTCCAGCCAGGGAATTATTGATAACCGCCCGTCACGATACATACTGAATAAGGGAGTTGGTCTTATGCGCAGGCAAATTATGTTATCCGGTTTGGTGCTGGTCGCCGTGCTGGCGATGCCCGGGTGCGACAGTTTGGACGAATCGGAATTCGAGCCGGGGCCGTTGGGTGCGGTCACGCTGGAGCAGGACGAGGCCATAAATATCCGTTTGCTGTCCTCGGTCACGGTCGCGCCGACGCTGGGGACCGTGTCCCGGCAAGGGGCCGAGTTCGCTACCGGGGATATAGGTCCCATCCACGGACGCCAGGTGGAGCTGGGCGATCCAATTGACACGGGTTGTACGCCGGAGGGCGGCCGTGCGGGTGCGCTTGCAATCGTCGCGGACCCGCAGGTGGCGGGAATCATCGGAACCAACTGCTCGGGCGCC
>CAZKDZ010000077.1:0-33593 GCA_964551635.1 uncultured bacterium | reverse complement strand
AGGTGGAGGACGCGCTTGAACGTATCAAGCGCCGGACGTTCGGAGCGTGCAGGGTCTGCGAAAAGGCGATCCCGAAGGCGCGTCTTGAAGCCGTTCCCACAACCCGGCTCTGCGTTCCCTGCAAAGAAGGCGAACAACGGCGGGGTTCTCGCGCCAACTAATTCGACCGCAAGGGCCGGCCTTAGCCCGGATGGACTTGTCCAACGGGCTGTCAGGGCAGCGGGCCCAGGCGATCCGTTGCCACGGGAGGCGATGTGCGGAGCCTCTGGATTTCGGGTGTCGTCCTTTTACTGGACCAGGTGTCAAAGCGGATGGTAATGGAATCGATGATGCTCGGTGACTCGATTCCGGTAATGGGCTCGTTCTTCAGGTTGACCTACATTCAGAACCCGGGCGCCGTGTTCGGCCTGAGGCTGGGTGGAAACGTCGCGCATCTGGTATTCGCCGGAGTGGCGTTGATTCTGGTGGCGGTGATGTGGCTTCGTCTGCCGCCCCATGAGCGGGTGGCATCGGCGGGTCTGGCGCTCGTGCTGGGCGGCGCCATCGGCAACGTCATCGACCGGATCCGCTTCAGCGCGGTGATTGATTTTCTGGATTTCGGAATCGGATCCGTTCGTTGGTGGGTGTTCAACGTCGCCGACGCCGCCGTCACGGTTGGCGCCGTGCTGTTGATTCTCGGCAGTGGTATACTCAAGGGCGGAAAGGATGAGGCAGTTTGAAGTTACCGTCCTTCCGGAACATGAGGGCGTTCGACTCGACAGGATGCTGGCTGACGTCTGCGAACCGCTCTCCAGGTCCAGAATCCAGGCGTTGATCGCCTCCGGGGAAGTACTCGTAACCGGCAGACGGGTTCGATCCAGCTACAGAGTTTCGGCCGGTGAAAGGGTCGTGGTTAGTCTGCCGGCCCCCGAGCCGGCCGGACTCGATCCGGAGAACATTCCTCTGGATGTTTTTTTTGAGGACGCGCACCTGCTTGTCGTGAACAAGCCGGCGGGCATGGTGGTGCATCCGACGGGCGGCATGCGGTCGGGCACGCTGGTGAACGGTCTCCTTGCCCATTGCGACGGTCTTTCCGGAATCAACGGCGTACAGCGACCCGGAATCGTCCACAGGCTGGATCGAGAAACCTCGGGCCTGCTGATGGTGGCCAAGGACGACGCGGCGCATCGGGGGCTTGCGTCGCAACTCGAGTCGCGGACGGTGGTAAGGCGTTATTCCGCCTTCGTATGGGGTCAGCCAAAAGCGGAGAGCGGCCGCATCGAGGCGGCCGTCGGCCGGAGTCCGGCAGACCGCAGGCGCATGGCCGTGGTGGATACCGGCGGGCGCCGGGCCGTCACCCGGTACGTAGCAAAAGCGTTCCATGGATTCGCATCCTCCCTGGAATTGAGTCTGGAGACCGGGCGAACCCATCAGATTCGCGTCCACCTCTCCCATATCGGCCATCCGGTCCTGGGCGATGCCGTGTACGGAGGAAGTGCGAAGCAAATTCGTGGCATTTCGCCGACCCTCCGGAGCGCGGCCAGGGCGGTCCTGAATCTGGCGAACCGGCAGATGTTGCACGCCGGGACGCTCGGTTTCGTCCATCCGGTCACGGACAAAGTGCTCGAATTCCGCGCGGAACTCCCGAAGGACATGCGTCGCGTCGGCGAATTGCTGTCATCCTGCGGCTGCTGACGAAATAGCGGGAACCGGCAGATCAGACATGAAAGAAGAGCGTCAACCGTATCCGGTTGACGCTCTTTCATTTGACACCTGGACGTTCGTGGTCTACAACGTCCCTACCGGGATTCCGTATGCTTCTTCAACCTGCTGGGTACCCACCATTTCGATGGCTTCCCACGGGCAGATGTGTACGCACTGTATACATCCGATACAGTCTTCCAGACGGACTTCGCAGAACGTACCGATACCGTCCAGCCCGGCGTCGGCTACGTCGACTTCTTCGATGCAGTCCGTCGGGCAGACTTCGATGCATGCATTGCAGCCGGTGCAATAGTCCGGATTGATAATGGCGATGTGCCGCGGCCGCTTCTTCTTCGCCGTCATGCCGGAGCGGGACTCCAGCCAGAGGTGTTCGTGGTAATCGACGCGTTCTTTTCTGGAGACTCTCTCCGGACGGTAGACCTCTGACTTCGGGGCGAATTCCAGCGTGCCTTCGGCGTGCGCGTGGCTGAGGCGATACCGGTCCGCGGTTACGAGCTGATCGGGGTCGTCGTCGTAGACGAAACTGACCATGTCGTAACGGATGCCCACGGTGCGCCCGGCCCGTCCGTTCAGCTTGAAATGGATTCCGGGCTTGAACTCCAGTATGGTCAGGCCGGACGGCTCCGTTTCGACTTCAACGGGGGCGGCGGCGGAATCCAGTTCCGCGCCGGCGGCATCGGGAGCGGCTTCAGCGGCATCGCCGGCGCCTTCTTTGGCTTTCCGCATGGCCTCGGCCTTGGCCCTGGCCCGCGCCACGCGGTCGGAAATATTATCGAACTGGGTAAGGTCGACGTTCATTGGGCCTCAATCTCCTGTGGAACGCCAGCTGACTGCGTCATACAATTGATTCAGGGCTAAAATAAGGTCTTTCTCAAGGGTTGTCAAGGAGTAAGAAGCCGTTTTAAAACTACAGGTGAGTTCCCGACCGGCGCTCTTGGAGCCGCCTGCCTGTGCCGGTCGGCTCGGCAGACAGGTGCGGAGACCGTTGGGAATTTTAAAGCAGTTGTCATGCGCCCACTGGGGCACCCATTGCGATGAAATTCGTTGCATTGCCAGGCTGAATTGCGGTTTCGCGACACTTGTGACAATTGACGTCAGCCGCGGATTCTTCGTCTTTCGTAGTTTCGTTCATTCGTAGTTTCGTTTATTCGTAGTTTCGTTCATTCGTAGTTTCGTATTTTCTAAGTAGCTTCCAAGGCCGGGCCGGAGCGAACTTCGTGAAGGGACGCCGATCTTGACAGCGCGTGCGGCCTGTGGTTATATTGGACCGCGTGTTCTTTCGGATGGGTCTGAAGAGAAACATCAGTCGTTTATCGAGGCAGAGGGTGTTGCATGGACCAACCGACTCCCGAAGAGGAACTCAGAAAAATCGCCGAAGACGCCACCGCCCCGGTTTCGGACGCGGACGTCTCCCGGGCGAGACTGGTTTCGCAGTTCGTCATTTTTCCCGTGGCGATCATTCTGGTCGGGCTCGCGATCTATCTGGGATTGGGCTTGTTGACGGTCGAGCGAAAGACGGCGGAGGACTATCTCAACACGATTCGGGTGGGCGGGATCAACAGCAGGTGGCAGGCCGCGTACGAACTGGCCACCGTGCTGGACCAGGAGCAGCGCGAAGGTCGGATTGGCCGCAGGTTCGTTGGAGAGCTGATTCGCGTGTTCGAGGCTTCCCGGTCGGACGACCCTCGCGTCAGGCGCTTTCTGGCCGCGGCCATGGGAAGGGTACGGGATCCCGAACTCGTGGGGGTTCTGATCGCCGCGCTGGACGACCCCGACGACGAGACCCGGATCAATGCGATGTTTTCGCTCCGGGCGCAGGGTGACCCGGACGCCGTGCCGCACCTGATCCGGATCGCGTCGAACGACGATGCGGGCCTGCGCAAGGCCGCGGTATACGCCCTTGGCGGGCTGGATGATCCACGGGCGCCGCCCGCGCTGGAGCGAGCGCTTCACGACCGTGCGCCCGACGTGCGCTGGAACGCCGCCCTGCAATTGGCCGGCGCGGGCAACAACGCGGGCCTGGAGGTGCTGGGAGAGATACTGAGCCCCGGATACCTCGATGGGTTCGACCGGATAAGCGGAGAGGGACGTCGGAATATCCTGGTCGAAGCGATCAGGGCCGTGGGCATGCTCAAGGCGGTGTCGATGGCCCCCTCGCTGCAGAGGCTGCGCAATCAGGACCCGGACCTGCGGGTCCGACAGGCGGCAATTGAAGTTCTAAACGGCTGGGAAGAGTAATGAACGGCAGGAATCGACGGGAATTCAGCTGGGGATCCGGCCTGATCGGGCGCGTTTCGGGTCCCTTTTTCCTTGGTTCCCGAAGGTGCGAATCTGGAGAAAATCCCGCTTGACATTCCGGGGTGGTTTGGATATATTGGCCCGGTGTCTTCCGCGTTGTAAGTGATGCAATTTCCGGTATTTCTTTAACTTATATCGTATATTATTCATAGCTGACGAATTTCCGATCCGAGACCGCCAGACCGGTCTCCGGGGTATGCCATGTCGGAAGAGAAAATCGATCTTTCGGAATTTGACGAAATCCCTGATCGGGTAGCCAGGGCAAAGGCCAAAGCGGAGGCGTTGCGCAAGGCCCGTGAGGCTGCGGGGAGTGAAGCCCCGGCGGCGCCGGCCGGCGGAGCTTCCGCGCAGGCCCCTGAGGAATCCGGAGATGATTCCGGGGCCGCCGAAGTGGATCTTTCGTCACTGGACGAGATTCAGGACCGCGTCGCCCGCGCAAAGGCGAAGGCCGAATTGATGCGCAAGGCTCGCGGGGGCGCCAAATCCGCGCCTTCCGGCGCGCCGGCCAGAAAGGCCGCGTCCACCGCGGACCGGGCCGCCGCGGCTCGCGCATTGACGCAGAAAACCGACGAGCCGGCCGCGGAGCGCGTAATCGTGCAGACGTCTCCGGCCCCGCCCGCAATCCGCCCCGGGCCGGAACGAACGCAATCCGTCGCCGAGGGCGGCATGACCACCCGCCGCGGGTTTTTTACCTGGTTGACTCTGGCCTGGGCGTCTTTTGCGGCGGCGTCAGCGGCGGGTCTCCTGGGATTCGGACGTTTTCTGTTTCCCAATGTGCTGTTCGAGCCCCCCCAGTCTTTCAAGATCGGGTTTGCGGAAGACTACGACCTGGGTGTGGACGAACGGTGGAAGGACAAGTTCAGCGTCTGGATCGTCAAGTCCACGCAGGACATGTTCGCGCTCATTTCGGTCTGCACGCATCTGGGTTGTACGCCCAACTGGCTGGGTAACGAACAGAAATTCAAATGTCCGTGTCACGGCAGCGGCTTTTATATGTCGGGCATCAATTTCGAGGGTCCCGCGCCGCGTCCGCTGGAAAGGGCGCGCATCGTACTGGCCGAAGACGGGCAGGTACTGGTCGACAAGACACGGAAATTTCAGTACGAGAAAGGGCACTGGGACAACCCGGAGTCCTTTTTGCGGATCTGATCCGGATGGATCGCCGTCGGCGGAATCGTGCTGAACGCGTCTATGTTTTCGGTTTCAATATAGCGGTACAATAGCGGTTTAATCTGGAGAATACGGTATGCCGAGGATTTCCGGCCTGCTGGATCGGACGAAACGTTCTCAAATATGGAAGTCCATCTTCCGGCACGACGTGCCTAGAGACGAACGCGGCCGGGCGCAGGTGGTATTGACGAACGTGTTTCTTCATCTGCATCCCGTTCGGACCCCGAAGTCGGGAATCAGGGTGCGCTACACGTGGTGCATGGGTGGGCTCACCTTTTTCATTTTCCTGATCGAGACCATAACCGGCATTCTGCTCATGTTCTACTATCGGCCCACGCTCGAATACGCCTATACGGACATTATCGACCTGGGCGAACAGGTGCCGCTGGGTATCATGCGGGAAATCCACCGGTGGGGCGCCCACGCGATGGTGATTACCGTCTGGCTGCACATGTTGCGCGTTTTTATGACAGGTTCCTATAAACCCCCCCGGGAATTCAACTGGGCGATCGGCGTCATTCTGCTTCTCCTGACGCTGCTGTTGAGCTTTACCGGGTACCTGTTGCCCTGGGATCAGCTTGCCATCTGGGCGATTACGGTGGGATCGAATATGGCGCGGGCAACCCCGTTTCTCGGTCACGAGGGTCCCGGCGCGGCGTTTCTTATGCTTGGCGACATCAATCTTGTACACGCCGGCGACGACGCCCGATTCGCGCTGTTGGGGGGGCGGTTCGTCGGAGAAGGCGCGCTGCTGAGGTTTTACGTCCTTCACTGTCTGTTCATCCCGTTCGTTGCGGCTGTGCTCATGGCGGTCCACTTCTGGCGGGTCCGAAAGGACGGGGGGATTTCCGGTCCAATGTAGCAGCGTCCCCGGTTCGGCGGATCCGGGGAATCTTCGAGGAAGACGATGGACGTTCTGAAAGGTTTCGTCAACTGGCTTCTCACGCCTGAATATTTCCTGCCGTTGTTCGCCGTACTCTTTATTCTTGCCTTGCGGACCCGCTGGGTATGGACGGTCCGGTTCGGCCTCCCCGCCCTGATCGCATCGATCGTATTCTTCCTCGTCAGCTTTCAGGATGAGAATTTTCGCATCATCGTGACCAAGGGAGACAATATTCCCATCGTCATGCTGCTGTTCCTGGTGGGTTTCTTTGTCTGGTACAGTCTGAAACAGGGATACGACAACGACGAACGTATCGCACGGGGCGAAGGGCCGGTCGAGAAGGCCGAATTCAAGGAAAAGGTCCTCACGTGGCCCCATCTGGTCTACACGGAGTTGATCTGCCTGACCCTTGCCACGGTCTTTCTGATTCTCTGGTCCGTGCTGATCAAGGCGCCCATCGAAGAGCCGGCCAACCCCGCGAAAACCCCCAATCCTTCCAAGGCGCCCTGGTATTTCCTGGGGCTTCAGGAAATGCTCGTGTATTACGATCCATGGATCGCCGGGGTTGTCCTGCCCACCCTTGTCATCGTGGGACTCATGGCCATTCCGTATATGGACCGGAATCCCAAGGGCCTCGGCTACTACACGTTCAGGGAACGCCGGTTCGCCATTACGGTCTTTCTATTTGGTTTTGTGGTGTTGTGGGTGGTTCTGATCATGATCGGTACGTTTCTGCGCGGCCCGAATTGGAACTTTTTCGGACCGTACGAGTTCTGGGACGTACACAAGCTGGAAGCGCTGGTCAACGTCAATCTGTCCGAATACATCTACGTCCAATGGCTGGGCACGGGTTTGCCATCCTTCTGGTTGACGCGCGAGATATGGGGGTTCCTGCTGGTAATCCTTTATTTTCTCATACCGCCGCCTGTACTTGCGCAAACGGTGTTCAAGGAATTTTACAAGACCATGGGATTCGCGCGTTACAGCGTGATGATTCTCTTCTTCCTCTGCATGGTCGCCCTCCCCATCAAGATGTTGCTTCGCTGGCTGTTCAACCTGAAATACATCGTTGCCATTCCGGAATATTTCTTCAATATCTGAGGGTCGTTTTCGATTTTCCGACGCCGAAGCGGCAACGTGTGCATAAAGTGAAGGGGTCTGTGGCGTTGCACGTCCTGTGTTCGGGTGTGCGAGGCCTCCCTGGAGCCGTCCGATGAATGAGCCGAAGCGTTTCATAGACTTCGTCTACAATGTAGACAAAATGAACATGATCTTCGCCCTGTCCAGCGTGGTGCTGGTTCTCGCCGTACTCTGGATGGTCTGGGACGACTACGACCGGGAGTGGAAGGGCATTCAGAAGGAAGCGATGGCGCTCGAGGCCTACAAGACCGAGGCGGACATCAAGCTGGCGCAGCAGAACGTCGACCAGGACGCGTTGACGGCGGTCGAGGAGGAACTCAAGGGGATCGAGGCGGCAATTCAGGCGCACCGGGCCCGGTTCGATGCGGCAACGAACGAGCTGAAACGGCTTACACAGGCGGAATGGTACGGCGCCGATCAGAAATTGAAATTCGAAAAGGCCCAGTACGACGTGGTCAAGTTCGAGTATGAGGACGCGGCCAAAGCCGGTCATGACGATACGGCGGCAAGGAAAAAGGCCGAGATGGAGGCCATGGACGCCCGGATCTACGAGTTCCGGCTGGCCAGAGAGGCCGTGGAGGAGAAACAGGCGGCGCAGCAGAGAATCATCGACGAGGTGGCGGGGCAGCGACAGGCGCTCGAGTCCAGGCGGCGCACCTTGCGCAAGGATGAAGATAACCTGAGGCGCAAGTTGACGGGGCTCCTCCCCAGTTTCCCAAATGTTTTCCGAAACCTGCCGATGGTCGACTTTATCGATCCTTCCATAAAGGTACGGCAGGTCGTGCTGGCGGACCTTCGCAACGAGCTCAATTTTACCCGGGTTCCGCGGGTGGACCGCTGCACAACGTGCCACGTGAACATCGATCGGCCGGGCTACGAGCTCGATCCGGAATCCGGATGGTTCAGGGATGAAACGCTCCGGGCGTACATGGAAACGGTCTACGCGGACGATGACGTCCGGCTTGGACGCACCAGGGCGTTCTCCACGCATCCCAGACTGAACCTATTCCTGAGCAGCGGATCGCCCCATCCCATTGACGAGTCAGGATGCACCACATGCCATCTCGGCCGCGACCGGGGCGTCACGTTCAAGAATACGGCGCATACCCCGAGCGACGACGTCGAAGAGGCCCGCTGGAAAAAGCTGTACGGCTGGAAGAAGATGAAATATTGGGACCACCCGATGCTGCCCGGCCGCTACGTGGAAGCAACCTGCGCCCAATGCCACGCCGGCGTTGTGGACGTGCCCAAGGCGGACCGGCTGAATCGCGGCATCCATCTCGTTCGGACGCTGGGTTGCGCCGGCTGCCACAAGATCGCGAAACATACCCTGCAGGACCTGCGGAGGGTCGGTCCGGATCTGCGAAAGGCGGCGGGAAAGCTGGATCGAAACTGGACCATAAAGTGGGTGCGGGATCCCAAGGGATTCCGGCCATCCACCAAAATGCCCAAGATTTTCGATCTGGCCAACGTGAGCGGTCCTGAGGATATCGCGCGCAATACCGCTGCGGTCAACGCCGTTGTAACGTATATCTTCGACAAGTCCGAACGGCCTGAATACCCCCCGCCGCCGGTGCAGGGCGATGCCGGCCGCGGCGAGCGTCTCGTGAGCATGGTGGGCTGTAAAGCGTGCCACGTGGCGGGCGCCGACGACATGCTGGGCCAAGAGTACGGGCTGCGGAATTTCGGCCCGAACCTGAATGACGTGGGCAGCAAGCTGTCCGCGGGATGGCTTTTCGCGTGGCTGAAGGATCCCACGGCCTATTTCCCGGATACCCGCATGCCGAATCTGCGGCTGACCGACCGGGAGGCGGCAGATATTACGGCCTATCTGCTCACCCTTCGGAATACCGAGTTCGAAGCCCGGCAGGCTGCGCCGGTGGACCCGCAGGTGCGCGACGATCTGGTCCTGAACTATTTGCGCGGCAGGTTGCCGGTGAAGACTGCGAAGGAGCGGCTGGCTCAGATGTCCGGTCACGAGCGGGACATCTGGCTGGGAGAAAAGATCATCTCCCGGCAGGGTTGCTTCGGATGCCACCTCATTCAGGGATTCGAAGACGCGCAACCCATCGGCACGGAACTGACCGAGGAAGGCAGCAAGGACGTTGACAAGCTGGACTTCGGTCTGCTGGCCAAAAAGCCGGGTTCCTACAACACCGATCCCGACGCCATCCCCTATACACGGCACGACTGGTTCTACAAGAAGCTCAAACAGCCCAGGGTCTTCGACAAGGGAAAGGTGAAGCTGTTCGACGACAAGCTGCGCATGCCCCAGTTCGGACTGAGCGACGCGGACGCGCACGCGGTGACGACGGCGCTGCTGAGCATGAACAGGAGCCAGGCGGGCACCGACGCGATTAAACGTCTGACGCCGGATGAAGTCGATATCGAAAAGGGCCGGTGGCTGGCGTACGACAGGAACTGCAAAGGGTGCCACGTCGTGGAGAATCAGGGCGGCGCCATCCAGGATCCGCTGGTCAGGGCATACGGAGCCGAGGATGTCTCCGCGTCTGACGCCGTGGGATTCGTGCCGCCATCGCTGAACGGCGAGGGCCGGAAAGTCCAGCCGGACTGGTTCTTCGCGTTCCTGAAGAACGTACAGCCTATCCGTCCGTGGCTCGAGGTACGGATGCCCACGTTCGGTTTCGAAGACCAGCAGGCCATTGATCTGGTCACCTATTTTTCCCGGCTGGACAAGGAGCAGTTCCCCTACGCCACGTTTGTACACAAGCGCCTGAGTTCAAGAGAATTGAGCGGCGCACGGAAGCTGTTCAGCGCGGACATCTATAACTGTTTCACCTGTCACCAGCAGGGTGATATCAAGCCCACGGGCGACCCTGCAAGCTGGGCGCCCGATCTCAAGCTGGGCAGGGAGCGGTTGAAACCGGCGTGGATCCGAGACTGGCTGTGGGATCCGCAGAAGCTTCAGCCGGGGACCAAGATGCCCACGTTCTTCGGCGACGAAATGACCTACCTCCCGGAGGAAATGGCTGCCTATCTGAAGCTGCCGGAGGGGGTAAAGCCCGAGGACGGACTGCTCGTGCTGCCCACCGACGTGGTCATTCAGGCGCTTACGGACTACATCATCCACGGGCTCCATCAGGGTTCCAGACTCACCAGCAGATAGTTGGAACTTCGGGGCGTCTTTGCGATTGAAAATATCAAGGGAGCATCCGCCGGCGCGCGAAGACCGCTGGGAATTTTAAGACAGCTTCTAAGGGAAGAGAGGGGATGTAAAATGAAACGACGCGGGTTGATCGCAGCATTCATGGCCCTGGGTTTCGCCGGTTTCGCGTCCGGAGACGCGATGGCGGGCGGTACGGTTTCCGGAACCATCAAACTGGAACTGCCGGGCGGAAAGAAACCGGGGAGGAAGAAGATTCAGATGGCGGCCGACCCCGTGTGTGCGGGAAAACACACGAGCGGTCCGGCGTTGAGCGAGGTCGTGGTAGTTGAGGACGACGGGGGCCTGCACAACGTGTTCGTCTACGTTAAGAAGGGTCTGGAGGGCAGGAAGTTCGACGCGCCCACCGAACCCGCCGTTCTGGACCAGCAGGGGTGCATTTACGTTCCGCACGTTATGGGCGTCAGGGCAGGGCAGCCGATCACGGTGCTCAACAGCGACGGGACGCTCCACAATATCCACCCGAAGCCGCAGAACTCCGCCGAAATCAACAAAGCGATGCCGAAGTTCATGAAAAAGACCACGATTTCGTTCGCGAATTCGGAGGTGATGGTACCGGTCAAGTGCGACGTGCATCCCTGGATGCAATCCTATATCGGCGTGATGGATCACCCGTTCTTCGCCGTCAGCGGAGAGGGCGGCAAATTCGAGATCGCGGGGCTGCCGGCGGGCACGTATACGATCGAGGCGTGGCACGAAAGTGCGCGACTGGGCACGATGACGCAGGAAGTCACGATTGCCGACGGCGAGTCCAAGACCCTGGACTTCACGTTCAAGATCAAGCCGAGAAAGAAGTAGCAGGCGCAATCCTCAGGATCGACCATGCGGGGCGGGATTTCGGGTCCGCACCGTATAAAACCGGGAGGGGTCCCGAATGCAAGAAAAGGTGTACGGTTACTGGCTGCCAATTGATATCTCAACCCACGGCGCAACCGTGGATTGGCTGATCAATTGGCTGCACGTGTTTATGATTGCGCTGTTTCTGGGTTGGGGCGTCTTCTTCGTCTACTGCCTTGTCCGCTACCGGAGGAGGGCCAACCCCGGCGCGACCTACGATCCCATCAAGGGAAAGATCGCCAAGTACGTGGAGTACGGCGTGATCGTCGTAGAGGCCGTGCTTCTCGTGGGACTTTCCATGCCGCTCTGGGCGGATTTCAAACACGCGTTTCCGGATGAATCCGAGGCGCTCGTGGTGCGGGTGGTGCCGGAACAGTTCGCCTGGAACATCCACTACTCGGGGAAAGACGGGAAATTCGGACGGACGGCGCCCGAGTTTGTCAGCGCCGATAATCTGCTGGGACTGGACCCCGACGATCCCGACGGCAACGACGATTTCAATTCCATCAACAACCTGCACATTGTGAAGGACAGACCCGTCATCGCGCACATTTCGTCGAAGGATGTCATTCACAGCTTTAAAATTCCCGTGATGCGCCTGACGCAGGATGCAATTCCCGGACAGGACATCCGGATCTGGTTCGAGGCTACCCGGGCCGGAACATTCGACATTGCCTGCGCTCAGTTGTGCGGGTTGGGGCACTACCGCATGCGCGGGCAGTTGACGGTGGAGTCGGAAGAGGCGTTTCAGGCCTGGTTCGACGAGCAGTCCGGCGCAGCAGACGAAGAAGACGATTTTTCCTTTTAAGGAGTCCCGTTTATGGCTGAGCACGAACACGGTGACCACGGACACCACGAGATGCCGTTCTGGCAAAAGTACGTCTTCTCCACCGATCACAAGGTCATCGGGATCCAATACGCCGTCACGGCGCTGGTTTTCCTTTTCTTAGGCTTCTGCCTGATGATGATGATGCGCTGGCAGCTGGCCTATCCGGGACAGCCGATGCCGTGGATCGGGGGTTTGTTCGGCGAGATCAACATGCCGGAAGGCATCATGGTGCCCGAGTTCTACAACCAGCTGGGCGCCATGCACGGTACAATCATGGTCTTTATGGGCGTGGTCCCGCTGGCGGTCGGCGGATTCGGAAACTACGTGCTGCCTCTGCAGATCGGGGCGCCGGACATGGCGTTTCCGAAGCTGAATATGGCCAGTTACTGGGTGTTTGTCCTGGGCGGCATCATTATGCTGGCCAGCTTTTTCGTGCCCGAAGGCGCGGCGCAGTCCGGCTGGACGTCCTATCCGCCCCTGGCCAATATCGCGCCGACGGGGCAGACGTGGTGGCTGTGGGGCATGGTCGCCCTGATCACGTCTTCTCTGCTGGGTTCTGTGAACTTCATCGTAACCACGGTGCAGATGAGGGCCGAAGGGCTTTCGTTCTTCCGGCTGCCTTTCTTCGTGTGGGCGCAGTTCGTAACGGCGTTTCTGCTGCTGCTGGCGTTTCCGCCGCTCGAAGCCGCCGGCGTCATGCAGCTGATGGATCGGATCGCGGGTACCAGCTTCTTCATGCCGAGCGGGCTGGTCGTAACGGGACAGCCGCTGGATGTGAGCGGCGGCGGGAGCCCGCTGTTGTGGCAGCATCTGTTCTGGTTTCTCGCGCATCCGGAAGTCTACGTGCTGATTCTTCCGGCAATGGGCATTGTCGGCGAGATCGTGGCCAACAATACGCGCCGGCCGCTGTGGGGATATCGTACGCTGGTCTACTCCATTGTCTTTCTCGGATTCATGTCGTTCATCGTCTGGGCGCACCACATGTTCATGACCGGAATGGGCACGACAATCAGTACCTTCTTCCAGGCCACGACCATGATCATCTCCATTCCCTCGGTCATCATCCTGACGGCGTTCGCGTTGAGCCTGCACGGCGGGTCCATCCGGTTTACGGTACCCATGCTGTTCTGTCTGGCGTTCATTCCCATGTTCGCCATCGGCGGGTTGACAGGACTGCCGCTGGGCCTCACGGCCTCGGACCTGCATCTGCACGATACCTATTACGTGATCGGCCACTTCCATTACGTGGTGGCGCCGGGAACGATTTTCGCGCTGTTCGCCGGGATCTATTACTGGTTCCCCAAAGCCACGGGACGCATGATGAACGATGCGCTGGGCAAGCTGCATTTCTGGACCAGCCTGATTTTCATGAACGGTGTGTTCATGCCGATGTTGTTCGTGGGTATGGCCGGGGTTTCCAGGCGTCTGTACGACCAGACGCAGTACGCCTACGGGGCGCAGGTGCAGGGCCTGACAGCGATGAGTTCCTGGTCTGCGTGGCTGCTGGGGCTGGCGCAGATCTTCTTCATCATCAACTTCATCATGAGCATCAGGAAGGGCAAAAAGGTGGAGTCGGACAATCCATGGCAGGCCACCACGCTCGAATGGGCGACGCCCACGCCCCCGCCGCACGGGAATTTCGACGTGGCGCCAAGAGTCTACCGGGGGCCTTACGAATACAGCGTGCCCGGCGCATCGAGCGACTTCACGCCGCAGCACGCGTCTGAAAACGGGCAGGCGGCCCGGCCGGAACCCGAGCCGGCGCCCGCCTCCACAGACGACGACTAGTCCGGTTGCCCTGGCACGCAGTCAACCGGGTGGCGGCCCGCGAAAACTGACCTCGACTTCCAATTCACTTCCACGAAACCAAACGAATCCTGGTTAAAGGAGATAAACGGTGTCCGTTGAAGAGATTCCCCACACGGTGGAACCGCATCCAATAACGGGGGTGTATAACGGGAAGTTCGGGATCTGGCTGTTCCTGGCTTCCGAGGTCATGCTGTTTGGCGCGCTGTTTTCAACGCTGGTCCTGCTCAGGGTGGGGGCGCCAACCTGGCCTCACGGCTGGGAGTTGCTGAACGTACCGCTGGCCACGTTGAATACATTCGTGCTCATCGCCTCCAGTGTGACGATGGTGATGGCCTGGGCATCCCTGAAACTGGACAATTTCGGCAGGTTCAAGCTCTATCTGGGCCTGACGGTATTGCTGGCGTTCGTGTTCCTGGTCGTGAAGTATTTCGAATATACCCACAAGTTTCATCTTGGCATCTATCCGTCCACGAGTACGTTTTACGCCACGTACTTTACGATGACCGGCCTGCACGGGTTGCACGTGATTGGCGGCATCGTGGTGAATCTCTACCTGCTCTTCCCCGGAAGCAAGCTCTGGCATACGGCGCCCGAGCAATTCGCCAACCGGATCGAGTGCGCCGGACTCTACTGGCACTTCGTGGATCTGGTCTGGATCTTTCTGTTCCCGATTCTTTATCTGCTGTAAGGAGATGGTATGGCTGAGAGCGCTGAAGAGATCAGAAAACACGTACGGGTCTACATTCTGGTGTTTGCCGCGCTGGCCGTGCTGACGGTGGTGACGGTCGGCGTCTCCTATCTCCAGATCGAATCGGTGGCGGCTACGGTCCTGGTCGCGCTGTTCATCGCGAGTATCAAGGGCGGGCTGGTCGCCGGGTATTTCATGCATCTGGTGTCTGAGAAACAGATCATTTACTGGGTTCTGGCGATAACGGTCGCTTTTTTTGTGGTACTGATGCTGCTGCCGTCCTTTACGGAGTTCACCGGCGTGGGCGAAATGGAAGGCCAGTCGTGAACCGGAGGATCCGATGTCTCTGAAAGCATTCCACGTGGTCTTCGTCACCGGTTCCATTCTCTGCTGTCTGGGTTTCGGCTTCTGGGCGGTTCAGGACTGGGTCGCAACGGGCAACGAGACGAATCTCGTACTGGGCGCGGGTTCATTCGCGGGGAGCGGCATCCTGGTCTGGTACGGCCTCTGGTTTCTGAAAAAGCTGAAGGGATGGAGTTATCTGTGAGGCGCATATGCGTTTCCACGGCCGCGGCCCTCGGAGTCATGCTTCCAGAAATCGCCCGGGCGTGCGCGGTGTGTTACGGGGATCCGGAATCCGACATGGCGAAGGGCGCTGCCGCGGGGGTTCTGGTGCTGATGGGCATTGTTGTGTCCGTGCTGGCCGGCATTGTGGGCGTGACGATATTCTGGGTGCGCCGGGCGCGACGTTACGGGAACGCACGGGAGCATTCCCGTGGCGGATCGGGAATGATCGGTATGGACGGCAAATGGCTTGCCGCCGACGCGGAATAGGCGGGGTTGGCGGGTGAGCCGCGCGGAAATGGACTTCGCGATGTCGAAGGGGTATCGCTGGCTGCACCGGTTCTCCGTGTTCACGGCCGGCGCGACCCTTTTTTTAATTTTTGCCGGCGCGATGGTCAGCAGTACGGGTTCGGGGCTGGCGGTCCCCGACTGGCCGCTTTCGTATGGAATGGTATTTCCGCCCATGGTCGGCGGAATCTTCTACGAACACGGCCACCGGATGGTGGCGGCGTTTGTGGGAATCCTGACGACGGCTCTCGCCATCTGGTTGTGGCGGCGGGAGGAGCGGCGGTGGCTGCGCAACCTGGGTGTGGCAGCCCTGGCCGCGGTAGTCGTGCAGGGCCTGCTGGGCGGTTTGACGGTCCTTTATCTCCTGCCCACGTGGATATCCGTGAGTCACGCCTGCCTGGCGCAGGCCTTTTTCTGTCTTACCGTGGGCATCGCGCTGTTTACTTCGGCCGGCTGGCGCGCGGAGGCGGAACCGATGCCGGACACGGGCGGGGCGCCGCTGAAATGGCTCGCCGCGGCCGGCACGATTGTGGTTTTCATCCAGCTTGTACTCGGCGCGTTGATGCGCCATACCGAATCCGGCCTTGCCATTCCCGATTTCCCGCTTTCCTTCGGCCGTTTGATTCCGCCGTTTTCCGAATTGACCGTGGACGCTACGGACCCGTTTCCCATTTCAATCGAAACGCTGCGGACCCGTGTTGCCGTTCACTTTGCCCATCGGGCGTGGGCGGTTGTGGTGTCCGGCGTTCTCGTTTGGACCGCGTACCGCATCCTGCGCAACCATGGGTCCAGGCCCGATCTGACGACGCCCTCCCTCGTTTTATTGGCGCTGCTTGTTGTTCAACTGGCACTGGGGGCCCTGGTGATCTGGACGGGCAAGGCGGTCGCAATAACGACGCTGCACGTGGTCGGGGGAGCGATGGCGCTTGCCGCCAGCCTGGTGCTGACGCTGCGCATATGGCGGATTTGCGCTGCCGTAAACACCGGGGTCGATCCAGTATTGACGGATCGCTGAGCATTGGAGGTCTTTTGTTCCATGAAACCAAGGGTTGAGGCCGGAGCGGCGGATATGTCTTTGTCGTGGGCGCGCCTGATGGATTATCTGGCCCTCACCAAGCCCAAAATAACCGTCTTTGTCGCCCTGAGTACAACGGTTGGATTCGTTCTGGGCGCGGCCGGTGTCTTCGAGTCCGCCCGACTACTTCATACGCTGCTGGCGACGGTCCTGGTCGCGAGCGGATCGGCCGTTCTGAACCAGTATCTGGAACGAAAAACGGACGCCCGGATGGAGCGTACGGCGAACCGGCCCCTGCCTGCCGGCCGCCTGTATGCTGAGGAAGCCTATCTGTTCGGATTGCTGCTGTCAGGCGCCGGTATCCTGTACATGGGTCTGCAAATCGACTGGTTGGCGGCCTTTCTGGCAGGGTTGACAACAGTCATCTATCTGTTCATGTATACGCCGTTGAAGCGGAGGTCGACCCACAACACCGCCGTCGGCGCCGTCGCGGGCGCTCTGCCGCCAATGGGAGGCTGGGCCGCGGCGCAGGGGGAGGTCGGCACAGGCGCGTGGCTGTTGTTCGGCATCCTGTTCCTGTGGCAGTTTCCGCACTTTTTCTCTATCGCGTGGATCTACCGGGACGACTACGCCCGCGGCGGATTCAAGATGATCTCCATCGGCGATCCGAAGGGCCGGAGGACGGCAACGCAGATCGTCGTATACAGCGTTATCCTGCTGGCGTTTTCCTTCCTGCCCTGGCTTGCGGGATTGACCGGCCTGCTCTACGCGGCCGTGACCGTTGCAGCAGGGCTGTGCCTCCTGTATTATGTTATTGTGTTCGCCAGAGCCCGGTCACAGCAGAACGCGAGGCGGCTGCTGCGCTCAACGCTCGTGTATTTGCCCCTGCTCTGGATCGCCCTGTTGTTCGATACGTTGATATAGCCGAGTCGGGCGCCGCAAACCAGGTTTTGCCGGGTGATAGGGGTTGCCTATCACCTTTCTCTTTTCGGATGGTGTCGTCTTCCTCTATCCGGCATGCCTGATATTTCCGCGAGCCTCGTGCCGCTACCGTTGTCCGGCGGTTTCGAGACGGCTTCCGAGGGGTCCCCTTGTCGCTTGCCATCACAGTTGCCGGGTTGCGCCATCGATACGGAAACCGGAATGCGCTCGACGGAATCGACCTTCGAATCGAGAGGGGCGAGGTCTATGGCCTGCTGGGCCCGAACGGGGGAGGGAAGACAACCCTGTTTCGCATCCTGAGTACGCTTCTCGAACCCTCCGAAGGAACGGTTCGAGTATTGGACCGTGACCCGTTTCGGGATGCCGCGGAAATACGCGCCCGAATCGGGGTGGTGTTTCAGCATGCCAGCCTGGACCTCAAGCTGACGGTACTTGAGAACCTGCGCCACCAGGGCCATCTGTATGGTCTGCGCGGGCGCGCATTGAGGGAGCGGATCGAATCGATTCTCGGGAGCGTCGGCCTCACGGATCGGAAAAACGACCGGACCGAAGAGCTTTCCGGCGGACTTCGAAGGCGGGTGGACCTGGCAAGAGGGTTGCTGCACCGGCCGGAGCTGTTGTTGTTCGACGAACCCTCCAGCGGACTGGACCCGCTTGCCCGAAGAACGCTCTGGGACGACCTCCAGAGACTTCGTGACGATCAGGGCGTCACCGTCCTGCTGACCACGCACTTCATCGAGGAGGCGGAGCGATGCGACCGCGTTGGCATTCTGGACCGGGGAAGGTTTGTCGCACAGGGCGCTCCGGACGCGCTCAAGCGTTCGATGAACAAAGACGTTCTGGTGATCGAAGCCGAACATACGGAGGCGCTGAGAGCCGAAATTGAAACGAAGGTAGGCGCTGCCACGGCGCTTGTTGACGGTACCGTCCGGATTGAGTGCGACGACGGGCAGGCGATGATGGCTTCCCTCTACGCCGGTTTCCGGGAACAGATATCCGCAGTCCGGCTCGGACGGCCCACATTGGAGGATGTGTTCATCCGCGAGACGGGGCGTCCGTTCGAGACGGAGGAGGGCAGGAATGCCGGCTGACGCGCGGCGCGGCGGAGGGTTTGTCCTCCCGGCGGCGACATTGTGGAAGCGTGAGCTCGTGCGATTCGCCAGAGACCGGCACAGGCTGCTTGGCGCGATCCTGCAGCCGTTCGTGTTCTGGCTGCTGCTGGGCATTGGAATGAGCGCGTCCTTCGCGCCCGCCGGCATATCGGGATCGGTGAGCTACCTGGAATATATCTATCCTGGCGCCCTCCTGATGGTCCTGCTCTTCACGGCCATATTCTCCACGATCTCGGTGGTGGAGGACCGGAGAGAGGGGTTTATGCAGTCCGTGATGGTCGCCCCGGTTTCGCAAAGCGGCGTGGTCATTGGAAAGGTGATGGGGGGAACGACGCTTGCCGTGCTGGAAGGGGCGGTTTTTCTGCTGTTTGTCTACCAGCTGGACATTCCGGTCAGCCCTGTTGCTCTCGCCGCAACGCTGGCGTTTCTGCTTCTGGTGGGCATGGCGCTCACAGGCCTGGGTTTCGCAATCGCGTGGCGAATGGCGTCCACGGCGGGATTCCACGCAATCATGAACCTGTTCCTGTTGCCGATGTGGGCGCTCTCGGGGGCGTTGTTCCCGCTTTCCGGCGTGCCGGACTGGCTCGCGTGGGTGATGCGGATGAATCCGTTGACCTATGGCGTTGCCGGCGTTCGGCATACGCTGTACATGGAAGCGCCTGAACTGGCGGGGCGGGTGCCGTCGATCGAGGTGTGTCTTCTGGTAACGAGCCTGTTCGTTGGTTTGACGTTGGGCATTTCGTTGTTTTTGGTCAGGCGGCGGGAAGGAGTGTGATGAAACCGATGGGCGTACCCAGGCAGGTTCGTGTTTTCTGGCTCGTGCTGGCAGGCGCGACTCTATTGATGCTGACGGTGGGCGCGTTCCTGTTCCTGCGCGAAGTCAAGGCCATCAGGGCCCAGTTGCAGCGCCTGCCGGTTCTGAGCGAGGTGCCGGAGTTCGTGCTCCTGGAACGCAGCGGAAGGGAGATGGGGCTTTCGGACCTGCTCGGCCACGTCTGGGTTGCGGACTTTATCTTCACGCATTGCGCCGGTCCCTGCCCGCTGCTTTCGGCGCAGATGCAGGCGCTTCAGGCCCCGCTGAAGAAATATCCTGACACGCGGCTGGTGTCATTTTCGGTGGATCCGGAACGGGATACCCCCGAGGTCCTTTCCGGGTATGCGGAACGTTACCTGGCGGATCGGGATCGCTGGCTGTTTCTCACGGGTGAGAAGTCCGGTGTGTACAGCGTCATTCGCAATGGCTTCCAGCTGGGTGTGGGGGGTGTTGAGGAAGGCACGGACCAGATCATGCACAGCCTGCGCTTTGCGCTTGTGGACAGAAAAGGGCGGGTCAGAGCCTACTACGACGGGACCGATCCCGGGATGGCGAAGAAACTGCTGCCCGACTTGAAAATGCTGTTGAAGGAGAGCCGCTGAGTTTCCCGCGATCGGGCCGTTCGATACAAACATTCAATCGGACGGTGTCTTCGGGACGCCGAACGGATCCGACGCCGACTTTCGATGTCAGTCCCGCCGGTTTGATGGAACTCAATCGCCGCCAGGGAGTTAGAACGGGTGTTCCGTTCAGGCTCCGTCTTTGGCGCGGCGAAGTCCGGAGCGATATTTCATTCAGCGTCTAAAGGGTTTTCCCGTCTGCCATGTTTTTTCCGAGGGATATCGTGCGCTGGACACTGGTGTTGTTCTGCCTGTCTTTCCTGACGGGCTGTGGTCTGCTGGACAGACAGGAACAGCCGCAGATCGTGGAACTCAGCACGGACCAGGATGACTATTCATCCGTGGGCCGAGGAAGCAAGGTCCAGATTACGCTCTTCACAGACGACGCGGACAACGATGAACTGGACTATCTGTGGACCGACCTTAAGAGGGAGGAAGGCGGACAGTTCGCGGCCAGCAACCAGGATTCCCTGAGGGGACTCTTTCAGGATTCCGTGACCGTGGTCTGGATCGCGCCTGTCGCTACGGGCGTCTACACGCTCAAGGTTCAGGTTGACGACGGGAAATCGGGCACCATTACAGAGGGGATGGTCGAGATTCACGTCACCCAGGGAGCGCCCGTGGCGGATGCGGGGATGGATCGCACCGTGCCATACGTGAGCGGACTCAGTGTGACACTGGACGGCACGGGGAGTTCGGATCCGGACAGGGACCCCCTCCGGTATACCTGGACCCAGCTCGACGGCCCCGGCGTCGATTTCGACGCTGAGAACAGCATGCCCGTCTTCCGGGCCGTTGCGCCGGCCGACTTTATCTTCGAACTGCGTGTCCGCGACGATATTGTCGTTGCCGAAGGTGCGATTACAAGCGAACCCGACACCGTGACCGTTCGCGTGGACGACCGTCTGGGGTTTGATTTCTGAGAGCCTTTCAAGCTGTTCAATGAATCGAAAAGCAGGGGCTGCCCTGCTTTTCTTATTTTCGGCGGCATCGGAGTGGACGTGGCGCGGGTTTCGGGAAATTCAGTCTTTATCACCGTGGAGAAGGGCGCACATCTGCTTGGGGGCATGCTGCTTCTGGTGGTCGTGGCGCGCCTTCTCGGCGAGAGCGGACTGGCCGATTACGTCTTTGTCATCGGCCTGACCGCATTTTTCGTTCCGATTCTGGATGCAGGCACGAACAACCGGATCATCAAGGCCTCGGCATCCAGTCCGGGCCATGGCCGTATCGCGTGCCAGGAAGCCCTGTCGTTCAAGCTGGCGATGGCGCTCCCATCGCTGGCCGTCATGGCAGGGGTTTCCTGGATGATCGGCGCCGGGCCGGATGTGGCGCTGGCCGTGTTGCTGGTGGGCGTTTCCACGGTTTCAATGAGTATGGGGGATGGGCTCAACGCGGTTTTCAAGGGACTGCAGCGGCCCGGAACCTGCGCCGTGCTGATGCTGGGTCTCAACGTGCTTCTGCTGGCAAGCGGGATGGGCGCGATGATTGCCGGCCTGGGACTGGTCGGCGTCGCAACTTGCTATCTGGTCTGTCGTGCAGGCTATCTCGCGGCCGGGTATGTCCTTTTCCGGCATGCGGCGGGGGAACCAGGTCCTGCGGTTCGACCGGGATTCGATCGACGTCGGATCGTGGAGGGGTTGAAACATCTGCCGGCGGTGTATTTCCTGATCAACCTCTTGAGTCTGAACTACCTGACGGTTTACCATCTGACCGGAGGCGGCGCCGAAGCCGGTTACCTGGCCGTCGGGTACCGTCTGGCGGCGGCGCTGCTTATTCTGATAGGTGCGAGTTTCGAGGCCGTGCTGCCCGCCCTGAGCACACGGCTGCACGACCGACAGGCGTTCATGAAGCTCGTCGCCCGGTCTGCGGTTACGCTGACGGGCATTGCCCTTGCGGTTTCGGCGGCCGTACAACTGATGCTTGGACCGGCGGTGACGTGGCTTCTGGGGCAGGCCTGGCTTCCCGCGCTGCCGTTCGCAATGCAACTGGTCTGGTGTGTGCCGCCCTTTGTGCTGTGCGGCCTGGCGCACACCGCGCTGCTCGCTGCCCACGAGCAGGGTCGCGCCGCAGCGTGGATGCTGGTTCTGGTTGTCGCTGGCGTGGTCGCGGGGGTCTTTACGTACCATTACCACAGTGCCGCCTTGACGGCGTTTGTTCCTGCGGTGGCCGGATGTGTGCTGGGCGTTGTACTGTGGTGGCTCGTAATCAGCCGGAGAGAGACGTTCTTCGGAACTACGGCCGGCCAACGATATTAGAACAGGCTGAGCTGCCCTCCCTCGGGTTGTTTCCGGAGCGGGAAGAGTCGATCGAATTCGATGTCGCCGAAGAGGCCGCGGAAACGACCCGCCATATCGTGCAGTCTTCGCAGCAGATATCCCCTGTCTTCGTCGTTGTCGTAGTTTTCGATTCGCGCGAGACTTCCATCGTTTCTCTGGTACACCTCAATCCGGTCACCCGCTTTACATCCCTCTGCAGCAGCGGCCAGCCGCCGCAGGTTCGGATTCGAGAACGTCTTCTCCGTAACGGTCTCCCTGCGGCAGATGTCTCCCCGATCGAATTGACCCGTCCCCAGGCCGTCGGCGAATTGCGCGTAGAGGGCCGACGCGGCATCGGACTGCCGGCTGATCAGCAGTTGCGCGAGCTTCCGCACGAACTCACGAAAAACCCGCTCGTCGCGGCGGCTGCGCAGGCTGCTCCCCTTGACGATGAGCCGCCCGTCGTAGTCGATCAGGACGTAGTTCTTGGCCTTGAGGCTGATCATACCGCGGTACCTGCCGTCGTGGGAAAGGTGGATGCCTTCGGGCAGTTCCCGGGACAGCGCTTCGACGAAATCGTGCTCCTCTCTTTCCGAACGGACTTCGGGGGGGACGACGAAATACACACCGTCGGTATCCGCTTCGATAAGCCGTGCGCTTCGCTCCCGCAGCAACGTTACGAGCTTCCGGGCAATCTGCTGGCCGAGGTTTGTGACGCGTGCCGCCGCCTTGTAGTCGTTGAAATTCGCCCTTCCGTACGCCAGGTACCCGTAGAAAGAATTGATCAGGAGTTTGTAACTTCCCTGCAAGCCGTCCCAGTAGGACCGGTCGGCATCGGTTCGGGCCTCCTTCAGACTGGCTTTCGCCCTGAGGCGTCGTCCGGTGAGGCGCTCCAGCATGGGGAGGAAGACGTTTTCTGTGTCGGAAGCGGGTCGAATACCGTAGTTTAACATAATGGAAGGGTAAAGGCTCTCCACGTCTGCCTTGACAACCCGGTTGAAAAGGCCCGAGGCGAAGAGTTCGGTGTAGCCTCCCCCGAACGGCTCCGAATGGTGAGCCCTTGGAACGGCGAGTCCCCGGCGGAGATAGGCGCCGATCATCAGGGCGTTGATCTTTTCACCCGGCCCGGTAATCGCGGCATCCTGAAATCGGTAAGGCAGCACCTGGGTCTGGTAGAACTCGGTGGTGGCCACCATTTCGCTCAGCGCGCGCACGTCGCGGACGTCGTCGAGCGCATAGTACGCGACCCGGTCCGGGTCGTCTCGCCAAGTCTTCCGGATATCGGCGCCGTGGATGAAGACGCGGTCCTCACGCTCCAGGCCAAGCGTACGGACGGCGTTCTTCAGGCCGTAGCTCTCCAGATGGCCGCCGATGTCGTATCGCTGGACCTGGTGATAGGTGTCGATGATGTGACGGCCGTGAATGGTTGCGGGACGAAACGTGCGACTTCGGGCGGCGACCCTGTACCGGCGCATGCCGTTTCCGGCTTTCAGTTCGGAGCCGTCGCGGCCCCAGGGGAGGCTGACGTTCAGCGCGCGGGCGCGCGCCAGGATGTAATTGAGGTCGAAGTCGAAGATGTTGTGGCCTTCGATGATGTCTGGGTCGCGGCTCCGGATGCGGTGATTCAGCGCCTCCAGCAATGCGACTTCGGAAATCCCGCCGGCGCCGAGCACTTCCTCGTAGTTCCTGTTGTCGGAAAGCGCGACCAGGATGATACGAGCGTCCCGCGCATCGGGATTCAGTCCTGTGGTTTCGATATCCAGCTGGAGACGATGGGCGTCGTTGTAACGCAGGCCCCGATAAAGCGTGTTTCCGGAAAGCAGCAGGTGCTGTTTGACCGGGTTGTTGAAGTCGAAGTGGACGATGCTGTCGGCGGACAGTCGTCCGCGGGCGTTCAGAAAATCGCCCCAGGTGTGGAATTGGACCAGGAACCGGAACTGGCCGCCGCCCTTGAGATGGGTTATCTTCCGAACGCCGGCCAGGCCGGCCCTGTCGCATTCCTCCGGCGCCTCGACCAGCAGCCAGGGTGAAAACGGATGCGTCTCGCGCCCGGCGCGGGTATAGTACACCATCTTGTTTCCGTCAACCAGTTCGACGGCCAGGATTTCGGATTGTGGGCGCATGTTCCGCGGCTCCCGTGAGGTTGGGCGGGTCAGCGTTGTGTACTGTACAATATAGCCAAGTGATCCGCGTCCCGGAAGGGCTGTGCGGAAGAACATCCCCGGCGGAGGATTGAAAATGAACCGATTGCAGCCTGAGACCGGGTCCGCCACACCCGCCTCCGGGCGGTCGCGAACGGCGCTGCTGCTTCGCGCTGGCACGTGGATCGTGCTGGCGGTATCGCTGGCGGGGCCGGCGTGGTGGGCCTGGACGCAGGAGCCCGATGCCGCCGGCCGGGCGGTGGGCTTCCTCGCGGCGTTTCCCCTGTTTCTGATCCTCGACGACCTCTGGACCCTTGCGATCGCCCGCTTCTGGCGCCCGTCGCGGTCGCCTCTCCGGGTGCCGGTCCGAACGCCGATCGTCCTCGCGATCCTGCATACGGGGCTCTGGCTGTGCATGCACTATCTGCTCGCGCCCGAAGTCTTCGATCGCTCGGGCATAGCGGCCGGCGTGGAAGAGAATATGGGGATACGATGGGGGATTGCGCTGCTGTTCGGCATGCTGTGGATGGTGGGAACCGTCGCCGTTTTCTTTGAAATCAGGCTCCTGCGATGGGTGCTGATCTCGGAGGACACGGCCGTCGTTGAAGAGAAACCCGATGAAGCCGAGGAACCGTCCGATATGCCCGCCGGGCCGGAGCACACGTACGAGGTTCAGACGATCCTGAATGGACTGGGTTACGAAACCGGACCGGTCGACGGCGAAATAAACGACGCCACCCGGGAGGCGCTGCGCAAGTTTCAGGCGGATACCGGACTGGATCCGACCGGGGAACTGACCATGCTGACCGTGATCGAGTTGCGGAACCGGTGGGGGGAGAGGTGAATGCGGTAGGGAAGCGGAGGTCGCGTGACAGCGATCCGAATGCATTTTGTCTTGGAAGCGTCCGATAGCTGTTGTGTGGCCATAGTTGACCGAATTGAAAGCGGGATAACGATAGATGCGACAATGCTAACAACTGAATTATGACTGCTTGAAACTGGTTCGGACTCATGGTAAAATCCAATCGCCTTGCGACTCGACGCATGAAATTCGAGAATTCTACGAGCGCTGTAGAGGCTATCGTCCCCTGACGTAGTATCGTGCCTGATCGCTAGCACGGTTGGCCACAACTGCTTAAACGGATGGCAACAACACGAGGGAGCTATGACAACAGTTTTGGACGAAATAACCGACTCATTTCTGAAAAAACTCGCTGGATCTAACGCGGTTGATTCGGCGACATTGGAGAGGCTTCGAGAACTCTTTCGGTCAGGAAAAAAGCTAACTGCGGACGCCATCGTAGAGGCGATAGAACGGGCAGACTCGGAGGCCCGGCAATGATAAAGATCGAATCGGTTACGATCCACGAAATCAGGGGAATCCGAGAGCTGACTGTAGAACCTAATCGCGAGAACTTCCTCGTGTTGGGCCCGAATGGATCCGGTAAGAGTGGCGTGGTAGATGCAATTCAATTCGCCCTTACTGGAGGTATGTCGCGGCTTGCAGGCAAGGGAACAGCAGACTTAAGCCTTCGTCGACACGGCCCGCACGTAGACAGCCACGACAATCCAGATGCCGCGGAAGTCTCGCTTCGTTTGTACGCACCCGAATTGCGAAAGTCGGCCTTACTTACAAGAAGTGTAAAATCGCCGACGAGTTTTCGCCTAGAGCCGAACGACCCTGACATTAGTGCTGTGGTATGTGAGTTGGCTCGGCATTCTGAGTTTACATTGTCCCGTCGTGAGATCAACAAATACATTATCGTAGAAGCAGCGCAACGGTCAAAGGAAATTCAGGCCCTTCTGAAGCTAGACGAACTTGGTAATACTCGCAGCGTTCTAAAAACGGTACTCAACAGGCTCACGAACGCAAACCAGATGGCATCGAGTAGTGTTGAGAATGCAAATAATGCATTTCAGCTACATTTAGATGTAAATGACGTCTCTGCAGAGACCGTCCTCGCGACGGTCAACCCACATCGTCGTATTCTTGGGTTAGATGAACTTATTGAAATGACGCGTGATACCGACTTTTGCGAAGGGATTCTCGAAACCTCGCCACAACAAGCATTCGACAAGGCGTCCGCACTACGTGACGTAGAGGCCCTCGAAAAAAAGGCGATTGCTCTGCCAACACTCGGCAAGGAAGAAGCGAAGAGTCTTTCCTCAGATCTGGATACACTGGAAGGAGATCCTGAGCTTCTTCAAGCGCTTGAGGGCCGATCCTTCGTGGAGCGCGGCTTGGAGCGAATCAAAGGCGCACTTTGTCCGCTGTGTGATAAAGAATGGGAAGATGAAGAGTCACTCAGAGCGCACCTACGGGAAAAGCTACTCAGGGCAAACGTAGCGGAAGGCGTCCAGCAACGGCTATTGCGAAATGCATCCGGTATCGCCAGCGAAGCAGTTGAGGTTGCTGGGTTAATTGAGCCTATTTTGCCCCTAATAAGGACCGATGGACCAGACGGTTTCTACGGGGAAATGAAAGGTTGGTTTGCGAGCCTCCGGACATTTGCTACGAAGCTTCAAACCTTAGAGACAATTCGAACTCAACGGGATCGGTTTGGCGTTGAATGGGCCTTGCCACCCCCAACGCTCCTAAAACAACTGGGTGTCTTGAAGAAAGCCATTCAAGATAAGCCAGACCAAGGTGCTTCCATACGTGCACAGACTTTCCTTACAATCGCTCAGGATCGACTGAAAGCACGAAGGGATGCCCAAAGTAAATCCATACAATCTGCAGCTGCTGTCGATGCGGCAAACGTAATCTACAGCACATATTGTGATGTGTCAGAGGCTTGTCTGAGTGAGTTGTATGCCGAAGTGGAGGACGAGTTCGGAACTTTCTATCGCGCAATCAACGCAGACGATGAGAGCGAATTCAATGCGAAGCTTGAACCCGCGGAAGCAGGATTGCGCCTGGAAGTTGACTTCTACGACAAGGGAATGTACCCTCCGGGTGCCTATCACAGTGAGGGGCATCAGGATAGCATGGGCGTTTGTCTATACCTCGCTCTTATGAGACGTTTACTTGGCGATCGTTTCAGTTTTGCGGTTCTTGATGATGTGGTAATGTCGGTTGACCAAAGCCATCGGAAGGAATTGTGCAGGCTCCTAAAGACACGCTTTCCCGATACGCAGTTTATTATCACGACACACGACAAAGTCTGGGCGAAACAAATGCACTCGGAAGGGTTCGTAAAAGCTACGAGCGGCGTCGCATTTCATAGCTGGAACGTACAGACAGGTCCAATAGTCGGCCAAACAGAGGAAATCTGGGACCAAATCGAATGCGATATTGCCAAGGGTGAGATCGACGTCGCTTCTGCGAGGTTACGCAGGCAGATGGAGTATGTTTCAGGGGAGCTCGCTGATAGTCTCGTTGCAACTCCACCCTACCGTGGAGATTTCTCTTACGACCTTGGCGACCTACTTCCTGCAGTAATCGGACGTCATCGTGAATTATTGAAACGTGCTGCGGCAGCAGCGGACAGATGGAAGGATACAGACGCCCAAGCTACCGTCAAAGCTATGAAGAAAGCGAGATCCCAGGCGCTAGACAAATATGGTGGAGAGACGTGGGTATTGAACAAGGCTTTGCATTGGAACGCATGGATGAACCTTACTAAGGCGGAGTTTCGAGAGGTCGTTGACGCGTTTAAAGGCATTCTTGCTCAGTATAAGTGTACAAACAGCGACTGCGACTCGTGGCTCTATGTCACACCAAAAAAAGGCGACGAAGAATCGCTACGGTGCAATTGTGGGTCGGTTAGTCTCAACCTTAGGTCCAAATAGAATAGAACTATTCCTCATATTTTCCGTCGCTAAATCGCAAAAAAACAGCCGAATCCTACGTACAATTAGCAGGAGAAAAAGTTATGTCAGAGGACAATGTCGAGCAGAACGGATTCTGGGTGTTTTCGAACAAGAGTGCCGGAACCTACGAAAACAGCGACTGGGACATGAGCACAATATTGGATCGGAGCGAGTACTATTTTGCCGAGTCAGAGGGAAACAGGGCATATGTGCGCCCAGGTGATGTGGTTGCCATGAGAATCTATAGAGAATCCTACATCGGCAAGTTCCGCGTTTCAGGCAACTGGACGCCCGATCCGGAAGCTGAGGAAAAGCACAATTGCAAAGCTGGGTATTTCCCTATGGCTCACGTTTGTCGCTTTCGCCGTCCGGTACCTCAAAGCCTCATTATGGGAGACTTATCAAATGGCGACTTTCGCAGCAGAATTGTGAAGATCCAGCATGAGGACATCGTACGGATTGACACAGCAGCCACAATCTATGAGAGACTCGGGTTCGGATCACCGGATGAGGAGATTATCGTACTTGAAGAGGGACTTGAAGAGGCGATCAAACCGAATCTTGCGAGATTGGGTCTTAAACCTGGATGTGACATTAGTCAACAACATTCAATGGGCCCAGACGTTGGAAGAAGTGATCTGGTCTACGTAGACGGTGACGGACACCTGGTGGTGATCGAACTTAAGCGAGGTCTTAGCTCTGATGCCGTCGTTGGTCAAATACTCAGATACATTGGATACTTGCAAGAAAACGTGGCAGAAGTTGGCCAGGAGGTAAGAGGCTGGATCGTGACAGGTGACTATAATGAGTCTCTCAGGCTAGCCGCGAAGGCAGCCGGAATCCGTATTGTACTTGTGCGATTGCCATAGGTGCGTAAGCACCGTTGACAACAGGTTGTAGCCCACTTCGATGGTTCTGATCCGACGGCTCACCCGGAACGGGACCTGGCGATACGATGGGGGATTGCGCTGCTTTTCGGCCTGCTATGGATGGTGGGAACCGTCGCCTTTTTCTTTGAAGTCAGGCTCCTGCGCTGGGTGCTGATCTCGGAGGTCACCGCGGTTGTTGAAGAGAAATCTGAAGAACCTGAAGAAGCGTCCGACTTGCCCGCGGGACCGGAGCACACGTACGAGGTGCAGTTGGTCCTGAATGGACTGGGATACGAGACTGGACCGGTTGACGGTGAAATGAACGACGCCACCCGCGAGGCACTCAGAAAATTCCAATCGGACGCCGGTCTGGAACCGACCGGGGAAGTGACCATGCTGACGGTAATCGAATTGCGGAATCGATGGGGGAGCGGTGATTTAGTCAGGTAAGCCGTGGTAGCTGGATGGCGGTCTGAGTGAGACAAAACAGCTGTCTATGGATCTATGGTTTTGCGTTTCCAAACGAGTTTCGAAAGGAGTACATTGTGAAAAAGTGGCGAAGGCGTATGCCAACGAAACATCGCTCAACGGGGAGCGCGGAACACAGACACTACGGGAGGAAATATGAACTCTGAGCGGCTGGTAAGCATAATACGGCACGTACATCAGGAGCTGGAGCAATTTGGGATACGCAGTAAAATGGAAGATCTACAGAACCATCTTCAATCGGCCATTAACTCACCCAATGAGCATACCCAGCGAGCAGTCGAAAACTTGCTAAACGAACTCCGGGAGTCTCTTGAAAACGCCCCCAGCAATAACCTCAGTCCCGGGTGGAAAGCGAATCTGAGTTCCCTAGTGCCGAACGGAAACACGCCAGTAGACAAACTCTTAGGATTTGGTCTAGCCAGCCAACTACGGGAGGCGTTTGATGTTTCCGGCTACACTTCTGTCCAAACACTCGACATAATTATTCAGTTAACGGCAGACATATCGACGTTGGAGACTCACGCACGGAATATGGTCGAAGCATTCAATGAGCTGCAGATTGAAGACGAGACCCTTGATCCTGGGACCTCAGTTGTCGATATGTATATTCCACGTCGCGAAGTCTCCGGAGGTCTTCCGGAATTCAACAATGAACTCAGATTTTTCAACACATTCCTTACTGCGCTCACCCAAATTGTCGAAGGTCAAGCTGAGACCATTCCAGTCTATAGCGTTTCCTCGAGCGAGTTTTTTGGATTGGATGCCGTTACATCGCTAAAAGTCGCTGCTTCGATCACTACGATTATGACTGGTATCAATTTGGTTTTGAAGAAAATTCTGAAACAAAAGGAGTTCAAAAAGCAAGCGGAGGATCTGGGCTATGGAAAGGAAGTTCTGGATCAGATTGATGCTCAGAGCAGGGCGCAAGTTGAGGAACAACTCAACGAGATTCACGTTGAGATCTGCCAAGCATCAAAGATCGAAGATGAGCATAGAAAGAATGAGATGAGCAGTGCGCTTAGATTGCACCTCAACAGCTTAGCCATGAAACACGAGCGCGGATTTCATATCGACATAAGAACGCAAGAAGAGGATGGCGCGACTGAGGATGAAAGGGAAAAGGTAAAATCAATCCGTACTTACGCGACGATAGAGTTCCTCCCTCCAAAAGGTGCTCGCGTATTGGAACTCCCTGAGGCTGACCTAAATGACTCGGATGACAATGAGCCGGGGTAGCGGACTCATATCTCAGCCAAACAGTCTTCGGCCTACGCGAAACCGCCATCCTGAATTCACCATAGTGCAGAACACGCCAAACGCGTCAATTTGGGCTGAGATCAAACCCTATTCACAAACCGTGAGACAACAAGAGCCGAGAGATCTGTATTGGGGCGAACTTATGCATCTGAAATCAATTCTACTCAGGAATTTTGGTCCCGTTAAAAGGTACGAGATACGTTAGCAGTATATCTGCAGAATATCAAGGAATTTGACGCATTTTCGTAGTATATTCAGTAGTTAGCCATGCCTTGGGCAGCTCAGTTAGCCAACCGAAGATGAGAAGCGCTTTGTCGTGGAATCGGAAGAGAGGTAGGAAATGGACGAGAACAAGGAAAATGCAGAAGAGCAGCATGAACTGACAGAAGGTGGCTCAGGACAGCAAGACCTCACCTCCATAACTGGCGTGATGGCTTCCATGCCCAAGGAAAGCTTGAAGTCGCTGCTCTATCTTGCGGCAGGGAGGCAGGACAGCAATGTCCGGACGATCAATCAACCCATACTCCTTTCCCATGAAGATCTCCTGGAACTTAACGACCAGATTCAGGAGAAACTGCAGCAGCACGAGACCGTCGGGTTCGTCTCCGTGGATATCCTGTACAAGGGTGGTAGGACGACGCAGTTTGGAACTTGGGCCGAGTTCGAAACTCATATCTTCCGCGAGCCAGCGCCGATCGATGCAATGACCCTGAAGTGGGACTTCCTCTTTAAGATGCCCACCTTCGCAATACCACAGCGGCACACGTTGACCGTCAAGCTCCTCGCCTCGTTCAATCCCCTCCTCATGCTGCAGGCGGTGCTTTCCCGTCATCCTGACGAATTGAGCGAGGCCGAGATCGAGTCCGCACCCATCATCTGCCGCGTCGATTTCATAAACCACCTTCTTGCTGACGAACTCCTGAACATCGTCGATTACTGGGTCAAAGGTCGACGCTATCCGTCTTTCATTACCAAACCACGTACATGGATAAAGAAGAACAAAGAGAACCTGGCTCGATTGATCCGATATTCGATTCCAGGTTGCTCTGGTCTTCTGAGTGCAGCAGTCTTGCACGACCACTTTCGACAAATCGACGTATCGTTGCCTCTTTCGCCAAGCCTACTGGAATACGGCCTCTTGTGGCTACTAGCTAGCTACTTCGGCATCCATACGATTCGAGCAATAAGTGGGTTCATAGGACGAAGTCTTACCGATGCCGTGGACCGGTACGGGGGGTTCTCGATGTTCGAGATTACAAATGGCGACAAGAATCGTATCGAGCAGTTTGAGCGGAGGAACAACAGGGAGTTCCTACGCTTCGTAGGGAACGCCACCGTTTCCTTGGTTCTCAATGTTATTGCTGCCGGAATCGCAGTTTGGATCTATAAATGTTGAGTATTGGTTAACATGCAATGCTGGATCAGAAAAGGGGTTCACGGGTCAAATACGTCATTGAAATGGGTGGGCTTAAATCTGGTGAAGATAGCTGGCTTCACATACAGGATGCCATGATTGATGCAATGGGGAAATTCGTTACTTCGCTAAAACTTTACATCGACATTCTTGAATAGCGATCGATCTTATGTAAACACCGGTATCGTTATTGTCAGACGCCGAAAGCCTGCAATTAGTCAAGTCTTGATTTCCAACCAAGTAGCTCATTGGCGGTCTTAATTTCGTCGGTTTCTAGATCAGCTTGAGTAGTCATTTTGCGACACCTTTAGTTGAAGAGAATTATATACGAGAGTGACGATATTTCGCCCATTTCGTCACTTTGCGGTTGACTCTCCGGGCTCGTTGCGTTATATTTAAAGTGTTGACAGACAACACTTTCGGAAGATTTGACAATGGCACACGAGGCACCGGGAAAGCACTTCAGAGCAGGGCTTTCGATGATGAAGTTAGCCAAGATGTTCCCGAATGATAAAGCCGCGTTGAAATGGATCGCTTCCGTGCGCTGGCCGGAGGGCGTCCGTTGCCCGCGTTGCGACGGCGACAACGTGCAGACCAAGACTGCCCATAAGACCATGTCGTATCGCTGCCGTCCGTGTCAGCGTTATTTCTCCTCAAAGACAGGTACCGCCATGCAGTATTCGAAGTTGGGGCCGCAGGTCTGGGTGTTGGCGTCTTACCTGATGTCCACGGGCATCAAGAGGACGTCCAACATGAAATTCTACCGGGAACTGGACGTGACACAGAAAACAGCCTGGCACTTGGCGCATCGCTTCCGTGAAGCGTGGAACAACGAGCAAGACCCGTTTGCCGGGCCGGTGGAAGTTGACGAAACCTATGTCGGCGGCAAGGAAAAGAAAAAACATGCCTCGCAGAAATTGAACGCTGGACGTGGAACAGTCGGCAAAACCGCTGTTGTTGGCACGAAGGATCGGGATACCGGTCAGTTAGAGACTGAAGTAACACAAAGCGTAAACGGGCCAGCGTTGAAGGGATTCGTCAATAATCACGCGGCTGACGGTGCAACCGTTTACACGAACGATGCGTCTGCATATAGGGGATTGTCTGGAGTGCATCATAAGCAGGTTAGGCATTCCGCAAGAGAGTATGTCGAGGGAGACGCCCATACCAACGGCATTGAATCCTTTTGGGCAATGTTCAAACGCGGACACAAAGGGACTTATCACAAAATGAGTCCTAAGCATCTGCAACGGTACGTCAATGAATTCAAGGGCCGCCATTATGTTCGCCGACTGGATACGATTGAGCAGATGAAACGTCTCATCTGCGGCATGATCGGCAAGCGGCTGCGGTACGCTGACTTGATCGCCGAATAAACCCCTTGACAGGATCACGGGACGCATTAGATTTCCGACATCTATATAGTCTGTATATGGCCTGATATCTCCCCGCCCGCCC
>CAZKDZ010000076.1:0-88267 GCA_964551635.1 uncultured bacterium | reverse complement strand
AAACCATAAGACGAATGATGTATTCCCGCTCTTTCGTAGTTTCGTTTACTCGTAGTTTCGTATTCTCGTAGTTTCGTATTCTCGTAGTTTCGTAGTTTCGTAGTTTTTAAGCAGCTTCTTTGGAACCGTCCGTCCTTTTCGGAGTTGACAGGGGAACCGTGCATCGGCGATATTCAGAATGTCAACTGAAAGCAAGTTGACACTTCTAAAAGATTCACTTATATTATTGTCGGTAGTTCTTCCCACCGTCAAAAGGGTCTCTCGAGCATGAAAGTAAGCAAGAGCTGGAAAGCGTTTCTTGGCGCAGCGGCCGGCCTGTTCACGCTCGCCGGCGCGGTGGCGCTTCTGCTGCCCGAATATCGCAACCTGTCGCTCCTCTTCTTCTACAGCATTCCCGCCAACTCTTTCGTACCCTTCCCCCACGAACCTGCGCTGGTCTTTTTTGGCCGGTCCTATCATCCACTGGCGGTTGCGGTTGCGGCCGTTGCCGGCACCCTGATCGCCTGCTTCGTGGACTACCGGGCTATCAACCATGCTTTTCAGAACCCCAGAATCAAACGGACGCGCGAAAGCGACGTCTACAAGGGCGCCGTTCACTATTTCATGAAAGCGCCCTTTTTCGCGATATGGTTTGCCGCGCTGGTTCCGTTCATCCCGTTCTATATCTTCCGGATCCTCAGTCCGGCAAGCGGCTACCCCTTCCGGCGTTACCTGGTCGCCGTGTTTCTGGGGCGATTCCCGCGGTACTTTTTCTTTGCGCTGATCGGAAATCTGCTGAATCTCACCAACCTCATGCTGGCCGGCGGCGCCGTTTTCTTCATCTGCGTGCTGCTCGGCTCGAGGGTCAAGGCCGCGTTCGCCGCACGTCACCGGCGCGCCGAACAATCCGTGCAGATCGATCATTTTGCGCTGGAAGGTCTCGCCCTGAACGAAAAAACGGCCGTCGCTTCCGACTGACCGTTTCCGTTCAAGCCCACCCGGGTGTTCTCCCGCGTCAGCCCCAGGCCGCGATGACCAGGGCCTGTCCCAGAAGCGAAACGCCGTTATACCCCAGGCTGAGCCAAAACAGGCCCGCCTTCCGCCCCTCGAATGCCACCGACTGGTGCGCCACCGGGAGTACAAAGGCGATCAGCGCCATCAATCCCAGGTGGATGCCCACCATCGCCTTTCCACCGCCCCCCTGCAGCGCCGAGACGTCCTGCGGCCCGCCCATTCCGGCAAGCAGTTGCGCAAGGATGAAAGCCGTGACCAGCGCCAGAAGAAAACTGACGCCGTACGTCTTTAGGGGGTTGAAGTCCTTGCGTATCTCTTCCTCCGTGGTCTCCATGTAGCCGAGCCAGCGCTTTCCGAACAATGGACCGTACCAGACGGCGCCTGCGATCATGGGTACAAAGCCGGCAACCAATACCGCGAGATAATTGACCTCGTACATATCTGTTCCTCCAGATCGGGTTGAACTGCCTGATCGCGATTCACCAGGATTCGTTGTTTTTCGGTGACGTTATTTCGTATATGTGCAAGTTGATAAAGTCGATTATACTACGGATTACCAGGATACACCACGTCACTGCCGGTGAACGGAGATTTCATCCATTTGTACGACCTCGATGCCCCGCTCTTGCGCTGATTCCTTCTGTGCCATTTGTGCTTTTTGTGGTAAGTTTTGCCGTTGCCTTTTTTCGGATTAAGGCCTACTCCCACTCGACCGTTCCGGGCGGCTTGTGGGTTACGTCGTAAAACACGGTCTCGACGCCCTCTACGCTCACAATCTCTCGCGCGAGTTTCCGCACGAAATCGAAGGGCAGCGCGCTGAATCGCGCCGTCATGAAGTCCGGCGTTTCCACCGGCCTCAAGACCACGGTTTCCGAGAAACCGTCGGATGTCAATGGAAGGAGTACAGTTGGCATCTGGGACACCGTCCTGGACAGGCCCTCCCGCTCCAGGGCCGCCATGGCGAGCGCGTCCACGTCCCTGAGAAGGTCCAGACGGGATTGCGTCAGGAAGGCCCGCTTCAGCTTCAACGCGGGAAGGGCCGACGGCGCAAGCAGGTAGACCACCCGGTTGATCTCGGAAATCGAATTCGTAATGCGCGTGGATACGTCCTCCAATACCGCCCAGTCCGTTTCACCGCAGACGACCGCGGGGTGCGCATAGGTGCGGAAGTCTCCCTGAACGCCTACGCTCTGGAGCGGGAGCACGCGGAGCCCAAGCCCGGCACGGCCCGCAATATCGCGGGCGGCTTCCTCGGCCTCCGCGTCCGGAGGGTGCGCGCCGTCACCCGTGGAGCAGAGGCAGCGCACGGACAGCCCGGGGCCTGGAAACGGCTGGCGCCAGATCAGGTGCGGCGGCAGTCCGAGGGTGTTCCCCAGTTCACGCACTTCGTCCTTGTAGAGGTGCGCGAGCGGTTCGATGACCAGCCCACGGGCGATCAGCTCCTCCACCGCGTCCACCCTGTTGTGGTGCGTCTTGATCACCGCGGCGTGTTCCGTTCCGCCTGACTCGATGGTATCCGGATAGAGCGTTCCCTGCCCCAGCAGCCAGCCGTCCGAATCCAGACCCATCCTGTCCAGGACGCGGTCCTTGACTTCCAGAAACGCCCGGCCGACGGCCAGCCTTTTCTGCTCCGGATCCACCATGCCCTCCACGCTCAGCAGGAAATCCTCCGACGCATCCTCCACAACCAGGTTTTCGAATCCTTCGACCCGAAGCGCGTCCGCTACGCCGTCGGACTCGCACTTCCGCATGAACCCGTTGTTGATGTGCAATCCCAGCACGCGCTCCGGTCCAAGCGCGCGGTTGAAAAGCGCGAAGGCCACGCTCGAGTCCACACCGCCCGAAACCAGCAGAAACACGCGCTTTCGGCCCACCCGCTCCCGGATCTCCTCGATCGCCGTTTCCGCGTAGCCGGCCATGGTCCAGTTACGCGGCGCGGCGCAGATATTCAGGAAATTGTCCAGTATGTCCATTCCGCGGGCGGTGTGAGCGACCTCGGGATGAAACTGCAGTCCGTACAGATTCCGTTGAACGTCACCCACCGCGGCCGTTGCGCAGTCGTCCGTGGACCCCAGAACCTCGAATCCCGCCGGCAGACGGCTGGCCACGTCGCCATGGCTCATCCAAACCACCAGCGGCGATTCCATCCCCGCAAACAGGCCATTCGCCGATTGTATCCGAAGTTCCGCCGAACCGTACTCGCGGATTTCCCCCCGGGCCACCTCGCCACCCAGTTCCTGGCACACCAGCTGGTGGCCGTAACACAATCCAAGGACGGGCAGCCCGGAACTCAGGTGCGCCGGGTTGAAGGCCGGCAGGTCCGGATCGTAGACACTTGCCGGCCCTCCCGACAGAATCAGGCCCGAGAATCCGTCGACTGCAGAGGTGTCCACGTCGGGCGGGAAGACTTCCGACCAGACCTGCAGGCGGCGGATGCGGTTTGCAATCAGGTGGGCGTACTGCCCCCCGAAGTCCAGAACGGCGATGCCGTTTTGCATGGTTGCTCCCCCCGGGCTTGCGCACGGGTCGCTACACGAACACAATAACAGCTTCTCAGACGTTCAGATCCGTCTGCCAGTCAATTCCGGACGACTGCCATGTCTCACGGACCGACAGGACCGTGTCCTCAGGAGGCACCGAGCCGTCCTCGGGGCAGTCCACGTTGTAGTGAAGTCCCCGGCTCTCCCGCCGCTTCAGCGCGCATCGAACCGCGAGCGCCGCCACCGTCGTGATATTTCTCAACTCGAGGAGCGCTTCCGTAACCCTGGTCCGCTTGTAGAACTCCTCCACCTCCCCGGCAATGACGCCTATTCGCCTCGCCGCCCGCTTGAGCCGGAAGTCGGAACGCACGATGCCAACGTAGTCCCACATCAACCGCTGGACCTCCACCCGGTCGTGGGCCAGCAGCACCCACTCTTCGGTATTGAAAACGTCGTCTTCACGCCAGTCCGGCACGTCGGGAAAGACGGTTGCGGTATCCAGTCTCCGGGACGCATGCTGATGAACGCGGTCCGAAAACACCAGCGCCTCCAGAAGTGAATTGCTCGCCAGGCGATTCGCGCCGTGTAGGCCCGTGTGCGCCACCTCCCCGGAGGCATAGAGCCCTTCGATTTCCGTACGACCCCACACGTCCGTCGAGACGCCGCCGCACATATAGTGGGCGGCGGGCACAACCGGGATGGGCTGCCGGGTGATGTCTACATTGAGTTCGAGACACCGCCTGTGGATGCCGGGAAAACGCTCCTGAATCCCGGTGGCGGGCATGTGGGTGACGTCGAGATACACGCAGGGAGCGCCGCTCTTCTTCAACTCGCTGTCGATGACCCTGGCGACAATGTCACGCGGCGCGAGCGCTCCCATTTTGTGATGCGCGTCCATGAAAGGACGTCCGTTTCCGTCGATCAGCACGCCCCCGTGACCGCGTACCGCCTCGGAAATCAGGAATGAGTCTCCCTCCGGATGGTAGAGCGTGGTTGGATGAAACTGCATAAACTCCAGATTGGCTATCGGCGCCCCGGCCCTGTATGCCATGGCGATCCCGTCGCCGGTTGCGATGCCCGGGTTGGTGGTGTGGGTGTAGATCTGTCCGGCGCCACCGGAACACAGAAGCGTTATCCGCGCCAGAAACCGTCTGACCCGGCCCGAAACCGCATCCAGAACATAAGCTCCCCAGCAATGAATCCGTCCCTGCGGCTCCGTCTTGGCGCCGAAAAGATGGTGTTCCGTAATCAGGTCGACGGCCATATGGTGTTCGAATCGCGTAATGTTGGGATGGGCTTCTATCGCTTCCGTAAGCGCCCTTTCGATTTCCTTTCCGGTAAGATCCGCCGCGTGTACAATCCGGTTCCTGGTGTGCCCGCCTTCCCGCCCGAGCGCCAGGCGGCGGCCATCCTGCTGTTTCGTGAACGCGGCGCCCCAGGCCATCAGTTCCCTGACCATCCGCGGACCCTGTCCGATCACGAGTTCAACCACGTCACGGCGGCAGAGTCCGGCCCCGGCGGAGAGCGTGTCCTCCACATGGAGTCCGAATGAATCGTCCGGATCGAACACTGCGGCGATGCCGCCCTGGGCATAGTTGGTATTCGACTCCTGGGACTCCTTTTTGGTAATCACCGCGACGGTGGCGGACTCGGCTGCCCTTAGCGCAAAAGACAGCCCGGCGATACCGCTGCCGATGACCAGGTAATCTGTTTTCCAGAATTCGGACACGATCGGATGATCCCTTCGGTGACGCGGGGGCCCCGGCCGCCGGGAGTTTCACTGCTTTGTCTTCACAATTTCCCGGAGGAAGTCTTCCGCAGAAAACTCGTTACAGCCCGTGGCCTCGATCAGGAGATCCAGGATCTCACGCCGCTTTCGCCGGTCATAAATCAAGTCTTCAAATACCTCCCTGGACTTTCTTCGTCCGAGAGCCTGCTCGATTTCTCCGGGTGTCATCCATTGGCCTCCGGTTGCAGACATCCTACTATCCTCCTGTTTTAAATCGGCTTAAAGACATTCTCAGAATTCGAAGATAACAGAAAACCAATCCAGTGTCAAACGGTCCGGCGATGTCCGTTTCCCCGGTCCGCCTTATTCCCATGCGGTTGCCAAAGCCTGCAAAAATGAGTACACTTAGCAGTCCGTTGAGAAAGTCGCTCTGCAGGCGAGGCATGGTGTCCCGTCCCGGAAACTGCTTCTATCGAGATAAGGATGACCGTAAACGACCTGCCAGCCCTCAATGCGGTATTCAACACGATCGGCGCCGTCTTTCTCATGATGGGCTATCTGCAGATCAGGCGCGGCAATATCCGGCAACACAAGCGAATGATGGTCTTCGCCCTCGCCTTTTCGGCCCTTTTTCTGTCTACTTATCTGTACTATCACGTCAACGTGGGGTCCGTACCCTATCCCCACCATGACTGGACCCGCGGCGTTTATTTTGCCATCCTGATCCCGCACATCGTACTGGCCGCACTGAATGCGCCGTTCGTCCTCGCGGTTGTATGGCTTGCCCTGCGCGGGAGGTTCGAGACACACAGACGCATCGCCCGCTGGGTGTGGCCTGTCTGGATGTTCGTGTGCGTCAGCGGCGTGATCATCTATCTAATGCTTTACCGATTCTAAGAAGCTGTCTCAAAATTCCCAGCGGTCTTCGCACGGCTGCAAAAGCGCCGGTCGGCGTTGGTCAAACCCACCCGTATAAACAAATATGGGCGGATTTGCCCGCCTTGACCGCCACTTTTTCGCTCGCGCTCGGGAACTCACCGGCAATTTTTAAACAGCTTCTACCACACAAGGAGGCACGCGATGACCGTACTCGTGACGGGTTCAACCGGGCTCGTCGGTTCTTCTCTCGTTCCACATCTCGAAGCCGGCGGCCACCGTGTCCTGCGGCTGGTTCGCGCGAGTCCCACAGACGATACGGAGCGCCGGTGGGATCCGGAAACGGGAGAACTTGCGCCTGACGCGCTCGAAGGAGTCCAGGCCGTGGTCCATCTGGCGGGCGAGAACATCGCTTCCGGCAGGTGGAACGAAGCGAAGAAAAGCCGAATCCGCGACAGCCGTGTCGATGGCACCCGGCTTCTGGCACAGGGCCTCGCGGAGTTGCAGACGCCTCCCGGCGTTCTGATAACGTCATCGGCGATCGGATACTACGGCAATCGCGGCGACGAAATCCTCAACGAGGAAAGCCCGCCTGGCGCCGACTTCCTTGCGGAAACGTGCATTGCCTGGGAGAACGCCGCGCGACCCGCGGCTGACGCGGGGGTGCGTACCGTAGCCCTGCGGATTGGAATCGTGCTCAGTGCGGACGGAGGCGCGCTGGCCAAAATGCTGTTCCCGTTCAAGATGGGGGTGGGAGGCGTGATTGGCAGCGGCGCACAGGTTATGAGCTGGGTCTCGCTGAGCGATCTGGCGGGAATCATCGTCCACGCGATCAACACGGAGTCGCTCGAGGGGCCCGTCAACGCGGTGTCGCCCGCGCCGGCGACAAACCGGGAATTCACGAAAACACTGGGGGGCGTCCTGTCCCGTCCTACGCTCTTCCCCATGCCGGCATTCGCCGCCCGACTCGCCTTCGGGGAAATGGCGGACGCCCTGCTGCTGTCCGGCGCCCGTGTAACGCCCACACGACTGCAGGAATCCGGCTATGCGTTTCAACACCCTGGACTCGAAGGCGCGCTTCGACACGTATTGGAACGGTAAGTTCTGAGCACGACCGACCGTCGGCTATGCGATGCCGTTCAACCGGCACACGACGTCGAACAGCACCTGTACCCCGAATTGAACGTTCGCGACGGACACCCGTTCGTCGTGGCCGTGGCACAGGTCGAAGTACGCCTCGCCCTCTTCGTACCGCATGGGCAGGAATCCGTAGATGTGGATATCGCGGTCCTGCAGAAACCGCGCATCCGTGCCACCCGTCTGCATATAGGGGACCACGGCCGCATCGGGGTCGAATCGGGCGATCGACGCCTTGACCGCGTCCAGAAGCGGCGTCCGATGGTCGAATTCCGTTCCCGGCCGGAAGGCCTTTTCCATTTCGAATGCGACGCCCTCGCCGGCCAAAGCGCGAACCTCCCGGACGAAACCGTCTTCGTCCACCCCGGGTAATGGCCTGCCGCTCAGCCGCGCCACGGCTTCGGAGGGGATCACGTTGCGTTTGACGCCGGCCTCGAGCATGGTCGGCGCGCATGTGTTGCGCACCATCGCGTCGAACATCTTCCGGGTCGGCTCGTCAACCGGCAGGGACCGCAACGAGGCATCGCAGCGATCCGGGTCCAGTACCCCGAGCAGCAGGTCGGCCACCTCGTCCCTGGCCTGCGCGGCGGCGGTGCCTTCGAAGAACGCCCTCACGCCGGGGGTAATCCGGTGTGGCATCTTCGCGCGGCTCAATCGCTCCAGGGCCCCTGCCAGATGAAAAACCGCATTGTCGGTGTGGGGAACGGAGCTGTGTCCGGGTTGTCCGCGCGCAACCAGGTTCAGCTCGGCACTCCCCTTTTCGGCCACCTGACACGTGTAGACCGGACGCCCGTCGACGAGCAGCGCAAAGCCGCCGCCCTCGTTGATGCCATACTCCGCGTCGAACACCTCCGGGTGATTGGCCGCAAGCCAGCGCACTCCATGCACCCCCCCGAGTTCCTCGTCCGCTGCGGCCACCAGGACCAGGTCGCGCGTCAGCGGCAGATTCAGACGCTTGCACAACAACAGGACCTGCAGACCGACGGCCGTCGTCAGCTTGGAATCGATTGCGCCGCGACCCCACACGTACCCCGCGTCCACCTCGCCGCCGAACGGATCGCGCGTCCATTTAGCGGGCTCCGCGGGAACCACGTCTATGTGCGACAGGAGCAGCAGCGGGCGCTGGGACCCGTCGCCCTTGAGACGCACCACCAGATTCCCGCGCCCGGGCGCGGACTCCAGGGCGCCGGGAGAAAGTCCCTCCCCGGTCAGCGCCCCGGCAATGTCCAGGACCAGGGGCAGTTCATTCCCTGGCGGATTCGTGGTGTCGAATCGAAGAAGCCTGCAATGCCAGTCCACCGCTTCCCTGCCCGCTGCCTGCCAATCCACGTTCATAGCTGAATCTCCGGAACTTGATCTGCGCCGGCACGTCTTCACTTCAATCAAGCCAGCAACTCGCCCATTCGCTTACCGATCGCCTCCACGTCCCCTTCCCTCATGCACATGGGACCGAACCCCAATGCGCCTTCGTACACGTCCGCGGTATTGCAGTGAATGCTGGGCTCGCCCTCGATGAGCCTCCGTGCCAGTTCCAGGCCTGAAATACCTGCCGCGGCTTCATCGATATCCAGCCGCAGACCCGGCACGGGTCTTCCGGGATCGATGGTCGCGGTTACGCGCACGTTCGGCAATGTTTCAAGCGCTGCGGCCAGGCTTTGTATCACGGCGGCCCATCGGGCGTGGCGCGCCTCGTCGCCCTCGGCGACGAACAGCCTGAGCGCCGTGATCAGTCCCACGATCTCCTCCTTGCCCACCTTGCATGGCCTCCCGATCCCGTGCTGGGGCGCGCCCGGCAGGCGGTCTTTGTCAATCAGAGACTCCGGCGGATTCCAGAGGTCGTAGAACACGTCCTGGTCCAGGTGCTGCAGCGCGACAGCCGATACCAGGTCTTTCCGACCGCATAGAATTCCTGAACTCTGCGGCCCGCGAATGGTCTTTCCCCCGCTGAAACAGACAACGTCCGCCCCGGCTTCGACAAAACGCTGCAGGTTCGACTGGGGCGGAAGCTGACCGGCCGCGTCCACAACGACCGGCACGCCCCGATCGTGGGCCGCTTTCACAACGTCCTCCAGGTCCGGTCGCGCCCGCGCGTTCATCACGTATGCTACCGCCGCGGTCCGGTCTGTAATCGCATCGGCAATCTCCCACGCTTCCGTATCCCGCACCCCGGCCCCGCTGTACCGGTCGGAAATCCCCACCTCCACGAGCTTCACGCCGACCGCGCGGATGGCGTGGTCGTAGAAGTTCCTGTGGCTTCGCGGGATAATCACTTCGTCTTTCATCCCGGCCGTATCCGGGAGCCGGTTCATCCTGCCCGGGTCCAGCCCGGTCACGCTCGCCGCCACGCCCAGCATGATTCCCGCCGCGGCGCCCGACGTGACGTATCCGGACTCGGCGCCCGTGATATCGGCAATGGCCCGCCCCGCCCAGGCCTGCAGTTCCGCGATATCCACGCAATGCTGCGAGGCTTCCGCCATGGCCTCCGCCACCTCCACGGGCAGGATCGATCCGCTCAACCGTGTGGACGGCCCGGACGCATTGATTATGGTACGAATTCCAAGTCGTTCATAGACGCTGCTCATCCACCACCTCCAGGCCCCTGATCCGGCACGCCATGCAAACGTGAAGAAGCGAACGCAATCCCGCCTTCCGCAACCCGAAATAACCGTCAATATCAACCCCGGCCCAAACCATGTCAAGCCAAAACCTTTCCGTATCAAAACCACTTGTAAACCGGCCGCGGGCTGTTTACATTCAGGTCGCCGCCAACCGCGCCGACCAGGATCCGGGGGATCCCGATATGGAAGTCCTCGAACATACAACCAATGCCTTCAACGGCATTGTCATCAGCCCCGAAAGCCTTCCATCGGACGTTGAATCGTTCAGTCATCGCCTTTCGCTGTCCCTGGCGAACTGGAAAGCAGGGGGATATCAACTCGTATGGCTTGAGGTACCGATAGAAAGGTCGGAATTCATACCCGTCGCGGTGCAGACGGGTTTCTCTTTTCACCACAGCGGTGAGGCTTATCTCCTGTTGACCCGACCGCTGGTCGAAGACGCGTTCATCCCCGGCTTCGCCACCCACTATATTGGCGCCGGAGGGGTGGTCATCAGCGAGAAAGACGAGATTCTGGTTGTCTGCGAAAAACACCGCGGCAGCAGCAGGCCTTACTATAAGCTGCCGGGCGGAGCTCTGCATCCCGGCGAACACCTGGCCGAGGCCGTCATCCGGGAAATCCGGGAAGAAACGGGAGTTCAGACATCATTTCAAGCTATGGTGTGTTTCCGTCACTGGCATGGCTACCGTCACGACAAGTCCGACATTTACTTTGTATGCCGCCTCAGGCCGCTCTCTTACGATATCGTCCTTCAGCCCGAAGAGATCGAAGAATGTCTCTGGATGCCCGTTGAAGAATACCTGACGTCTGACTACGTGCACACTTTCAACCGCCAGATCGTCAGGGCGGCGCTGGCCAGTCCGGGCGTGGTGCTCAGCGAGGTGGACGGGTACAGTGACGGCCGCCGGCGGGAAATCTTCATGCCGCCGGGAATGGAAAGGGATTGATCCCGGTCCGTCCGGCAGTGCGCCAGTGCGGCGCGCAGGGGACTTGGAGGAATCAGTGATGGAATTTCCGCAATCTCTGTTTCGCCCCATTCTGGAGAACCGTCGGACTGACGACAGCCCGATCGTCGCCTCGCTGAAGAGCAGCCTCCGGAATGCCTGTGAAGCCCATCTCGATCCGGCATCGCCCGCATACATCGACTATAACGAACGCAAATCGGACTTCTGGCTGACCAGGCCCGGCGGCCGTCTGCTTCCGAAGTCGATCGAAACCCTTGCCGTGGGCGGCATTCTCCTCGACGGAAAGTACGCGGCGGAGGCATGCAACATTCTCCGGACGATCGTGAAGCATCGCATCGTGGAGAATTGCGGGGGAACGAACTATGGGCGTCCGTACAGCACGTGGCGGGACAATTGCCTCGACGCCGGCGCAAGTTCCATGGTCCTGGCCATTGGACTGGACCTGTTACGGCACGAGCTGACGGACGCGGAACGCGTGGAAATCGGCGCCTATTGCCTGCCGTTCATCGACTATACGCTCGATAATCCGCCGGACCCCGGGGAGACCCGCCCCGACTGGAACATGGCCGCCATCGGCCTCATCGGCCTGGGCCTGCTCGGACTGGTACTGCGCAGTTACGGCGCTCTTGACGGGTCACGATTCGACCGCGCGCTGGCGTCCGGAAAAGAACGGTGCCTGCTCTTCCTCGAAAAGGGTCACGACGGCGACGGCGCCTTTTACGAAGGTCCGGCCTACGGCAGCGCCACGCTGCACTACCTGGCCCCGTTCGCCCTGGCGCTGGCCGCCTGCGGGGACCGGGAACTCACGAGCCACGCCGGATGGGAACGCATCGCGGAGGGTTTGGCGTATGAACTCATCCCCGCGACGGGGCGGCCCAATCCGCTGAACGACTGCAATGACGGGTTCCAAATCGAATGGCTTTCCCTTCTGGCTTCTCAGCAGAACAGCGGTCTCGCGCAATGGCTCTGGCAGACCATCGATAAACCGCCGGACGGCGGCGAAACCTGGAATCTGCCGGCCGACGGCTGGAGCGACACCGTGACGCGATATCTGCTGTACTACGACTCGTCCGTAGATCCCGCACCACCGGATCGACTGGGCATGCCGGGGGTCAGGCACTTTCGCAACCGGGGGCTGGTGGACGTCCGGTCCGGGTGGGGGTCCGAAGACTTCCTCCTTTCGTTTCTGTGCGACGTCTTCCCCGCTGGCGGACACCGGCAGGCCGATCGCAACCACTTCTCGCTGCACGCCCTCGGAGAAACGTTCGCCTGCGATTCCGGATACGCCCTCGAGCGGCTCCCCGATACCACCGAGGTCCTGCGCCTGGGCGCGCTGGGCGAAGCCCACAATCTGCCGCTGGTGATGGGCGAGATGCAACGCCGCGGCCCCGCCGGCGACGACGGAATCGTCCGCGCGGACGTCCAGGGGGATTTCCCCTACATCGAGTCCGAGGCGGGAGAAAGCTACGCAAGCGCTCAGCGTTTCGTCCGCCGGACGCTCTGTCTGCCGGATGCGGACGGCGCACCCGCCGCCGTGATCATTGTCGACCGCCTCGATTTCGAAATGCACGACCGGCCGATGCTGTCGTGGCTGCTGCACACGGCAGCCGGCAATCGGCTGGAGTGCGGGCGGGACAGGGTTTCCATCATCGGATGCAGGCGTGAAAACCGGTGCGACGTCCGGATTGCGACACCGTGGCCGGGCCGCTGGCGCGAGGAGGTCTTCCACGACCATCCGCGGCTGCGGTACGACTGGTTCTGGAGCCCGCTGTTCTGTATCGTGGCGCTCGTCCCCTATCAAAAAGACGCATCCCCGCCCGAAATCGACGCCACCGGCGATGCCGCGGGCTGCGCCATTCGCATTCGTACGGGCAACGCGGACGACACCATACTCACCGCGGGGCCCGGCAATACGGTCGCATTCAACGACGTCCGGACGGATGCCGAGTTCGCGCACGTCCGTACCGTGGATGGCAATGTCGACACGGGCCTGCTCGCCGCCGGCTCCATCCTCGAAGTTTCAGAACGTACTCTTGTTTCGGAGCCGGGGCCCATCGACTACCGGAAGCTCTGACGGCGGCACTGACTCCGTTTTCGTTTGTCGACCGATCGTGTCCCGGGAGCCCGGTGACCGGTGGTCCCGTCACCGCCGCGCCTCCAGTTCCGTAGACACCGTAACCCTCCTCAATCTCTCACTGGAAGGAATGCGCGACGATGCCACTATGGAAGCCCGATCCATCGTTCTACCCGTCGCCCAGGATGGCCATGCAGGCCCCACCGGAGCGATACGGTTACGTGTCGGCTCTCAATCCCGGCGCGGACGACAGGCCCGACGCCCTGTGCGTGGTGGACCTGGATACCGCGTCCCCCACCTACGGTCAGAACATCTACTCGCTTGAGATGCCGTATACCGGAGACGAACTCCACCACTTCGGCTGGAACGCATGCAGTTCGGCCCTGTGCCCCTATGCGCCTCATCCACACCTGGAACGACGCTATCTCATCCTGCCCGCCCTGCGAACGTCGCGCATCTACATCGTGGATACCAGACCTGACCCGGCCAGGCCCCATATTGTCAAGATCATAGAGCCGGACGAGCTCATGGCCAGATCGGGCTACAGCCGGCCCCACACCGTACACTGCGGTCCGGACGCGATCTACGTCAGCGCGCTGGGGCCGGCGAACGGCAGCGACGGCCCGGGAGGGATCTTCCTGCTGGACCACTTCAGTTTCGACGTCATCGGGCCGTGGGAAATCCATCGCGGTTCGCAGGAGCTGGCGTACGACTTCTGGTGGCACCTCGCGGATGACGTTATGATGAGCAGCGAATGGGGAAAGCCGGAGCAGTTCGAGAACGGGGTGGTTCCCGAGGACCTGCTGGCGAACCGGTACGGCCACCGGCTCCACTTCTGGGACCTCAGAAAACGCCGGCTCGACCAGACGGTCGACATCGGCCCCGAGAATCAGATGCTCTTAGAGCTTCGGCCCGCGCACGATCCACGCAAGACCTACGGTTTCGCCGGCGTGGTCGTCAGTACGGCGGACCTGTCCGCATCCATCTGGACCTGGTTCCGCGAGAACGGCGCATGGCGAATGCGAAAAGTGATTACGATTCCACCCGTGCCGGCCAGTGCGGCGGACCTGCCGCCTTTGCTGAAAGCGTTCGAAGCCGTACCGCCCCTGGTCACCGATATCGACCTCTCGCTGGACGACAGGTTTCTGTACGTTTCCTGCTGGGGCCTGGGCGAACTGCACCAGTACGACGTTTCCGATCCGTTCGAGCCGGTCCTGACGGGAAAGGTCGAAATCGGGGGCATTGTAAGCAAAAAGCCGCACGCAAATCGTGACGGCTCATTGTCGGGCGGACCTCAGATGGTGGAAATCAGCCGGGACGGCAGGAGGATTTACTTTACCAACTCCCTCTACAGCGCCTGGGACGATCAGTTCTATCCGTCGGGGATGGACGGCTGGATGGCGAAAGCCGGCGCGGACCCAGATGGAGGCCTGGACCTGGACCCCGGTTTCTTCATCGACTTCGGCGAAACGCGCGTCCACCAGGTCCGATTGGAAGGAGGAGATGCCTCCACCGACTCTTTCTGTTATCCTTCCTGACGGGATGGGCCCCTGGCTGGCCATGATCGGCTTCGGCGCCTTTCACGGACTGAATCCAGGTATGGGCTGGCTGTTCGCCCTGTCCCTCGGGCTCCAGCACAACAGTGGACGCGCCGTCTGGATTGCCCTCTTCCCCATCGCGGCCGGCCACGCCGCCTCGGTGGCCGTCGTCGCCGGGCTGGTGCTGGCGGGCCTCCATTTTGTCTCCCTGTCCGCCCTGCAGTGGATAACCGCCTTCCTGCTGATCGCCTTCGGGACCTACAAGCTGTTCAACTATTACCGGCATCCTCGATGGGTGGGCATGAAGGTCGGGCCGGGAGACCTCTTCGCCTGGTCGTTCCTGATGGCCACCGCCCACGGCGCGGGGTTGATGGTGATTCCGGCGCTGCTGGGCGTCGCGACCGCCGGCCACGGACACGGCGCGTCCGAAACGAACTCACTGGCAGACGTCCTGCTGGCCGTGGGCGTTCATACACTGGCCATGTGGCTCGTGATGGGCGCCGTCGCGTGGATCGTGTTCCGGAAGCTGGGCCTGGCCGTGTTGCGGCGGAAGTGGATCAACTTCGATCTGATCTGGGCCGTCTCCCTGCTCGTCGTGGGAGTCATCGCGCTGGCCACGGCGCTCTAGCAGCCCGATTCACCTTGCCTGTCTGCTCCCGCACCCGCAGTCATCCATCCGACATCTGGCCGAGCGCGTCCATCACCGGATCAAGGTCAAACACGTACCCGAACATCAGCGCCACCCGCCAAAGGGCAATCTCCTTGGCCCATTCCCCGGTGCAGCTCTCGCCGTTTTCCACGGCTGTCGTTGCCTGCCGGATGGTGGAGCATACGTACCCCATCCGCCCCATATCGATCATGCCTCCGGGACTGGCGAGCAGGCACCAGTTGATGGCGAACCCGATATAGATCAGGTGCCAGATTTCCCGCTCCCGGCATACGGCGTTGAGCTGATGGGAATTGATGACTACGGGCTCGCCGGCATCGGGAACCGCCTGCGGCGCGAAGTCGATGTGCTTGAACCCCGCCGAGATATCCGGCTGGTTGTGCGCGCCGGTCATCTGCCTGCCGCGGTCCGCCTGCCACTGCTTCTTCAACGCGTCTTCCACCGCCCCCGGCGCGGCTTGCGGCTCCTCCCCGGCCATTGCCTTAATGCGCTGATATTCCCCGTAAGACGCGGTATAACTCTCGCTCGATCCAACGTGAATTACGGTAAGACCGGCCTGCCTTGCGGCCTGCAGGAGCGGCGGAAAGACGTCCTGCGAGATCTTCATCGCCCGGGGCAGGTATTCCACCATGCGGAACCAGCCGTCGTACGGCGACCCCGGCCCCGGCGGAATTGCGTCCACCAGGCCGGGATTCCACGCGTGCATGCTCACCAGTGCCGTTCTTTCAAACGGCACCTCCAGCATTCGCGTGGTCCAGCCCGCGTAACCGCGCCCCGGAATGTCGGCGCCCAGGTCCGCGTCGTGCTGACGGTAGTAGTGCGCCGGAAGCGTTAACGTCTCGCCCATAGGGCCTCCCTTCTTTGGTCCACATTTCACCAAATGATAACCTCAGTATAGGTCGCAAAGAGCCTCAATGCGGGTAGAGGCGAGAAAATCGGGGAGACGGGAGAGGGTAGACGGTAGAAGAAACCCTTGCCCGATACTCTATTCCTTCTTGCCTCCGGCACGAGAATAAACTTTACAAGGCAGGCAATCTCTCTTCTCTTCCGGACCTACCCCCTAGCCCCCTTCCTAAAGGAAGGGGGAACGGAAACGGTTGAATGTACCGGACTTGCAGACTTTCCGGTACGGCGATTTTCTTTCAATGAGAGTCTCTATAGAAAGCCAGCGAGTCGACGTCCGGCCTTTCTCCCTCTTTCCTTTAGGAGAGAGGGTCGGGGAGAGAGGTCGGGCGGGCGTGGGGAGAGTTCCCCGATGCGACGATTCAGATGACGCCGTCGGCGCGGAGGTTTTCGATCTCCGCCTTTGAATAGCCCAGAAGATCTCCCAGAACAGGCTCGTTGTGTTCTCCCAGCGACGGTCCGCGCCTGGGCTCAACCGACGGGCCGTCGACCTTTATGGGACTCGCCACGACCCTGGCTTTGCCGAACTCCGGATGCGGCAGTTCCAGAATCATATCGTTCTCGTCCACCTGCGGATCGGCAAAGGCCTGCGCAACCGTGTTCACCGGCGCGCATGGCACCCTGCCCTTGAGCAGCGTTAGCCAGTCCGCGGTCGTTTTCCTACGGAAGCGGTCCTTGAGAATCGGAACCAGCGCGTCCCGGTTTTCCAGGCGATCCGCAAAGGAGCGGAACCGGGGATCTTCCGCAAGTTCGGGCGCTCCCAGAATGCCTGCGAGATTCCGGAAGAACTTCTCCTTCGCGCACATCACCACGAGCCAGCCGTCCTTCGTCGGCACGACCTGCGACGGAATCTGCGAAGGATGAGAAGAATCGGGCGTCCGGTGCGCCTCGTAACCTCTGGTCAGGTACCACGCCCCGACATATCCCAGATGCGCAAGCGCCGTATCGAACAGATTCACGTCCACGTCGCACCCCAATCCCGTCTGCCTGGCGCGGAAGATTGCACTCGCCATGCCCAGGGACGCCATCGCGCCGGCGCCAAGATCCACGAGGGAGAGCCCCGTCTTGGTCGGCGGTCCGTCCGGCTCCCCCGTAAGGCTCATCCAGCCGGCATAGCCCTGCATCAGATAGTCGTAACCCGGCTCGCCGGCGCGAGACCCGGTGCGCCCGAACGCGGAGAGCGAGCAGCACACGATCGAAGCCCTTACCTCACTCAGAGACCGATAGTCCAGACCCAGACGTGCTGGAAGGTCTCCGCGCAGGTTGTTGAACACGCCATCCGAGATTCTAACCAGCCGATGCAACACCTCTTCGGATTCCGGATGCTGCAGATTCAGCGTGATACTCTTTTTGTTCCGGTTGAAACTCTGAAAATACAGGCTGTCCCGTTCGACGGTATACGGCGGCACGTAACGCGCGACGTCGCCGCGCGTCCCGGGATTTTCGACCTTGATGATCTCCGCGCCAAGGTCCGCGAGCATCATGGTCCCCCACGGACCCGCGCCGAACTGCTCCACGGAGACAATCCTTATTCCGGCCAACGGCGGGTGCTGGTGTCGTTCCTGCAAATGATCCTCTTGTCACGGGAAACGACCGGAAAAATAAGAAAAGCCCGGTCCAGCTTACACGCGTGCTTCACGGTGGCGGTCCAGAATCCTTCGAGCCTGTTCCAGCACCGGTCTGTCGACCATCCTTCCGTCTACGGCCGTCGCGCCGTCGTCCGAGTCGCTTTGGAAGGCCGTGACGATCCTCCTGGCCAGCGTCACTTCGTCCCCTGTAGGGCTGAAGATTTCATTCACGGCGCCGACCTGGTCCGGGTGAATGACGGCCTTACCGGCAAACCCGAGGTCCCTGGCCCGCCGAGCTTCCACGGCCAGTCCGTCGGAATCGCGGAAATCGGTAAATACCTTGTCTATGGCCAGGATCCCTCCGCTGGCCGCGGCGACCGCCAGCGCCGAACGGGCATAGTCGAACAACCCTTGACCCACATGCGTAAAGAGGCCCATATCCAGCGCGAAATCCTCCGCGCCGAACATGAGCCCCGCCAGCCTGGGCGTGGCGGACGCGATCGCGGGAGCCTGGACCAGGCCGCCGGCGCTCTCGATGGTCGCCAGAAGCCTGACCGCCCCGGATGGCAACCCGACCGATGCCTCGTGGCGGTCGAGCCACCCGTGGAATTCTAGCACATCCTCCGGACCCTGAACCTTGGACAACACGATTCCCTGCGGACGCACCCCGGCAAGCGCCAGCAGATCGGCGTGCAGATCCGGGGACCCTGCCGCGTGAACTCTCACAAACGGGGTCACGCCGGCAGGCGCGCCGCCCAGCGCGGCAGCCACCTTCCGGCGCGCATCGTCCTTCTCGCCCCTCGGAACGCCGTCTTCCAGATCGAAGATCACGACATCTGACGACAGACCGAATGACTTTTCGATCATCCGCTGCCGGTGGCCCGGCACGAACAGCCAGGTCCGCATCGCCTTCACCCGTCCGCCTCCTCGCGAATCTCCGGAAAGCTGTTGTCCGACGGTGCGTGCGCTCTCTTGTAGACCATCACATTGCGTGTCAGGTCGATGACGACGCGACCGTCCTGATTCACGCCGCGCGTGCGCACCTTCACGATGCCCGCTTCCGGGTAAGACTTCGATTCGCGCCCGGCGAGTACCTCCGTTTCACAATAGAGCGTATCGCCCACGAACACCGGATTGGGAAGCCGGATTTCGCTCCAGCCCAGATTCGCCATCGCCTTCTCGCTCACGTCAGGCACGCTCATGCCCACGACCAGCGCGAGTGTAAACGTGCTGTTGACCAGGATCTTTCCCCAACGCGTACTCCGGGCATACGCCTCGTCAAAGTGAAGCGGATTCGTATTCAGCGTCAGGTGCGTGAACAACTGGTTGTCGGCCTCCGTTACCGTTCTCCCGAACCGGCTCCGATAGACTTCACCCACGGCGAAATCCTCATAGTACCGCCCCGTCCAGCCGGGTATCACCTTTTTTGCGGTTTTCCGCATTCCAGACCTCTTTCTACCCCGGGCGGCAGACCATTCATCCGCACTCCCGTAATTCAACCGTTCGCGCCTCTCCGGCAACGACCGAAACCGCCGTGACGTCGAATGGCTTTTGGGTTGACATCGCGGCCGCAATCTTCGATAATAAGCGCGCTTCAGACAGCACCCAAATATGATTTCACCGCAGTTTGATGTCCAGCGCTTTCGAACGCGAATCGCCATAGTCCGGTTCAACAATGTCCGAACCTTCAACCGCAGGCTTCCAGGAGTTGCTGAACCGCCGGTTCGTGGCCCTTCTCGTCGTTTCCTTTCTTGCCAGTTTCGTCTCCTCGCCCCTCTACTCCTCGCTCCTTCCCGTCTATGTGGAAGCAGGCCTGGCCCGGTCCCCCCTCTTTTCAGCCGGTCTGCGAGGGCTCTTCTTCACGCTGGGTGGACTCTGTTCCGTTCCCGCCGGCATGCTGTGCGATGCCTTCGGCATCAAGAGGGTGTTCATCCTGGGGCAGTTCGGACCGCTGCTGGCGGGCGCGATCTTTCTCACGGGCGACCCGTATCTCCTTTCGGCCCTCTGTATCGGCCTGGGCATGACGTTCGGTTTCAGCAGTACTGGCGGACAGAGCTATCTTCTGAGTTCGGTCCCCCCCCGCGTCCTGGGCATGGCGGCGGGCGGTTATTTCCTGAGCAGCACGCTCGGGAGCGCGGCGGGAAACCTGCTGGCGGGTCCCATTGCCGACAACCTGGGTTACGAGCGGCTGGGGCATCTGGCCTGCGCAACCGCTGCGGGTATCGTCGTTCTATCGCTCGTCCTGCTGCCCAGCCTTCCGCGTCCCGAAAGCAACGAGAGATCGGCCGCGCGCTCCCTGGCGGGTTTTATCGACCTCTGCCGGCGGCGGGAAGTACGCCTGCTGCTGGCCATCCGGTACCTGCCCACCAGCTACTGGGGCGCCGTGACCCTGCTCATTCCGCTGCTCATCTTTCGCGTCTCCGGAACCAACACGTCCGTCACCACGTACAGCGCCATCAGCCTTGTCGCCGCCTGTGGCTCGCAGTTGCTCACGGGCCGGCTCGTCGATCGCATCGGCCGCTGGAAGCCCGTTGTCATCTCATCCTCGCTTGTGGCCGTAAGCGCGGTGGGTCTGACGTTTACGGCGCATACGCTGGCGGGGCTGTATATATTCGGTATCGTGGCGTCCGTTTTCGCCTGGTCCCTCTCCACGACCATGCCCGGGATACTCCAGCTTACCGCCCGTGAGGGCGAAGAGGGCCGTGTGGTCGGCAGCGCGCACGTCGCCTGGAGCGCGGGCATGCTCTCCGGAAGCCTGGGCGGCGGAAAACTCATCGACTGGGGCACGTCACTGCCCTTCGCCATCGGCACGGTCTTCGCCCTGGGGGCGGTTGCCTGCGGCATCGGCCTCTACTACGCTCACAGGGCCTCGGATCCAGGTCCCGGACGTCTCCCGGAATGAATCCGCCCTGAACGTCGACGTCCGGTTCGCCGCCCGGGATGCGCTTGCGCAGCTGTCCCAGATCCGTATATTCGTCCGCATCCTGCCTCCGCCGCCGGCAGGCGCCTCGATTTCGCGATTCACACGGCGGGCGCCGTGGTAGAAGCCCAGGTGAGTTCCGAACAGGCGCCTTTGCGGCCGCGCGAAGACTGCCGGGGATTCAGGACAGTTGTCTGTCCCTTTGGCATCCCGCAAAATTGATGATCGATGCATTGCCGGGTAGGCGTTCTTTCGTAGTTTCGTATTTTCGTAGTTTCGTATTTTCGTAGTTTCGCATTCTCGTAGTTTCGCATTCTCGTAGTTTCGCATTCTCGTAGTTTCGTATACTCGTAGTTTCGTATTCTCGTATTCTCGTTCTTTCGTAATCTCGTATTCTCGTTCTGAGGTCCTCAATGGATGACATTCGCATTGGACTCGTCGGCCTCGGGCACAGGGGCCTGCACTGGCTCCGCATGCTCCAACGCCTCCGCGGCTACCGGATCACGGCCGTTTGCGACCCCATCAATGCACTGCACGAACGGGCGCTCGCCGCGCTCGATAACCCTGCCGCCGCGTACTCCGCGTACGAGGACCTCCTGGCCGACCGCAACGTGGACGCCGTCGCCCTGTGCGTCCGCTGCAGGGAACAGGGCGCACTGTCGGCCATGGCCCTGGAAGCCGGTAAACACGTAAACTCCGAAGTGCCCGCCGCCCACACCCTGGAAGACTGCTGGCGGATCGTCACCCAGGCTGAACGCACCGGCCTGGTCTACCATCTGGCCGAGCAAACGAGGTACTGGGGTTTCGTGGACACCTGGCGCGACCTCGTGGCGCAGGGACGGCTGGGCAGGGTCACCTTCTGCGAGGGCCAGTATATCGGCTATTACGGCACGCGGCAGTTCTTTCAGGATCCGCACACGGGAGAGTTCCATTCGGTCGAGCAGCTGGGGGAACATTCCGGGTCCAGACCGACGTGGCTGCACCAGATGCCGCCCATCCACTACCTGCCTCACGAATTGAGCCCCATGCTCCGAGTGCTGGATGACCGGGCGGTGGAAGTGACGGCCATGAGCACGTCCGGACCCAGTTATTCCCATCCCGAAATCAGCCAGCCCGACATCCAGGTGGCGCTGATGAAGACCGAAAAGGATGCGATTCTGCGGATGGCCGCCGGATTCACACAGAAAATCCCCAGCAGCAGGGGTCACCATTGGTACCAGGTGCTGGGCACAAGGGGCAGCGTTGAATGGAAACGTTCGCAGAAAGGGCGACCGCTCATGTGGCTGGCCGACGAGCAGATGCACGACATGGCTGAGGTCGACTGGCGCTTCGAGCGAACCGACGGGCCGCCCGAAGCGCGGGCAAGCGGCCACGGCGACGCCGACTACTACGTGCACGCGGCGTTTCGCGACGCCGTCCGCGATGGGAAGGCCCTGGAGTTCAACGTCTACAGGGCAATCGAGACAGCCGCGCCGGCCATCCTCGCGGCGGACTCCATCGATCGCGGATCACGGCCGTTGAAGGTGCCCGAATTTCGTCCGACGGACGCCAGGCCCAATGGCGCTTTGCCCCGGGAGGAAGGCTGATGCAGATCGGCATCATGACAAACCGGTCCAGGCTTTCGGCGTACATCGCCGAGATTCTCAAGACCTGGGGGCTGCCGCTCTACGCGCCAGTCTCAGGCGACATGGTGCCCGGTCTGGATCCCGCCGATTTCCCCGTGCTTGTTTGTCCGGCCTATAATGATGACGCCGCGCTGCCCGACTACGCCCGTCGGGGAGGCACGGTTCTCTGCTTCCTTCCGGGAAGGGCGCTCGCTCATGCGGCCGGGCTGAAGGTGCGGGGCACGAAAGAACCACCGCTGCGCCTTCGCAACGTGGCGTATCCCACCGGCGGTCTGGCCGGGGAATTCGTCCCGATTGTGGGGTCGGTTCACGCGTGGGAACTCTCAGAAACCGCGAAACCACTGGCCTATCTGTCTCATCCCGGGCGCTATGGCGGCGAAACCGCGGGGATTGCGGAGACCCGTCTCGGCAGCGGACGAATCGTCTCATTCGCCTTCGATCTGCCCCGTTGCGTTCTCTTGCTGCGCCAGGGAGATCCCGCCCTCGCCGAAAGCATTCCCCACGGAGACGGCTGCGCACGTCCCACCCACATGGCCGCCCGCCTGGGTCCCTATGATGCCGGATGGATTCCCCACGCCGACCTGCTATCGCGGTTGTTCACAGACTTTGCACGCAAGCGCCTGCCTGCGCCGGTTCCCGTCCTGTCTCATCTTCCCCGCACGGCTCCGGGCATCCTGCTCTACTCCGGCGACGAAGACAACGCCGACGTGACGTCGAACGAGGATGAGTTCGACGGTGTCTCCGACGCGGGGGGACGCATGAGCCTGTACATCATCCCCAACCACACGAAGTCCACACCCGATGACGTGGCAGGATACGCGAAACGCCACGACATCGGACCGCATCCGAACCTTCGCCCGCTGGACGGACGTCCCGTACAGGAACGCGTTGCCGAATTCGAACGCCAGATCCGCCTGTTTGAGGAGACATTCGGGATTCCCGCCCGTACCGTGCGCAATCACTGCACGGCATGGGCCGGCTATCTGGACCTCGTGGACGTCATGGAAAGACTGGGCGTGCAGATGGACGGCAACTATTTTTCCGGGACCTATATGAGAGACAGGGAGAACGCGCCCTACGCCTCCTTCGGCGCGGCGCTGCCCATGCGATTCTGCCACCCGGACGGGCGCCTCGTCAACGTCTATCAGCAACACACCCACCTCATCGACGACGGCATGTTCGGTCCCCAGGACTATTCCTACAAGCTGTCGCCGGCTGTTTTCTCGGTCATGCTCGAGCGCATCTTCACCGATATCACGACCCGTTTCCACACACCCTACGGCGTCTGTATCCATCCAGGAAACTGGGTGAGGTTTTCAGAGGAACAGGGCCGGGAACTGCTTCGCCAGGCAAATGAAAAAGGCCTGCCCATCTGGTCCTTCGACCAGTGGGCGGCCTTCTGGAGCGCGCGTGATACGTGGCGGCTGGCCGACCTGCGATGGAACGGTTCGAGACTCGGATTCTGCCTGCAGGGCGGTTCGCCTCACCCCGATCTCCGCATCCAGATCCCGCTGCAGTTCGCCGGCGCATCGGTCGGCGAAATCCGGGTGGACGGGGAAGAGGCGCATTTTGACACCGACGTCCGTTACCGTGAACGCGTCGCTTTCGTGTCCATACCCGAAGGTCGATCCAACGTATCGATCGAGGCCGTCTACCACCCGATTCCCGACTGAGCACACCGTGACCAACCGACCTCTCAGAATCATCGTTTTCGGGGCGCATCCGGACGACTGTGACCTCAAGGCCGGCGGCCTTGCAATCAGCTACGCGGCGCTGGGTCATGAAGTCCGGTTCGTCTCCATGACAAACGGAGACGCGGGCCACCACGAGACCGGGGGCATCGCGCTCGCGCGCAGACGCCGGGCCGAGGCCGAGGCCGCCGGCGCGGTGGCCGGCATCGAATACCTCGTAACGGACATCCACGACGGGGAACTGGAGCCCACGCTGGAAAACCGCAAGCACGTCATCCGCATGATCCGTGCCTACACCCCGGACCTCATTCTCGCCCATCGGCCCAATGACTACCATCCGGACCATCGGTACGCGGGCATCCTCGTTCAGGACGCGGCGTATATGGTAACCGTCCCGAACGTCTGTACGGACGTTCCCGCGCTGGCGTACAATCCGGTAATCGCCTACATGAGCGACAACTTCAGGTTTCCCGCACCCTTTACGCCCGAGGTCGCAATCGACATCGATGCGATTGTGGAGAAAAAGCTCGATATGCTGCACTGTCATACGTCGCAGATGTACGAGTGGCTGCCCTATAACGCCGGAAAGCTCGACGAAGTGCCGAAATCGCCCCGCCAGCGCAGGAAGTGGCTGGAGCACCGGCTGGAGCAGTTCCGCGCGGTTGCCGACCGGCATCGGGACATTCTCGTGAAACGTTACGGCGAAAGCCGCGGACTCGCTGTCCGGTATGCCGAGGCCTTTCAGGTCTGCGAATACGGCGGCGCTCTCCCGCCCGAAAACATCCCCGTCCTGTTCCCCTTTTGACCAGGATTCGTCGTTTTTCGGGGACGTTAGAAGTCGTTCACCATACGTACGTGAACCTTTCCACGACCCGGACTGTCGGTTCTTGCCAGCCCGTAATCCATTCCGATGGTCCCGAACCGGGATACGGTTCGCATGCCCAGTCCGAAACCAAGCGGGAAGAGCAACCCCTTCCTTTCGCCCCCCGCGGCATCTCCCAGAACACCGGCATCGACAAAGAGAAACGCCCGTGACCGGCGCGCAAGGATCAGGCGCAGTTCCAGATTCATCCAGATCGCCCGGTTCACCAGAAACTCCTCCTCACGATAGCCTCGTATCGACGTGGCGCCTCCCAATCGAAACGGCCCGTCCGGAAGCCCGATGCCGGTTTCTGCAACACCCGCTCCATGCAGCGAGGCTGCCAACGCGGTCCGCTGGCCCAGCGCGAGAATTCGATGCAGGTCCGCGGTCGCGCGCAACCTCCGGCCGGCGCCGCTGCCCTGCGTCACGCGGCTCCACACGAGGCCGACGCGATACAACGACCCCGACGTCGGGTTCCATCGATCGTTCCTGCGGTCCAATTCCAGCGCACCGTCCAGAGACGTTATACGACCCTTCTCAAATCCGCTTGCCCCGCTCGAATCCGGCCGGATTCCGCCCCTGGAAGCACCCAGCCGGACCCGGGCGCCGCCGGCCGTCGTCAGACTGACGCCGAGACCCATGCGGTTTTCAGCGAATCCGGGCCGCTGTCGCATCAGCAGCCCCGCCTCCAGGCCCAGGGGCCGCCTCAGGATCCAGGGTTCATGGTAACGCAGGTCCAGGTCTGACGCCCCCCTTCCGCTTCGCGACCAGGAGGCGTCCGCCCGCCTGCCGGTTCCGAGCAGATTCACAAACGTGGTCGCGAACGATCCGCTAAGCCCCTGGACGCCATCGCGCGACGCGGGCGCAACGCCAACGACGCCTTCTGCCCTGCCGGCCGGGGCCTCGTGGACGGTAACGACCAGCGCCGTCCGGCCATCGGGTTCGGTAGTCAATAACGGGGCATCCACGTCCAGCAGAAACGGAAGCCGCCTGAGCGCACGGAGTGCACGGTCGACCCGTCGCTGGTCGTAGGGCCCACCCTGCGCCATCCGCATTTCCCGGCGCAAAGTCTCGTCACGGGTGATCCGGTTACCTGCGAAGCGGATCGTATCCACCCGCACGAAGGGACCTTCGTCGACAGCGATCCTGACCCCGGCCGCGTGGCTGCCGGGCAGCAAGCTCACCTCAGGCGCCACCGAACAATAGGGGTAGCCGCGGTTCTCGTAGAACCCGAGAATCGCTTCGATGTCGAACTCCAGGGATTCCCTGACAAGCGGCGAACCGCTGCGCGAAAACATCCGGCTCATCAGCGAGTCCGTTGCAACGTGTACATTTCCTGAAATCCGGACCGTATTGATAAGGGTCCGCCGGCCCTCCTCGATCCGAAACCGCACTCGCCCCCGATCCAGTTCCACCTCCGGAAACGCGACGGATACCTGCCAGTAACCCTCGTGCACATAGCCTTCCAGAATTCGCGCCATATCCTTCTCAAGCAACAGGCTGTCCAGAGGCATGCCTGCCCGCGTCATCAGCCATCCCCGAACGCGGTCCCCGGAAACCCGGTGCGCCCCGTCTACCCGCACCTGCCGAACGAGCACGCGATCCGACGCAAACACGTCTCCTGACACGCCCACGACAAGCGAGATGACAAGGCCATAGGGACATATACGCAACTGTCTAGACACACCGCACCTTTCCGTTCCTCAGAACAGGGCCCGCATCTCCATGCGCCCGAGATGCAGGAGAGATCTTCCGGGCCGCCTGCGCCCGTCGTACAGGGCCGTGGCCGTCAGATACCGACCCAGCCGGTAGTCCACGCCCAGACGCCAGCCGAGGTTGTTTCCGTCCCGGTTTCCATCGGCCATTCTCAGAAACAACGGCATGGATCCGGACCCGAAAACACGGGTCCAGTCACACGATACCCTTAATCGACCCCGGCCGGGAAGCGCGCGCCGGAATTCCGGGCGGACGGACACAAAGCGGGCCACCAGTGCTCGATTCTCCTCCCGGTCCCTGCCGATTGACAGTTCCAGGCGGGACTGCCACGACCTGGGCGGGTGCCGGTACCCGTTCATTGAAATCCGGCGCGACCGGATCCGGTAGAAAAAAGGCCCTTCACCGGGCCGGTCCCGCGTCTCGCCATGCAGCTCCAACTCCAGAGATGACGTCCTGCCAAGCGTGAATCGTCCCAGTGCGGACGCCCGCGAATTCGTCTCCAGCGCACCTCCGGTGAAGTCCCGGTCCACCCGGGAACCCCGGCGGGTGGATAGACGCAGCGTGGCGGGACGGCCGTATCGGAACAGGTAGAGCCGCGTCCTCAGCTCGCGCCTGCCGTTCAGCATCCCCTCGCCGGAACCGAAACCGTACAGGTTCCAGGGCGCCACGCCGGCATCGTCCGGCGGCGCCTGCCGGTCGGCTTCCAACGATACGTCCAGCGACAGGCCTGAGAGAAGACGCAACCACCTGCCCTCGGGAGATTTCAGCAGCCGCTTCAACACCAATTCCGTCCTGGCCGCAAGAGCCGCGTCACGCACGGGACGGAATCCGACGGACGGGCTGAAGAACCGTACGTATTCTCCATCGGTGTCGGCAACGAATTCCTCCGGATCCCGGAGCCCGTCGCCGTCCACGTCTTCCCATTCATGCGTGCCTCGACCGCGTCCGACGTCGACAAACACCGGCCCGCCGTCCGGGGCCCCGGTACTCGAGATCCGATAGGAGAATCTGTGCGAAACGGCGCCGTTCAGAACGTCGTACCCCCACCTGATGCGGGCAAGGTCCGTAACTCGCCCCTTTTCCGGATGCAGCGGTGAATTCGTTCGGCTCCTGCTGTACTCTCCGGAAAACGACAGCCCGCGCCGGCCGGACATCGTGGCGCGGTGGGTCGTGGCCCAGGCCCGCAGGCTGTCCTGCCACGCGCGCTCCCGGACGCCTATTCTGCGGATTGAAACCTCCGACGTCCACGCCAGCGCACCCATCATCCGCGTGGAGAGGTCCATCGCCCCCGCCCGGATGCGTATCCCGCGATGCGCGGAATCGGGCGCGGTGGCGTAGAACAGCGTGGAATGAGCAACCGACGACCCCGTCGCGGTTTCCGACTCGAAACGAATCCCTGGCGTAATCCCTCGCAAAGGCGCCCGGATGCGGCTCCGATGACGGGAGAACAACCCTGACCCGTGAGACACCTCGTCGAATCGATAGAACACCTGCGGCCCGCGCGCGTTGGAAATCTGAAGCCCCGCGTCGCGCCGGACCGCGTTCACCTTTCCGAGGCGCCTGCCGTAGCCGGCGTCGAACCGGATGCCGGGCCTCAGGGCGTACTGCAACGCGACTTCGCCCATCCGGTCTCCGGCCTGCGGACCGTCGGCCTGCCAGCCCCACCGCCCCTCGCGCGTTACCCTCTCGGGCCTCTCGATCCCGCGAAACTGTGCGCCGATCTGCCTGAATGCGCCGGTCAGTCGAAACCGCCCGATGCCAGTTCCGCCCAGCCGCAGCGCCTCCGGCCACAAGTCCAGTCCCAGCCTGAATGCTCGGCCACGCTGCTGCGTATCCCCGTCCACGAGCGCGGGCGCCTGGCTCAGCGCCAGTTCGCCGTCGAACCGCACACCCCCGACCGGTTCATACGCCGCGTCCATCACAGCCAGCTGATGTCGTACGGGCTGAAACGGAGGTGCGGAAATGCCGACACCCGGGACCCGGCCGTCCGGGTCGGCCTCCCGAATGTACGTGCCCCCCAGCTTCAGACGGTCATCGGAGAGCGCGAGCGTACCGCGTGCGCCCATCAGACGCCGGCGGGAGCCGGGCGCCTCGTACTGGTACTCCACGGTAATGCGGCTCTGCCCGGTTACCGGCCTGACGGGTGTAAATGTGATTGTGGACATTTCATAGTCCACAACGTAGTCCTGACTTTCGCCCCCCCGCAACAGACGTCCGTCCTGCCAGACCCGTTCCGAACCCGCCGCGATGCGTCCGTCCCTCGCCCCCGCGTTACCTGGCAACCGGTACGGGCCCTGATATCCTTCGACGGGAAGAAGGCGGTGGCTGATCCAGCGTCCGTCAGCGGATGCCCCGAATATCCTCAAATCTCTCCCGGAAGACGAATACGCGACGTGCGCGCCGTGAAGCCTGCGGCGATACCTGCCGAATGTGGTACCGTCAAACGCAACGTCCAGATCGCCGAGTGAGGCCGAGAGCTTCCGTGAACGGACCTGAAACATCACCCGGTCCAGCTCCTGCAGGCTGCGGGTGCTCCCTTCAATCCCCAACGGAAGGTTCCGGTCCGACAGCAGCGCGGTTACTTCGACGCCGTCCGCCATCTGGCCTGTAATATGTACCCGCAGCGACTGGCTGAGTTCGAGATCGCGGTTTCCTCCAACGGCGACCTGAATGCGTTTGACGCCACCCACGTCCAGTTGTGTCTGCGCCTCGCCGTACGCCTCGGGCGCTCTCGCTGACGCGCGAAGCCGCCGGCGCCGGGCCGGGGCCGGCCGTACCGGCGCCCGTTGAACGTCCTGGTCACGACGCCTGTAAACGCGGGACAGCACCCGGGGCAACTGCCGGAACCGGACCAGAAACTCGACGCCTCGCGGCCGCCCCCGCGCCAGCAGCAGCAATCCGTCGGCGTAGTTCAGGTCGTAGTCCAGGTCCCTCACGAGCAGGCTGTCCCCAACCCAGACCCGTTCGCTGTCCACCAGAATCGGCCGATCCGAAATACGATAAGGTCCACGGCCGCCATCCGCGCGAAGGGTCCGTTCCAGATCGAAGACGGTCAACCGTTCAGGCGGCGGCGCCGCGCCTGCCGTTGTGAACAGGCCCGCGCAGATCATGAAGACCTGCCGTATGGAATGGCGCTTGAGCATAAAAAAAGGCCGGGAATTGCAAAAACCCGGTTCCGACCCCGGCAGCCCGTCAAAAAGAGCTTATCCGGCCTGCCGGCCTTCAAGACCCCACGACCCCTCCTGATGACTCCCGAGTCCTGGATGGTACGTTCGGACTGAGCATCCTACCTTCTGCTGATCAGCATTTCCAACTTCTGAATGCGATGGTTGCCGCCGTCCAGAACAAAGAGGAATCTCCCGGCGCCGAAGGCCACGTCTGCAGGGGCCCTGAACGCGCCCGTCCGGCCACCGGCATCGGGCCCGCCGATCAGCAAGGCCACCTCCCCCGTCCGAAGATCCAGTACCACGATACGGTGATGCCCGGTATCCGCCACAAACAGTACATCCTCAGGCCCGGTGCATACGCCGGCGGGTCCGGAGAGCGACCCTTCCGCCAGGCTCTTCATGAAGTTTCCGTACCGGTCGAATACCGCGACCCGATCGTTCTCGCTGTCACAAACGTAGACCTCGTTCTTCTGTCCCACGGCGAGGCCCAGAGGACGCCGGAGCCTGTCGGCGCCGTACTCATACCCCCCGAACTGGTTCTCCACGGGGCTGTAATCGCTGATCTGTACAACCTGGTCCGCATCGGTATCCGACACGTAGAGCTCACCGTCATCGGATACCGCGATCCCGCCGAGCGTTCCCATCCGGATCGGACCGTCGACGTCCCGCCCGCCGACCACACTCAAAAGGCGGAAGTGAGGGCTGAAGATCTGGATGCGATTGTTTCTCCCGTCCGCGACACATACCTCGAGTCCGCCCTGTCCCACCGCCACCCCTGTCGGCTGGCTGAATTGACCGGGGTCCCAGCCGAACGTACCCACTTCCGACACATACGAACCCTCCGCATCGAACTTCTGGATGCGGTCGTTGCCCGTATCGGCCACGTAGAGATTGCCGAACGTGTCGAGGGCGATTGCGGATGGCTCGTGAAAGTGCCCAATGCCCCCGCCCTTCTGCCCGAAAGCCGATGTAAAGCGGAAGCCAACCGTGAGTTTGGGCGGCGTTTTCATCTCCTCCGAGAGACCCGAGGAGGCCAACCCCATCGACACACAGAAAACAAGGACCCGCAGTCGCATTTTCATCCTTCCGGCGCGTATCCGATTCAGCTGGCGTTCAGTGCCCCACGCGTAAGGCGTTTACCGAGCAGAAAAGCGCACGCAAATTGGTGATTGTTTATGTTTGCTGAGTTGAAACAGGCTACAGCCTTAAATTTTTCTCGATGCTCTCCACGGCCGACTCGATGTCCTCGCGGTGTCCGAATGCGCTCAACCTGAAGAAGCCCTCGCCGCTTGGGCCGAATCCCGCCCCCGGCGTCCCGACGACGTGCGCCTCGGAAAGCAGTTTGTCGAAGAACTCCCACGAACCCATGCCCCCGGGCGTCTTCATCCAGAGATACGGCGCGTGGACCCCGCCATAGACCGTCAGTCCCATCCCTTCCAGCCCCGCACGGATGCGAGCGGCGTTGGCCATATAATAGGCGACCATCGCGGCGCACTCCGATTTTCCCGCTTCCGTAAACACCGCCAGCCCGCCGCCCTGCACGATATTGGAGGCGCCGTTGAACATCGTATTCTGGCGTCTGCGCCAGAGCCCCTGTACAACGCCGGGCCCGGCGTCTTCCACGGCGAGTTCCCGGGGGACCACCGTCCAGCCCAGCCGCACGCCCGTAAAGCCGGTGTCCTTGGAAAAGCTGTTGATCTCGATCGCGCATGAACTTGCGCCGTCCACCTCAAAGATGCTGTGCGGCACCTCGGGATCCGAAATATAGGCGCAGTACGCCGCGTCGAAGATGATCACCGCCCGTTGTTCCCGGGCATAGTCCACAAAGGTCTGAAGCTGACTCGCTGTTGCAACGGAACCGATGGGATTGTTCGGGCTGCAGATGTAGATCAGGTCCACTTTGTCCGTCGGCAATTCGGGAAAGAAGCCGTTCGCCTCGGTGCAGGGCATGTATACGATTCCCTCGTACTGTCCCGCCTCCGCCTTCCCCGTCCTTCCGGCGATTACGTTGCTGTCCACGTAGACGGGATAGGCCGGATCCTGCACCGCCACCACGTTGTCCAGGCCGAAGATGGACTGAATATTCGCGGAATCCGGCTTTCCGCCGTCGCTCACGAAGATCTCGTCCGGATCCAGCGTAACACCGCGCTCCGCGTATCGGCCGGCGATCGCCTCTCTGAGAGGCAGCTCGCCTTCACTCCCGTCCGCGTAACCGGTATAGGTCTCGACAGCCGCGAGTTTGTCAACGGCCTGGTGCAACCCGGAAATCACACTCGGAGGCAGCGGCTCGGTGGTGTTTCCGATGCCGAGGCGCATTACGTCGACTCCCGGATGTTCGTCCAGATAGGCCCCGGTCCGCCTCGCGATTTCCGGAAACAGATAGCCGGCCGATAGTTTGTTGTAGTTGGCGTTGATGGTTGCCATCGTGTTTGACTTCCCCTCCTTTGAAAGTCTCATCGGATTGCGGGCATCACATGCCTAACTGAGTCCTTATCGCGCGTTCCACGCTGTCCAGTTCCGAAACTGAGATTCGCCCTTGAAGCGCTGTTAACCGGTGTTTGCTTACGGTTGTCAACTGATCGGCCATCGCCTTGCTTCTTTCTTCACTCACAGTCACATAGGCTTCACTGGGATAGAGGCGATCGAGATTGCTCGTTAACGGCACAACCTGAACACGATTCAGATACCTGTTGAATGCGTCGTTACTCACGATAATCGCGGGACGTCTCTTGCGGACTTCGCCGCCAATGGACGGGTTGAAACTCACCCACCATACTTCACCTCTGAGCATCGAATGCGTCCCCCACGGTTGCTTCCGCCCATTCCGCGGCTTCGGCTTCCCGTTCTTCGTCGAGCGCCATCTCTGCGTATGCCTTCTCGAGGTCGGGGCGAAGCACGTGCGGGCGCACCAGCGTTTCTACGAAGCGGCTGATGCGGCGTCGGCCGATGATTTGATGCAGGCCTTCATACACTTCTCTATCAATGGTGATGGTCAGTTTTTTGCGCATATGAATTCCTCCGATTCAGACGGCACGGAAACCATGTATACGTGTATTATACGTATAAGAAAATCCATCGACAATGTCAAGTCCGACGACAACCATCGGGAGGCCCGTTTCGTCGTTGCAATCGCCATCTACGACGGCCTGAGCTATTTCGTCTCGACAAAGGCGAGGATATACCCGTCGGGATCCGAGACGTAGAATTCGTGGCCGTAGGGCATCTTCCTGAGCGGCTGAATGACCGGAACGGACTTGCTCTGTGCGTCCCTGTACGCGGTCCGGATATCGTCCACCGTAAACGTGACGTCCAGGTGCTCGTTCTCCCGGCGGAAATCCCTCTCGCCGCGCGGCGCGTCGGAGAGCTTGAGATGGATGGAGTGACCGTCCCGCACGATTCCGGCGTAGAAGTGTTCGTACCGGAAGTCCAGGTCGAATCCGAGCTGCCCGGTATAGAATCCGATCGACCGGTCCAGGTCGGCCACCAGGAATTGCGGGCTCATTCCTGTCAGTTTCGTGGAAGGTGTCATATTCATCGGTCTCCCTATCGTGATATCCGAAAACGCGCGGCCTCGGGTGTCCGGAGGAGAAACTGCGCGTTTGCGTGGAAACACGGTATTGGGTACAATAAAGCGCCCGGATTCACCCGCGTCAAGCGGGAGATAGAATTGGAATACACGCGTACTGCTCGTACTCGATGCGAACGTGATCTCGCGCGATACGGCATCGGGGCGCCCGCCGCGATGGAGGACCGATGACCTGGGGTAGAATCTATCTGTGGATTGCAATACTGATCTTCGCAGCCGCCGCATCGGTGGTGGCGCGCCTGGTGGAAATCGGTCAGGCGAACCTGATCGACGGCCGCAATCCTATATCCTTCTGTAACCTCCTCTTCGCCGGAAACCTCGTGGCGGCGTTGACCCTGTTCGTCCTCAATCGACGGGAATGGCGCCCCTCCCGTCTGCGAAGGCTGTCGCGCCGACAGTGGCTGGTTCAGACCGTCCTGGCGCTAACATCGGGCGCGGTCGCGCCGGCCCTGATGTTTACGGCCATTTCGCGCACCTCGGTCACCAATATCGTCCTGATCGAGACGATCGAAATCCCGCTTGTCCTGTTGCTGGCCTGGATTTTCTATCGGGAGAAATCGAGCGGAACGGCGGTATTCGGAGCGTTGTGCGCGGTCGGGGGCGTTGCGGCAACGCTTGTGCTGCAGACGGATGCGTCGCCGGAAAGCATGGCGGCGGCGCGAATGCGGGGCGGCGTGGGCAGCGGTGAGGTTTTCGCGGCGGCCGCGACCGTTTTGCTGGTATGCGGCGCGGAAATCGGTCGAAAGCAGCTTCAGACGATCCCCCTGGGAATCTTCAGCGTCTATCGGAACCTGCTTGGCGCAATCTTCTTCCTGGGAATCGGACTCTACCTCTTCGGAATCGAGCACTTCGCCGACGTCTTCTCGCCGGTGTTGTGGGGCTGGATGGCCCTTTACGGGGGCATCGTGGTGGCCTGCGGGCAATTGGCGTGGTTTTCCGGCATCAAACGCGTGCGCCCCGCAGACATCGCCACGGCGTCGTCCTTCTCGCCGGTGGCCGGGGTCCTCTTCGCGGGGCTTATCCTGGGCGAGGTCCCCATGCCCGCGCAGCTTATCGGCGGCGGCATCATCCTCACGGGGATCGCGATCGCGCTGTGGGGCGAGCTGCGCGGCGAGCGCAACTCACGGCAAGCCGTAAATGAGGACAAGGCCAAAGCGTTCACCGGCGTATGAACCGGGACCTGAAGATGACGCCCGTTCGCCCAACGCCCTGTACTCAACCGCCGAAGTAAGGATGCGGGGAAACCGGGGACCTGGGGATCTCGCCGGAGGGCGGCTTCAACGTGATGTCCTCGAACAGGACCATTCGTGGAGTGACGATACCTACAAGAACCAGACGTCCTCGGCCACTGCCGGAAAACGGCGAGGAATTATCCTCCGACCGAAAGGTTACCGTATTGACTTCATGCGTCCTGGACACCCTGAAGATGTCCTTGAAGGTATAGGCGCCCGTACCACCCAATTCCGCATTTCGAACCAGTTCCCTCCGCCCGTCGAGATAGACCCTGTAAATGACGATCGGGTTTTGCAGCCTGGCTCCCCCATTTTCCGAGCCGCCGAATGTTACAACGACCGGCGCTTCGGACGCACTGTACGACGGATTAGACATGCGTGTGACGATGTATCCGTATTCTTTTTTCTGTCTTCTTATCAGTTCGTAGAATTCTTTTCGGATCTGCTCTTCGCTCAATCCCTTCTCAGGTTCAACCAGTATATTGCCCGGCGCGACCCCGGGGCCGCGACGGCTTCCGGTACTGCGGCGGAGGCCGCGAACGGGAGTGCGAGTCGTCAGCAGGTTTTCCAGTACGCCGGACCGTACAAGCTGGATCTCGCGCGCACGCACCCCTTCATCATCGATACGATACGCGCCCAAGAGTGGTTGATTCTTGTAGGTGTCGATGTGTGGAACGGAGCGCACGTTCAGGAATTCGGGCAGGACACGCACGCCGATCCTGTCAAGGAAAGGATTCTCCTTCTTTTGCGGGTAATAGCCTTCGTAATCGGGATTGTCGTGCAACGCCCGGCGGTTCGACAGCAGGTAGGGTAAAAAACCCTGATTGAACTGTTCCGTCGCCGCCTGGCCGACGAAAATTACCGGACCGGTAAAGCGATTGACGAGCGGTGCATGACGCAATGCACTCAGGCGTTTTCCCATAACACCGATCCTGTCAGCAAGTTCCCCGTCGCCAGGCAGGGTTTCGGGTGTTCGGGCGTATGCGGCGACGAAGTCTTCGAGGGGCATGCCGTCGAGGGCTTGCGTGGCGGCAACCGCAGTGAACCCTACGCCGGAAGTTGTTACCGAAAACGAAGTGCCCTCGCTGTTCACGTATTCGTATCTGGTGTTATTGCCGCTCATTCGCACCCGTGATGTGTAGACGTCGGGCATGTCACGGAACAGCGCGGAAAGATGGCGTGCTCGCTGTTCGAGTGTGTCAAGATTCACAACGATCGGCGCCACCTCAAACACTTCGGTTGCCGGCGCCTCTCTGCTGAAATCGGGTATCTCTTCGGTGCGCGTCTTGTTCTGCAGCACGGCGCGCTTCTTGGCCAGATCTTCCAGCGCGGTCTTGTATGCGCCGTCGGTGGCCAGCCAGATCTTGCGCCGGAGCTCACTATAGCTGTCTTCCACGGGCAATGTCACACGGCCGCCCCGCATACGGACCACGCCCGATCCGCCGAAGGTGAACGAGCGAAAGTTGGTATTGTCGAGGGCGTAGTCTCCCACCCTCACTTCTACGTTCAGCGTGCGCGAGTGGACCTCCCTGCTCTCCAGCAGACTGCCGAAGGTCGCCGAGGCTACCCTGGCCTTAATTTCGCGCACGAGATATGAAATAAAGTACGGTCGATCCAGGGCTTCAAGCTGGAGTTCCTTCATCGAACGCGACAGTTCGTCACGCAGGGCACGTTGCAGTATGCTTTCTTCTGCGCGGGCGGCCGGAGCCGCCAGAAGGCCGACGGCCGCGATCATAAGGAAGGGAATCACCCTGTGCATGTGATGGCTCCTGGGGCATGAAATGGGAATCAGAGCAGGCCTCCTGTTTCGCCCTCATCAGGCGTATCGGAAGACGGCGCCTCGAGAATTGGGCGCCGCTCCTGGGACTTCGGTTTCTTCTGCACCTCGATCTGCGTGATGAAGATGCCCGGGGAAACCGCGGCCACGGGCACGAGCCCCGACTCGGCGCCGCACCTGCCGTTGAAAACATCGACGTGATCGTCGGCAGCGGCGATCCGGCTGAAGGCAGTAAGCGGTGTTCCAATGAGATCGACCCCTCGTACCAATTCTTCTCGTCCGTCGGTGTAGATTCGGTAGACCATGATCGGGAGCACGTTAAACGCGTTCGGGATAAAGCGTCCGGTTATGGTGAATCCCCCCTGAATATCCTCAAAGTAAAGGCCGAAGTCCTTGCCGTCCTTGCGGCATTGCTCGATGAGCATTTCCTTGAGACTGGCACGGCTGAGCGGCTCGGACGTCTCCACAATGAGGTTGGACTGCCGTGCTACCGGGCTGTAGCCCGGCTGTTTTCGACCGTGCCCGTTGGAGTTCGGGAAGCCCTCGATCGGCGAACGGGACATGAGGAAGCGGCGGAAGATCCCGTTTTCCACAACGGTCACGCGCTGTGCCTTGACACCCTGATTGTCGTACGCGTAGGCGCCAACCAGGTCCTTTCCGGCCATGTTGCGCGTGGTGGGGTCGAAAACCACTGAAAATGTCTCGGGCAGTACTCTCTCGCCTATCTTCTTTTTAAAGGTCTGACCCTCTTCCTCTCGCTTCTGGCGGTGGCCCTCGATGCGGTGACCGAAGATTTCATGAAACAGGACGCCACTGGCGCGGCCGGAAAGGATGGCCGGGCCCGTATAGGGTGCTACGACCGGGGCGTCCCGGAGGGCTTGAAGATCGGCGATCATGCGCTCGACGATTTCAAGAATCTCGTCATCGCCCGGTAAGCCCTCCTCAGCGATTGCGGAAAAAGACTCGTAACGCGGCAACACCATGCCGTCGTCAGCCTTTGTAAAGGCATAGATAAAGAGTCGGTAGAGCACCTGGGAGGTCTGGACCTCGCTGCCCTCGCTGTTGACGTACTGACGAGTCGAGATATTCGCCGTGAGACTGGCATCAGCCTGGTAGATGTCACCGTGCGCGGAGAACGGCGCTGTATATTTCTTAAGTCTGGCCACCCATTCGTCACGAGAGATATCGAAGGATGCGTGTTCCTCTATATACCGTTCAGCGGGCTCTCGCGAAAAATCCGCAGACTGGTCTTCTTCTTCCACTTTGACCTGAACATTCGTCTTGACGGTTGTCAACTGCTCGATAGCGCGCTTGTACTTTCTATCGGTGTGGTACCAAAGGACACTGCGAATCGCGTCGGGGTCATTCTCAATCGGGATATCTATCCTTGAAAACCGACGGCTCCAACTGGGTATGCGGCCCCTGACAGGGTGCGTGTTGTCGAAGGCGTAGTCACCCACGCGCAGATCGATGTCCAACAGACGACGGCGCGTTTCCCGATCGCGGGTCAGCGCACCGAAGGACGCCTCGACGCGAATCTCGTGCGTTTCCGTGATCTCATAACTCAGAAAATAGGGCGGGACCGGCTGCCGTTTGAGCAGGTCAACGGAGCGGTTCAATTCCTCTCGCATGGCCTGCAGCAGCGGGGAGGCGGTCTCCGCCCCGATTCCGGCCGCTGTAAATGCGGCAAAGAAAAGCCATAGGCAAATAGCCCTCGAGATTGTTCTCATTGGCGCGCCTTTCTGTGACGGCGATTGGCAAGACGCCAACTGTCGCAAAATGCGACAGTTGGAACGTGCGGGCGCCTAACGCCGTGAAATTGACCCGCTACGAACGGGTTACGGACACGTTGCCCGAATGGCGACACAACAGTCTACAGATCAGTCCACATGAATTGTAACGCCTCCCGGGAAAATCGGTTCCCCTCCAATGCGTTACGTCAAGGCTAAACTCGATATCAAGACAGACGGGGCAGACTTGAAACCTGCCCCGTCGCGCCCATATCGGCGGATTCCGTGCGACCAGGCGCAGGGGCGCCCGGCCGGTCGCCCCGTTCTATCGAGGTGCCGCCGGAGGACCTCTCAGGCTATCCACGACGGCCTTTAGTTTCCGATAGGCGTTTTCCGGATCGAAGCCCGCCATCCGGTAACGGACGATCCCCTCCCTGTCCGCGACGAGCGTTACCGGCAGAGATTTGATTCCCAATTTCACGAACAGATTCTGTTCCCTGGTGTCCCAGACGGTGTCGAACGAACCCTCGTATTTGCTCACGGCCTTCCGAACAACGACCGGGTACTCCTCTTTCGTGATACCTGGAAAGTGTTCCAGGGGCATATGAACGGCAATCACTCCTACGTCATCGGCAGCGGTTTCCTTCGCAAGCCGTGCCAATACCGGCAATTCCGTAAGGCAGGGTCCGCACCAGATGGCCCAGAAATTCAGGACGATCACGTTGCCCTTAATATCATCGACCGACAGCGTGCCTCCAGCCAGCTGCGGCAACGCAAACCCCGGGAGGGACTTGCCCACGAGGTCGTCATCATCCTCCCGCACGTCGCCACGAATCTCTGCCTCGAGCATTCGACTGAATTCCACATAGCCCTCGTCGGACCCGTGGAAACGGTTGAAATTGCGCTGTAACGCCATCCAGAGTGCGGGATCCCTGGGCTTGCTCTTGACGGCTTTTTTGTAGAATTCGATCGCTTCTCCGTGCAAGCCTCGCTGTTCGTGAAGCGATGCGAGGCCTCGGTATGCCAACACACCATGACCGAAATCTCTGTACGTGCCGGAACCCTCCATTGAATCAATTATATCGATTGCGTCGCGATAGGCCGCCTCGGCCTCTTCGAATCTGTCCAGGAGTTGCAGGCAGTGGCCACTGAGATACCGGTATTTGAAAAGGGCTTCATTGCGGTAGGGCTCGGGTACATCCGAGGCCTGAGTCACTGCCCTGTCTGCAAAAGCCAGCGCAGTGTGGGGATATCTGCCTTCAGGATGGCCATCCAACCCGCTTAGAATGCGTCCGATCATGTAGTGGGTGCCTGAATGTGGAATCAACGCGATTGCGCTGTCCGCAGCAGCATGAACGTCGACGCTGTCTGTTGCTGGGACTCTGGCAATGATCGAGTATACAAAAGCCCGTCCCCGATCCACGTAGTCCGGATACAGGGCGATGAACTCATTCCACAGTTGGACGCCTTCTTTTGGATTAAACAAGGAGACGGCAAAGCTTCGATTCCAATGATCCCGTGCTTCCCTGGCCCAGGTAACAGGCCTCCCGGAAGCGCTGTGAAGGAAGCCGCGCCGGGTTACATTTTTGCGATCTCGATCCAAAATCAATCTGACGGTATAACTTCCCGTCGGAAATCCGGATTTGTCCAGTACGATGGTATAGTTCCCGGGTGGCTGGAAACCGAACTTCGGCGCGGCGCGAACACCCAAATCCGATACCTTTACCTGTACGTGCGATGCCTCCGGAACGACGTAATTTATGGTAATCGTACTGTCGTTGGAAGCGCCGTCCAACCTCAGCGTCGCCTTCGCCATTATCGTTCCGGGCAAAAGCAGCGCGAAGAGTGTGAGGATAGCGGTCTTCATCTTGCACCTCCTGACACGTGTGTGGACCGTGCCGGTCAGGAAACGGGTGTGAGGGTGGGGCGGACATTCCTGTCTGCCCGCATCATGGTTCTCTTGTCGGAATGCAGAATGACATGTAGGTCCATTGTCGAGCGCGTTCGCTCGTACTGTCATCCTGAGGAGGCCCCCTGGACCGACGAAGGATCTACTGCAGCATGGGATTGTCCACGCGGGGTTTTCACATGGCAACTCCTGAAAGGCAGCACAACCCTCCCGACCCTCTTCGTTATCATCTATTAATAATTTAATATATAGAATCGTGACCACCTCGTCAATTAAAACATTAATATTTCATCCGATCAATCTTCAAGCTGAACTGAAATGACATCGACTGGAAAGGATCGCGCTAAGCAGTCCGTCTCGAGACCGTCGCCGAGGCTACTTTTCAGGCCTTGGCGACGGTCTTCTTGGCCGTCGCGGCCGTCGTGTGGTAGTTCCAACCGCGCAACACCAGGTTTTCGCTGAACTGGTGGATGTCTTCCTTCCGGTCCCTGCCGGAGAACATCCTCGCGATGACGACCTTCCTTGGCGTTTCAGAACGGTTGGACGGCGACCCATGCACGATGAAGTAGTCAAAAAACGTGACGTCGCCCGGCTCGGCTTCGATCGCCGTGGAGCCTTCAAACGGGAACCGTTCGTGGAACTCGGCATTCGTGGCGGTAGAACCTTCCACCCTGCCCTGTCTGTGCGAACCGGGATAGACTCTGAGGCAGCCCATTTCTTCCGTGGCTTCGCTGATATGGATCATTCCCGCAATCATGGTGTTCCTTTCGGTTGGCAGATAGCTCCAGTCCTGGTGCATATGGAACGGTGTCGTACCGGTTGTCATCCGCTTCTCGAAGAGCGTGGAATGGTTGAGTACGACGTCGGGACCGATGAACTGTTCAACCGTGTCCAGGAACTTTTCATGGAGCAGGGCCGCCATCCACAGGCCCGAGTATTGCTGCACGTTGCGTGTGCCGACGACACCGTTATCGTTCGCCGCGCCCTCGGCATCCTTGCCGAGTTGACGGACAATGCGATCGAATTCATCCTCAAGCCGGCCTGTTTCGTCCTGCGAAAAGACGCCTTTGGCCAGGTAATAGCCGTTTTCCTGAAAGAACGTGCGCATTTCGTCCATCGTGTCCTCCGGTTTTCATTGGAGACTCAACTCAACTTCCCTGCCGGTGCGCGTGGATGCTTCGGTTGCTTCGAGTACCTTCAGCACATTCAGGCCGTGAACCTGCGGAATCGGCGTATCCGCGTCGTCCCGTTTTAGGGATTCGATAAAATCCGTGAATTCGTCCATCAGGCTGTCGCGGGCGGGCACGGGTTCGCGCCGCCACGTCCCGTCAGCCGTATCGGCGATGAACAGCCCGGGCGGATCGCCGCCGCCATAGGGCAGCCGGAACCGCGCCATACCGCGTGTGAAGAACCAGTCGCCGCCGTATTCCGTGGCGCCGCGCTCCCACGCGATGCGGCTGACCGTGGCGACGATGCCGCTCTTCCATCGGATAAAATACATCCCTGTATCGTCGCAGTCAATGGCCGGGTGTTCGGATTTCGGGTAGGTGAATTGTCCCTGCCGCGCCGAAACCGTCGCCACGTCATTCCCGAGAATCCACAGCAGCCGGTCGATCTGGTGGGTGCCGTCCATCTGGCCCATGCCGCCCCCGCGTTCACGGTCCAGCATCCACTCCGGCCGGTTGTACGGAACGTAGGGCTTGTGCCACATATCGTAGACCATGATGACCGACCCCAGGTCGCCCCGGTCGACGACGTCCTTCATCGCCTTCACGGCCGGGAAATAGCGTTGCGTGTGCGCCGTCATGAGCTTCACGCTGTTTTCCCTGGCCGCGGCCAGCATCTCCTCCGCCTGCCACGCCCAGGCCGCGAGCGGTTTTTCCATGAAGATGTGCTTCCCCGCGGCTGCGGCATCCAGCGCCGCCTGGTAGTGGAGCCAGTGCGGCAGGGTTCCGATGACGACGTCGACGTCGCGGCGTTCCAGGGCTTCCCGGTAGTCCGCCACACAGTCGACGTCGGCATGGCGGCTCCGCCAGCGCGCGGCGGCGTCCTCCCTTGGCTCGGCGACAACCTTAATGTCGGCTCCGGGGGTTTTCCTGACGACGTCGATGTAACTGCCGCCGATGCGGCCGGTCCCCAGCACTGCGACGCCAAAAGACATGGGCACGATCCTTCATTGCAGACGATTGACAGAACGTTGCTTCCGGCGCTCAGAAGTTGTTTTAAAATTACCGGCGAGTTCCCGAGCGCGAGCGAAAAAGTGGCGGTCAAGGCGGGAAAATCCGCCCATATTTGTCTATACGGGTGGATTTGACCAACGCCGACCGGCACTTTTGCAGCCGTGCGAAGACCGCTGGGAATTTTAAGACAGCTTCTCAGGCCAGCCACGCGTTAGCAAACACGAGCGCCGCCGGAATGCCGAAGAACGCAAAGACGATATACAAGATGGCCAGCCACTTCCGTTCGCTTCCGAGGCGCGCAAGCCACTCGGCGCCCACGATCGGAAGGTCCCTCAGCCAGGGGATGCCGTAGATGACCACGACACCCACCAGATTGTAGAGAAAATGCGCGATCGCGATCTGGTGTGCAACGGCGTGGGTGGGACCCGTGATCGCGGTTGCGGCGAGAAGCGCTGTAATGGTCGTCCCGATATTCGCGCCGAGCGTGAACGGGTACACGTGACGAAGCCGGATCACGCCCGACCCGGCCAGAGGTACGATGAGGCTCGTGGTTGTCGAGGACGACTGCACCAACACGGTTACCAGCGTACCCGAGAATATGCCCGTAACCGGTCCCTTGCCAACAGCCGCATGCAGGAACCTCTGCGCCTTGCCCACGAATACGCTCTTCAGCGCCTTGCCGAGGTACATGATCGAGAGCAGAATCAGCGCAATACCCAGGATGATCAGAACCAGGCCCGCCCAGACGTCGGGGAGCCAGGAGACCATTGACTCGACAAGACCGGTGCCGAAACCGATGACGACCTTGAAGATGCCCTTCCCGCCCGCGTCGACGGTCCCGATGTTCTCGACGATATGGGTCAACTCGCCGCTCAGCTTATTGAGAAAGCCGAACACGAGCTCCAACGGCAGGAATATCGCGATGCTCAGAACGTTGAAGAAATCGTGCACCGTGGCGGCCGCAAACGCTTTCCTGAATTCGTCGCCGCGGCCCACGTGCCCGAAACTGACGATCGTATTGGTGATCGTTGTCCCGACATTGGCGCCCATGATCATCGGTATCGCAACGGCAATGGGCATTCCTCCGGCGACAAGACCGACGATGATGGAGGTTACGGTACTTGAAGACTGAAGCAACGCCGTCGCCAGTATACCCAGTACCAGTCCGATGAATGGATTCGTCCCAAACGCGAACAGGGATGCGACGCCCTCCTTGCCGAACTCCAGTCGAAAGCCCTTGCCGATCACGCCGACGGCGACCAGCAGCACGTAAATGCACAGGCTGACGACGAGCCAGCGCACGTACTCTGACCGGAACGCCATCCCTTTTCCCTGCGCCATATCCGACTCCTCCCGTGCGCCGGTTACCGCACCGCGTGCATGTGGGACTGCCCGTCGGCGCTACGCGCCCCTCGCGCCTCATAACCGACACACTTTCACGCGCGCGCGGGACTCACCAGGATTTTTTTTTCAGCTTCCTAGAACTGCCCACGGCGAAACGCGTATCTGAGTTCGCCGGTCAGCAGGCTGCGTTGTTCGGGGGTCACCCGTTCCAGCAGGTCGGCTGGCGGGTCATAGCGATTCCACGTCTGCATGAACGGCGCCGTGTACCCGTAGACCAGCGAATAGCGCGGCCGTGCGCGGGCCGGCAATCCGGGACCGGCGTGTATCAGCGTTTCTGTCAGGATGAGCACGTCTCCTGCCCGGGATTCGAGTTGCCGTGCCACGGTTCCGTCCATGAATTCGCGCAGCGTTCCCGTGGGCATGTCCATCCGGTGGCTCCCCGGAACCACCCAGGTGCCCTCACCGGGACCGTTGTCGGTCAGGTAGATGAAGGCTTTGGTGAACATACAGTGATAGTGCCCGTTCGATTCGAAGCTGCCAACGTTGGGGGCGATGCCCCGGTGCCAGCCCTCGTCGGCCACGCTGGATTCACACGCCGCGGTATCTGATTCCGGCTCAACGGGATAGTTGATCAGGTACTGATGCTCCTCCAGGCGCACGTCCCCCCCGACCACGTCCTGCATAATCGGAAACAGGACCGGATGCATTGCCGTTTCAAGCAGATGCGGATGATACCACGCACACCGGGAGAGAATCGTCAGTGTGGGTGTCTTCGGATACCCGTCGTGCTTGTACGCGCAGCCGTCGTCAGCGTCCATCCGGTCCGCGAGGTCGATCAGGCGCCTGCATTCCGCAGGACAGAAAACACACTTGAGCAGGACGTAGCCGTTGACGTCGAAGAAATATCTTTGGGCCGACGTCAGGCCGGAATTTGCGTTCGTGTCGGGTGCCAATTCAACTGCCTCCGGTGAGTCCATGAAGGTGCGATGCGGTCTTTTTTCTGCGAGCGTGATCGGACACATTATAACAATCGCGAAGGGCAGTTTAGACTCGTGCCGGTACAGGCATGTCAAAATCTAGGTGCACTCACTGGAAGGATATCATGCGCTATTCGATCACCCCAAACACACACTGTCACTCTTGCGACCACTGCCGCTGAGTCGATGAATCGATCGTCGTGCAAATCGCAATAATCCGGATATGCTCGGTGCCCAATAAGCCTTCATTATGCTCGACGATCACTTCCATCCTCATTCGTCTACCGACGCCACTGACACAATATTCTGGACAGGCCCGAACCTTCACACACGTGATAAATCTCTTCCCAAACAACGGTAGCCTTAGGTTCGAAGTTCAGTCTGGTTTGTTAATGATGTTTTTTGCAACGGACGAGTCTGCATGACCTATGAACCCATGATTGCTCCGAGCATTTCCGGCGATGCCTTGAGAATTACTGAATCCTCATTCGCACCCGGCTCTTCGTCTGTATGCACCAAGAATCGATATTCTCTCTGAGTCTCGTACTTTCTTCGTTTAATGAAGATGGCACTAATTGCGCGTTCAAAGGTACCCAGTTGTTCCGTGGTTCCATACGGATCATCTCTGTATTCTACCGGACCATGCACGATCAGTTGCGATTTTTTCCAAATCTCTTCTTCCGCGACCCCATCCGACTCATTCTTAAACCAACTGTTACCACTCCTCGCACCCAATTGTCTTATTGCCATTCCCGCCATAGCTCGTGCGAATTGCCTTCTGTCACTTATTGGAAAACAGTCCGTGTAGCCTTTTCCCCATCCCCTCCAAAGTGCTTTCTCCTCATCGTCAGTCTCCGGTGCAATAGACGTACAGTATATCCATCCGTTCATTCCACCCGTGAAGGTGTCGGTAACGACTTCCCTGTAACTGCTGTGTCTATTCTTGATCTTTATGCTTGCTCCAGGAAGAGACTTTGACAGTTCGTGCAGCAGCATCTGCGACATGGTTTCACTCATTCTATCTAATCGTTCCTTTTTCGATCGCATTGCAGTCTGCGTTTCTACGACCTCTCGCTCTTGCTTCGCTTCCAGTGCGTCACCGATCAGATGCCCTTCGTCCATTTCTCTGAAGACGATTGGTTTCGTGATCCGAACTGTCCCACAAACGTCAATCCGATGCTGTGGTCTACATCCTTTTACTAAGGGCTCTATTCTTCCCTTTCTATTCTCTTTGCCCCTAACATCCACGTAAACCACAATTACTCTGATCTCATCATCGTAGTCATAGAACGCTTCTATCTGATTCTCCCATTGACCTGTCCAAAATTTCCTCGTCACTCTCGAGTCCTTTCGGTTAGACGATTTTGGAAGAGCCGCCGTGGGTCGGTGTGATGTGGCAGTTGCCTATTCGCTAAGGACAAGACAAAAGTGGTCGGCAGCCGGAAGATTGTGCGACACACGATGAGCTATTGTTGACCTTTGGTAACGATACACGAGCCATATGCGATCAGTATGGTCGCCACTCGGTTGGCCCTTCCCGGATCGAAATTGAACCTTGTCAACCTGTCGGTCCATGCATCCTCCGGGTGATTCAATTGTCAATAACCCGTTAGGTCGACAACGAAGACATTCTCGCCGAACGGAAGGTCAACGCAATCTACCGTTGAACGATTTCGGAGATCTCAGATACTCCTGTTCATATTACACTTGACGTGAATCAGACTGGTGTTTGTAATCTTGAACGTGGATTTTATGCACACAACCGAGCTGAAAGCTTGTTCCAGTGTCCGCCCGTTCATGGCCCTGAGGGATCGTCGATCGCCATGGCGCTGGCTGCGTGCACTGCGTTTCAGGGTGGCCGTGGCAGGCCACAATCGAACTCTTCCACCTTAGTACCAACTATTGTAACAAGAAATGTGAGTTTTCGACAGATGCGGCACGGTCGATAATTTGATATGTAGAGGGAAATTCAGGATTATCTTTTCATAGACCGGATATCGGCTCCAGGATTTTCGAATCCACCCACTACACTGCATCGTCGAGGGATTGAAAATATGGCCAATCGAAAAAGCAGACAGCGTATTCGGGTCGGCGTGGTCGGCGTCGGGCGAGGCCGCTCCTTTGCCCGGGCGGCGGGAGCGACGGGAATGGAACTCGTCGCAATTTGCGACACCTGGGAGGAGCGACTTCTCGCGGAGGGCGACGCGCTGAATGTAAAGACGTACATCGACTACGACGACTTCCTCGGCTGCGAGATGGACGCGGTTGTGCTGGCGAACTATTTCCACGAGCACGCGCCGTTTGCCATAAAGGCATTTGACGCAGGCAAACATGTGATGAGCGAGACCGCCGCCTGCCATACGCTGGGCGAAGGCGTGGCCCTGGCGCGGGCGGTTGAAAGCAGCGGCAGGACCTACATGTTTGCCGAAAACTACCCCTACATGGTCTTCAATCAGGAGATGAGGCGGCTCTATAAAAAAGGACGCGTGGGTGAGTTCAAGTACGGCGAGGGCGAATACGTCCACCCGGACCCACCCGAGGTAAAACTGGGTCGCAGTTGCGGACGCAACCACTGGCGCAACTGGGTCCCCGCCACGTACTACTGCACCCACTCCATCGCCCCGGTGATGTATATCACCGACACCAGGCCGGTGAAGGTCAACGGCTTCGTGATCCCCTTCGATTACACCGATCCGGCGCAGACGCTGCACATGAGGCGATCGGACACGGCCGCGGTGATCATCTGCAGGATGGACAACGATGCGGTCATGAAGTCCCTGCACGGCGGGTTGCGCGGTCACGGAAACTACGTCCGCATCCACGGCAACAAAGGCGTGATGGAAAACTGCCGCCACGGCGACAAACAGCGTCTGCGCGTCTGGTACGAACCATGGGAGAAGCGCAAGGGCGATCCGGTCGAAACGGTCTATAAGCCAGACTTCCCCGTCCATCACAACCGGGCGACCCGCACAGGCCACGGCGGCGGCGACTTCTTCACGTCCTACCACTTCGCCGAGGCGATCCGCGCGGGCAGACAGCCGTATCTCGACGTCTACCGCGGCCTGGACATGAGCATCGCGGGCATCCAGGCGTGGCGTTCCGCGCTGAACGACTCGGCAGCCATCGAAGTGCCCGATTTCCGGCACGAGTCCGTGCGCAAGCAATACGAAGATGACGACTGGTCGCCCGACCCCGCCCGCAGGAAGGAAGGCCAACCGCCGGCCAGCATCCTGGGCGAAATCGAACCGTCCGACGAAGCAGAGAAGCTGGCCCGAAAGGTCTGGACGTCAAAGGGATACACCGGGGATTTGCCGTGACTCCCGGCATTCGATTCCGGAATAGCGCATTGAAATCCAAATCGACACGGTCTTCAATATTGACAACCGCCGGTTTGCCGGTGTCGATGGTCTGCCCTTCCGTTCCTGGCTTTCCGTCCTTCAATTGCTGAGCCTGGAAGACGCCTGAGTTTATTTCTCTAACTATAAGTCGTTTCGTCTCCGACGTGTGAGGGGAAGTTCGAGCCGTAACGCTTGTTCCGGACCTGATGTCGTCAAGGATTCAAGTGACTCCAGATCGTCGGGAATCCAGCGCGCACCCCTCTGCACAAGCCTGGCATTGCCTGTTTCCGCGCTTGCCGTGCGTTTGACCCAGAGAGGCACCCACCCGGCTTTCAGGTCTTCCAGCGCGCCGTTCCACGTCCCTCCACGATTCGGCGTGCTGCTGACCACGATCGCGGCGTCGGCCAGGCAATAGATGTAACGGTTTCTGGACATCGCATTCCCGATGCTGAATCCCGCTTCCGGATTAAATGGTGTTACCAGCGCCAGATCACGCGAGAGAAGAAATCTGCGATATTTCGCGGAGGTCGTCACGCGCATCAAGCTGTCTGCCACAACGCCGATTGCCGTGCCTTCGTTTTCCAGTGCGCTCAGCATCGCGCTCTCATCCACCCCGCGCGCCGCGCCGGAAACGACCGAATAACCCTGTGTCGCGGCGGCAGCGCCAAGGTCTCCGGCAAAAGTGAGGTCTTCCCGGCGGGCATCTCTGGAGCCAACCACCGCGATGCCGCCGCGCGCAAGAAGCATCTTGTTTCCGCAACCGAAGATTACGGGTGGGGATTCCAATCCAAGTCGGTCTTTCAACCTCTCCGGGTATTCCGAATCCCATGGCGTCATGATCCACAGCCCGGCACGCTGCCATCTCTCGATCGCCAGGCCAAGCGCGCCTCCGCGTTCAACAAGACTTTCCAATCTGGATCGTGGTATTGAACGATCCGTCCAACCCTCAAGTTGACTCCTCAATTCACCCTTCAGCAGATCTGACACCTCCAGATTGCGATTTCTGAGCCATGTCGCGAAGCGCGCCCATTCTTTTGGCGAGAGAGGCTTTGCCTCTGACCTGTCGGATCTGCCAAGGGAGACCGTAAGCAGCATTACCGCCTGAGTATTGGAACCCGAAATCATATCACGCAGCCATTCTCGAGGTTGCCAGAGCCAGTGGCCAGACGGGGCCGCTCCCGGCTTGTCGAAGCAAAGCAGCAACTACCGTTAAGGTCCAGCCGGAATCGAACACGTCATCAACCAGAAGGACCGGGCCCTCCGGGACCGGGCAGACGATTGCAAACGCGGCGTCGAGATTTCTGCACTGGTGGAATCGGTTCTGCTGCAGCTTCTGCGGATCGTTGTCCTTTACTTTCACTACAACGGGTTCGAACGTAAGTCCCAATGCCGCCGCCAGGCGTTCCGCGTAGTCGGGGACGAGGTCCGGTTGATTCCTGGACGGGACGCACGTGACCCATTCCGGGCTCGGAGATGGTTTCCACCTGTCTTTCAACATCTCCTTAGCCGCCTTTACAAGTTCATCGCGAAATTGGCCTCGGTGTTTGTCATCAGCGACCAGTTGCCCCCAGCCGGCGTCGCCCCATCGCGAGAGGATCCGTCCCGTCTCAGCACGGAGGTCTACGGGCAGATTTCCGCGAAAGCCATACCCGCGAAATGCATCTCTCGCGACCTGCCTGTTGCATTCCAGCACAAGTTCGGATTGACGAAGGAATCGGGCTGCCGCTATCGCGGTCGTACGCGTGAAGGAGGGATCGACCAGCGGTCGACGACGGCACGAAGCACACTTGCCGCACGGTTGAGGGGCAACGTCGTCAAGAGCCGTTGTGAGGAACTGCATCAGGCACCGGTCTGTATCGAGATATTCCTGGACCTCCTGCCACTCGATTTTGCGTTTTTCCGTCAATCGCTGAATTCGATCGCGGTCCATGCTAAACGGCAATGCCGTGCGGGCCCATTTGTACCCGGTTTTAATGACAGGCGCGGGACTGTCCACAGACAGGAATTTGAGCACTTGCCCAATCTGGCCTCGCGTCAGATTGACGGCTTTTTCGATTTGACTGACACGCAAGCCATCGCTCTCTTCCAAAACGCCGAGTACTGCCGCTACCCACCCTTCTTCAGGAAAAGCGCTTCGTCGGAAATACTCATGAATATCGGCATCCTCGTCTCCTGACATCAATAATCCGATGGCGTGCGAGATGGCTCGGCCGGCGCGACCGACCTGCTGGTAGTAGGCGACAATCGAACCGGGCGCCTGGTAGTGGACGACGAAACCGATATCCGGCTTGTCGTACCCCATGCCGAGTGCCGTCGTTGCCACCAATGCCTTTATTTCATTACGGAGCAGCTTTTTTTCGAGGTGCAGGCGATAAGCGTTCGAGTCCTCGAAGTCGTCACGCCTCACGCCGCTATAATACGCTCGCGCGGAAATTCCGTGATTCCGGAGCCACTTTTCAACCAGGTTCGCATCGCGCCGGGTAAGCGTATAGATGATTCCCGTACCAGGCAAAGAATCAATATGTTCCGCCAGCCATGCCAGCCTCTCCACCTGCGAGGGCAATCGCATTTTCTGCAGGGCAAGCGTTCGACGCACCAGATTTCCGCGTTGGATTGCGAAATCGCCAAGCTGTGCCCGGACATCCTCAACCACGCGGTCATTCGCCGTCGCCGTCGTGCCAAGTATCGGAACGCTGCCGGGCATTCGCTGCAAGACTCTGACCAGTCGCCGGTAGTCCGGACGGAAGTCATGTCCCCAGTCAGATATGCAATGGGCTTCGTCCACCACCAGAAGCCCGATTCGCGAGGCAACAGGCAGCAAGACCTTTTCAACGAATTCGTCGTTGGCCAGCCTCTCGGGCGAAATCAGGAGCGCATCCGCCTCGTTCTCCCGTACGGCACGCCGAATGACCGGCCACTCCTCTCTGTTTGCCGAATTGATCGTCATCGCGCGGATCCCCAACCGACAGGCGGCGTCGATCTGATTTCGCATCAGCGCGAGGAGAGGCGAGACGATCAGGGTCGGTCCGCGCCCTCTGTTACGTAGAATTCGTGTCGCGATAAAATAGACCGAACTCTTGCCCCATCCGGTACGCTCGACAACGAGCAGTCGAGCCCTCTCGTTCACCAGGGAGTCGATTGCTTCCCATTGGCCTCGGCGAAAATCGAGGGCGCTGTCGTCCGCAGCCAACCTGAGGAGCCTGAGTGCATCCGATTTCTCAGTCATATTGAACCATCCTTTGCATTAGTTGCTGCCGGCCCACTCAGAGAGTGGAGGATGGTTCAAGTCAACGCAATTAGTGTACCAACCGGGAATGGCGAAAGTTGACAGTCGACCCGGGCAAGTCAGGAGTGTCTGTCGTGGCAGAGATCAATCGCAAAATCGGATGGTGGAGTACCTTATTCTAAATTCCCTCCCTCACATCGGCCCGATGCGTTCGGGGCCCCGGTCCATGGCGAGCATGGACGCGTCGAAGCTGCGCTGCATGAGGTCGAGTTTCACATCTGCGTGACCGGAGCTGTCCCACAGATTATCAAACTCCCCCGGATCCTCCTCGAGGTCGTAGAGTTCACCAAGAACGTGCCCGTGGTAGACGACGAGCTTGTACCTGCGGTCACGGTACATCGTGGCGAACGTCCCGTCGGCCTGGTCCAGCGCATCGTAGAATTCACATCGGACGAATTCGCGATGCTCATCTGCCGGCTTCTCGCCGCTGAGCATGGGAACGAGTGAGCGCGCCTGCATCCGCTCCGGAACCGGTAACCCCGCCAGTTCCAGCAGCAGCGGGGCGATGTCGCGCAGTTCCACCAGCGCATCGCTTCTCTGTCCGGACTTCACGTGCCCCGGCCACGAGAAGATCAGCGGTACCCTCACCAGCCCTTCGTAGAAGCGGCATCCCTTCTGAATCAGCCCGTGGTCTCCCAGCATCTCGCCATGATCGCTCGTGAAGATCACGAGCGTATTCTCGCGCTGGCCGGTGGATTCCAGCGCGGCCATGATCCGCCCGACCTGGTCGTCGATCAGCTTGATCATGGCATAATAGGCGGCGATGAGCGTTCCGGCGTCCCGCTTTCCTGCCGTTTCCGGCTCCATCAGCCCGCGGGTCTGCGTCCAGGGGATCACGGGGCTCTTGATGTCCAGGTCGTCGGGATGCCGCCCTTTGGACTGAAAGTCAACGGCCTCCAGCTTTTTCTGCTGGACGAGATCGCTGTCTCTGAACAGCGGACCGTTCACCCGGGCGGGATTGAACAGGTCCCGGTACGTTCGTGGCGGATTGAACGGTGGATGCGGATCATAGATGTTCACTGAGGCCAGCCAGGGGCCTTCACGTGCTTCGCTCAGGAAGTCGATGGTTTTTTCCGCACACCACGTGGTCTGGTGCAGTTCCGCGGGTACGCCATCCGGGCTCTTGATCAATTCACCCAGTACCTCCCCCCTGGACCGTACCCAGTCGGCGTAGTCGTGCCCGGTCTCCCAGTCGTCCCTGGGCGCGTGGCTGTACTGCCAGTAGCGGTATCCGTCATCCACCCGCGCTTCCACGCGCCCGAATGCGCTGGACAGATGCAATTTGCCGATCAGGCCGCAGTCGTATCCGCTGTCGGCGAGCAACTTCGTGACGGGCGGGGGCGTATCCGGAAAGTGTGAATTGCCGTTGCCGTTCACGTGGACGGCGCTCGCGTATTGTCCGGTGAGGAAGCTCGCCCGGCTGGGGGTGCAAATCGGACTCTGGCAATACGCGTGCGTAAGTGCAGACCCCTCCGCGACGAGGCGGTCGATATTGGGCGTGTCCACGTGGGGATTCCCCAACGCGCCAATGGTATCGTACCGCTGTTGGTCCGTACAAATCCACAGGATATTCGGTCTGGACCCTCTCATTCATGCTCCCCTTGTTCGATGAAGCGATCGGTCATGCGACTCCCCCGTCGACAAGCTTTACACCCTCCTTCATCCAATCGCTGATGCAGGTCACGTCGTTTACGGCGCGCATCGCGATGTTTCGTGACGCCTCGTGGAGATCGAGCCTGCGGATGATGATCTCGTCCGAGAATATGCCGGCTTCCACCATCACATTGCCATCGGGATGGATGATCTTCGATTCGCCGTGAGACGACCCCGCGCGGTCGATATCCGTCGGGTCGGCGGGCGCGTTGGCCATGACCACGTAGATGCCGTTTTCCGTCGCGCGGCTGATGGGCATCGCCCTGTAGGCCGACAGTTTGTGTTCAAGGGTGACGGAGCTCTCGCAACTGCAGAAAAAGCAGACCTGCGCGCCGGCCGCCGCGGGCAGCCGGACGAGTTCGGGATAGCGGATATCGTGGCAGATCAGGAAACAACACGGTACGCCGCACAGGCTGTAAACGGGCAGGTGTTGGGACGGCTCGAACCAGCGCTCGCCGGCAAGATGGATCTTGCCGTAACGGCCCCGCACCGTGCCGTCTCTGTCCACAACCAGCAAGCTGTTGAAGCGGCTGCGACCTTCCTGATGGGTTGAACCGACGACGGCCGCGACGCCGGTTTCCCTGCAGGCCCGGACAATCTGCCGTTCCGCATTTTCGATGCGGGATCGATCCAGGTTCGACCAGAAATCCGGATGGTCGCAATAGCCGAACAGAACGCCCTCGTGGAACGCGGCCACGTCCACCCCCTCACCGGCGCACGTCTTCAGCCGGTCGACGATCCCGCGCGCATTCTCCTCGATGTCTTCATTGGCGTGCATCTGGACTGCGGCGACGCGCAACCACCTCCGGGACATATCAGCCTCCTGGAAAACTGCCAAATTGGGAAACACGGGTTATCACTGCTGTCCAGGATAATTGTAAAGGCGGGGTTGTGCACCGAACCTGAAGAAATGCAATGGAGCAGTTGTACCAATCGGCGCGCCCGGGACGCCCTCGCTCCGGATACTAAAGGAATATAACATGGGACAGGAGTGTACGCGAGACGCAAGAAAGCAGCCAGGTTTACATAAATTGCGGCACAGCATCCGATTGAAGGGCGCCACACAAGACTTGGAAACGCGCCGAGTCACCCGCCGCCCGCGGATCGGGGCAATGTTGCATAGAAGGCCATGCTGGCGTAGCTGACCAGCGATCCTGAGTCTGCCTGGCGGTTCTGCCCGTAGCTGAGCAGGTCGACGCGGCAATCTGCGCCGCCCAGAAGCGTTTGGAGCGAAAACAGACCGGCGGCGGCGTCCACGTTCCGGCCGTTACCGTCGGCCTGCAGCGACCCGTAAAGGCCGGCCGCATCGAACCGTTGCGCAAGACCCAGCAGTTCGCGGTCGGCCGCCTCGCAGGCCGCGGCAGCGGCATCGTCGACCCGGTCCGGATGGCCGAATTTCGGTCCGATGTGCGCCAGGTCCACGCTGAGCACGTACACGGTACGCTTACCGCTCGCAGATACCGCCGCACGCAGCGCCTCGAGTTCGGCAACGACCTCCGGCGCCTGCAAGGGGTCCAGCCCTTCGCGCAGGTAGTGATCGACGCTTCCGAGCAGGACCGGCGCCACCTGGAACGGCGCCAGTGCCTCCCGGACCTGGATATACTGAAGAAACAGCAGGGCGAACTCGACGGAGTGTTCGGTCCGGTGCAGCCACTGTTGCTCCGTGACGTCGCGCCCGGCACGGCCGGACCAGTCCTCGATTACATCCGCGTCTGTCGGCACGCGTCCAAACGGCGTTTCGTAGTGTTTGTCCGTCGCGATGGCGAAGCTCTCTCCCGGTTCCGTACCGCCGTTGTGGGCCACGCCGAGGATGACGAAGAGTTCGCAGGGGCGCTCGCCGCCGGAGGCCGCGGCCAGCGCATTGAAGGCAGGCGGATACGTCTCGCCGCCCGCGCGCAAATCGATGTGAGGGCACATGATGGCGGCAAGCCGCTCCTCCCCGACCCCGCACCTGTCTCCATTTCGCGCCTTCGCCGAGGAAGCGGCGGTTTCGAAGAACCGGTCGAACATCCCCGCGAGTTCTCCCGGGTCGTTCGGGTAGGCGGTTCCCGCGTGCCATGCCCGTCGAATGTCGGACCGCTCGAATTCCTCCCGTATCCGGGCGGCCCGTGCCGCGGCCACGTGGTCGTCAAGGTAGCAGCTCTCGCTGAGTTTGCCCAGCACGTGCCGGATGTCACCGACTCCGAAGTCGCCGCCCGGAACACTTCTCCGGAGAGATTCGAGAATCTGATCGATGGTGTGCCGGCCATCCAGATGCGACAGGACGAACATCCCCGCCGGTCCGAGCAGCAGCGGCTGCGGGGCGATCTCCAGCGGATCGCGAACGTAGAACATGCGGCTGCCGCCCTGGTCGACCGGGATCACTTCGACATTTCGCGCACGGGGCAGCGCGGTATCGTTTGCGTATGCCGTATCCTGTTGCATATTCTTCCTCGCCTGGTATGCTGAAACGTCTCATTCAAGGGGCATCAGGAACATAGATTTCTGCCGCGTCACTGTCAAGACCACGAAGTTCTCCGACTGACCTCAATTCGAAAAGAGACAACAGTCAATTTACCACAAAAAGCACAAAAAAGGCACAGAAGGTGACGGTGCGAAAAAGGGGTATTGAGGTCGTTCAAATGGTTGAAATTCACCTTCACGCCCAGTGACGTCAAGTATCCGGGACTCTTGACGTCAATTCGCCTCTGTTCGTCTGTGCACATTTGACATTCAGGTCCCCGAATAATTGTGAATCAAGGCTAAATACGGAGGAATTATTCCTGCGCCTTCCGTCGGCGCGGACGCGAATCTCGGGCACGAGGACCTTCCCGACGATCCCAAACACAAGGTCGTGGGATGCGTTCAAAACAGTTGAAGATGATGAGGAGCGAATTGAGATGCAACGGGAATTCATGGAAAGAGCGATAGAACTCTCTCGAATCCGGATGCGGACCCGCGGAGGCGGGCCTTTCGGCGCGGTCATCGTGAAGGACGGCAGGATCATCGCGGAGGGATACAACGAGGTGGTCACCCGCAACGATCCGACCGCCCACGCAGAGATCGTAGCGATCAGGAGAGCGGGATCGAGACTGCAGGCATTTCACCTTCCCGGGACAGAAATCTACGCCAGTTGCGAGCCCTGCCCGATGTGCCTGGCCGCCATCTACTGGGCAAGGATCGAGAAGATCTACTTCGCCAATACCGCTGAAGATGCGGCGGAAATCGGTTTCGACGACGATTACTTCTACCGGGAGATACAACTGCCGAGGACCGAACGGCGAATCCCTTCCCGCCAACTCATGCGGGACGAAGCGCTGCCGGTTTTTCGTGAATGGCAGAAGATGGATGACCGTATCGAATATTAGAATGTCCTGAGGGGAATCCAATTCTCGAAAGCCGCGAGATGTACATGAAAAGGAGCGGCGCGTCTGCCCGGAGACGCGCCGCTCTTTGCTTTCACTCAGTTTTCGGTCCGGAAATCGGTTTTCCTCGGACCCGAGCGGGAAGTTGGGTTGACGAATGTGCCCGGAATGCCCTAATCCGATTCATGTTGTCCGGCGCCTGGACCCGGATGCCGGTACGCGTACAGAAAGCCGATCAAACCAAGCTGGATGAGCGCGCCGGGCGCCAGGACCGGGAGGGCGCCGTGCGCCGATCTGGATATCAGATCCCAGCCGCTCAGCTTCGAATACATCTCCAATTCAAAATCCAGGTTCGCGTCGAAGTGAATCCAGACACCCACGATCCCGCCGAGTACGAACGCCAGCATCGTCAGCCGGAACAACCGCAGGACAACAGGACCCTTATAGACCAGATGGACCGCCAGCAGAAGGAGACCCAATACCAGAAGCGCCAGGGGCACCTGTTGCCGCCACTCCTTGAAATGCTCCAGCAGCAGCAGCTCAGCGCCCAGCCCGGCGCTTCCAAGGATAAAGATCAACATGAGACCTTGCCGTAAGCTGACTTTGCCGATTCGTCGCTTTGGATCTGTCAATTGCCGGTCTCTTTGAATCGGGTCCACAATTCGTCCCGGTGACGACACGGTATGTCAGGGTCGCCCGGATGTCAGATTAAGTCGCGCCATATAGGGCAAATGAGAAATTCGGCGCGGGATCCGCCAGGCCGGATCCTTCGTTCAGGTAACGGCGTTTCTGCTCGCGGGCCGGGAGGTTCTCCAGTTCCGAAAAGCCGAATCCGGACATCACGTCCTTCAACTCCTCCGGCGTGAACGTGGACAGCATAGGCTCTCCGCGCCGCGCCACGAAGCGGTCCAGCTTGTCGGCGAACGGGAGGCTCTCCGCAGGAACGAGGTCCCTGTCGAGCTTGTAGTCGAGAACCATGCGGCTGCCGGGGGCAACAACGCCGGCGACACGCCCCAGCGTCTCACGTATGGCGTCCTTTGAGAGATAATAGGTTGTGCCCAGCCAGGAAAAGAAAGACGGCGTTAGTGGATCGAATCCGGCCCTTGCAAGCGCCTCGTCGAGGTGATCGGTTTCAAAGTCGATGGGAACGAACACGAGATTGGCGGGGATCCTTCCATATACCTTCAGCACCCTTTCGCGCTTCATTTCCTGGGTCGCGGGATGATCCAGCTCGAAAATACGCAACCCTTCCATACGCGCGTCCTGGCGCATGGAAAACGTATCGAGCCCGGCTCCCAGAATGACGTACTGCGTAACGCCCGTACCCGCGGCGTCCATGAGGCGGTCTTCGGCATACCTGGAACGCAGGACGATTTCCGTGTGTATGGGGCGGAACGCGCGGAACACCGTGTGAACGGTTATCCAGCTTGACAAGCGGCGCCTGGCAATCGCCCGCCAGAATCCCGATATCATGTCATATGCGTAGGTGTCGGCGAAGATCGGTGACGCGTGCCAGCGGCAATGATACGCACGCACGCACGCCGCCAGGTTCGCCGTTCGGCTCGCCCGGTTCACGTCCGATGACACGCCCGACTGCTGTGAAGCCATTCGACACCTCATTCTCGAAATCGACCTACGCGGATTTCCCTTCCACGAATCTGGCCAGGACCAGACCGGCAAGGGTCCATGCGATCAGCGTATCCAGGATGATGACGAGTGTGTACGACGTGGAGAAGCCGAACCAGTTCCAATACGGAAAGTGGCTTATGAATCCGATAGCCACGCCCGCAAGCGCCACGAAGCGGACCCGTCCCCAATAATCCAGGTTCGACGTCTTGCACAAAAGAAGAAGGACGAGAAGCGCGGAAATCGCCTGTCCGAGCACGGCGACGACCATCATCCCTTCCATGCCCGATTCAACGCCATCGGGCAAGACGTTCGCGAGCGCGAACAACGCACCGGGCTGAAGGTCTTCCTGCGCAAACGGAAGATAATACATCCCCGCCGAAGGCGCGTTTTCCCTGAGGACGGATGCAACGGCCGATTCGTCTGCGAATTTGTTCGCAACCGCATTGTGCCAGGGCAATATCGTCCACGAGACAAACCCCCATACGAACAGTACAATGGCGGACAGTACGACGGCGAGAATACAGTTCTTCACGGAGAGACCTCCATCAAGTGGTTAACCTTAATTCGAATTTAGACAGCCGCTCAATTGGCCACGATGAGCCTGAATGCGGGTAGACGCGAGAAAACCGGGTAGACGCAAGACGTAAGACGGGAGAAGAAGCCCTTGCCGGTCTATTCTTCCGACTTGCCTGCGGCATAAAAAGAAACTTTACACGGCATGCGATCTCTACCCTCCCGGCTTACGTCTCACCCGGTGGTCGGGCGGGCGGGGGGAATGGTCCTGGATTCAGTCGCCGACGTACTGACGCAGTTCGAAGACATTGCCTGACGGATCCGCGATGACGGCTATGCGGACCGGAATGCCTCCGCCGGCTTCACGTACGTTTTTGACCTCACCGCCGCCTGCCGCGACTTCTTTCACCGCGGCATCGAGATCGTCCACGTGGAGATTCAGACCGGCGTGGGCGACAGCACCTTCGCTCATACCGGGAGAGAGAATGTGAAGCGCCACGATGCATCCTCCGCAGCGCAGCGTGCTCCATCCCGTCGATTCGAACTCCAACTTCAATCCGAGGACGTCGCGGTAAAAGGGCAACGCTCTGTCCATATCATTGACGTAATGGACGACCATGGGTTGAGTAGCGTTCACGGAATTCTCCCTTTCAAAAAAACGAAACTACGAATATACGAAACTATGAAAGGCGAAAAGGCGCGAGACGACGAAACTACGAGACTACGAAAAGACCAAAAAAGCGCGAGATTACGGATTTCGCGATGGGTCAATCCACGGGCGAAAACAAAGGCGACACCAGGAGCAGCAGCCCGAACGCCATCAGGGCCATGTACAGAACACGCTGAAATCGATCGGGTGCAATGCGCGCGCCGATGAAGCGGCCAAGCACAACGGCAAGAGCGACGGCGGGCACGGCCGGCAGATAGAATCCGAATACGTCCCCCGTCCACAGTCCGGCCAATCCGTGGCTGGCGACGATAAGCAAAGTAGAGGGGAAAAAATATCCCTGCAGCGTCGCTCTGAAGTGTTCTGGCGGCCACCGCCGCATAATCCCGTAAACGGCCACCGGCGCCGCATTGACGTTGTACGCGCCGCCGAGCACGCCGGAAACGAAGCCGAACGCGTGGGCCCAACCGATGCGTTCAAGCTTCGGCAGGCCGGACGTCGACAGGTTGTACAGACTGACGGCGATGAGCAGAATTCCCAGCACGGCCTTGAAGACATCCTCCGGCACGTGACTCAGGATCAGCAGACCGACAGGTATGCCGGGTATCGATGCGGCGAGCAAATGTAACGCGGACCTGACGTCCAGCTCCCGCCAGGTCCCAACCAGAAGCAGGGCGATTGTCGTCAGCATCGTCAGCCCGACCAGTGGCGTCGCGACCCTCGCATCCAACACCATCACCAGCATCGGCATCGCAACCAGGGCCGTCCCGAACCCGAGCGTCGAATGGACCAGCGCCGCCACAAAGACAATCGCGATCACCGTCAACAGTAACATATCATAGGACACCCAAGAAGAGGCGATCAGGAATCATCGTGCCACCGCTCAAGTTGATCCACGTACTAAAGCTCTTTTCCTGGGATTTCCATATACAGAGTAATGTCTCTTGAATCATCTCCAGGTCTCTTTTCTTGCAGACTACGTGGTGGTACCAAAAACGGATGATGAGTTTTCTGCCAACAACACAAACACTGGCTCTTACACCGTTGGTACCAATACCTTCCCTACTTGCTGAAGATTTATCTGACCTGATAGAAGCTTCTGCTCCATTTCTTCCAGGTAACGCACGGTGCGACGATCATAGTATCTTTCTCCGCATGTTTTGCAGACCGGAGTTTGGACAGGAATACGTACGATATCTTTCTCCACTTTAATCTCTTCTCGAACTTCCTCAACATGAATATCGTCTCCATGACAAATCAGGCATTTCATATCTTTCGTACCAATCGCGAAAATCGAACGGCGTTTCGAATTCGCCCAGCCAATCATCCGTAACCGGCTCCAACAAACCATGGTCGGTATCCAGTATGCCGAGACTGCCGGGCTGAAACCCTCGCGCATCAGGGTGATACAGAGGCGACGGAATCACGCAATCGAGTCCAAGATACGTCGTCTCGCCAAACCGGTTCGTTCCGGAAAGGACGTGGGCGTGACCCGCCACGTTAAACGTCGGGCGAATATCCTCGATCAGGTTAGTGATCATGCGAGATCCGTGAATGTCGCCTTTGAATCCGATGCTGCTGCCGTACGGGCCCTGATGCGTTACAAGTACGTCGATGCTTCCAGGCCCCAGAGCCAGAAGCGCTTCATACGCACCGCGATTTATGCCTGCTGCATCGCTGCGTTCCTCGACACCGCCGAGAAACGCGAATCGTAGTTTGCCGAACGTCATCACCATACCGTCCGGGACGTAACGCAACAGCCCGAAACGATCGACGGCCGCTGTACCGGAACCCGAATCCCGCGGCAGGTTTTCCAATAATGCGAAATCTTCGTGATTGCCGCGAATGAAATGGACGGGCGTTCCAATGGTTCCACCCAGCGTCGACAACGCCTCTGCGAGATCGGCGTCAGTTTGCATCAGACGAACGAAGTCGCGTTGTGACGGGTCCAGGGCAAAATGACAATTGGCGGTCTGCTCCAGACTGGACATGTCCCGAAACGCTCCCATGTCCCCTACCTGAATCAGCATGTCGAAACGCCGGCCGCTTTGTTTCTGCCACGTTACAATCAGGGCGAGTGCGTGAAGCACACGACCATGTAAGTCACCTAAAAAGCCAATGAGCACCTGGTTTACCGCGTACTCCTTTCCGAGCCCTTCCGAATCCGGTCCCGAAGCGCTTCGATGTCAACACCCAAACAAAAACCGCCACCCTCGGAAGACCGGAAAGCAGCGATTGGCGGCGGACGGCATACGTGACTCAGACCTCCATGATCTCCTCTTCCTTCCGCGCCAGCAACTTGTCGATTTCCTCCACAAAATCGTCGGTCAGCTTCTGCACCTGGTCCTGACCCTTTCTGGAGTCGTCTTCAGGAATCTCGCCCTCTTTCTGACCGTCTTTCAACATCTCGTTGGCGTCCCGCCGGGCGTTTCTTACAGAGACTTTGCTGTCTTCCGCCATCTGACGTACCACGCGCACGAGTTCCGTACGGCGTTCCTCGGTCAGATGGGGTATCGGCAAACGGATAACGGTCCCGTCGCTGGACGGCGTGAGGCCCAGGTTCGAGGTCTGAATGGCCTTTTCGATGGCCGGAATCGCGCTCTTGTCCCACGGCTGAAGTACGATCAGCCTCGGCTCCGGTATGCCAATGGTCGCGACCTGGTTCAGCGGCACCTGGGTACCGTAATATTCAGCGCGAATATTATCCAGCAATGCCGTGTTTGCGCGCCCTGTACGAACCGTTCCCATTTCGTGCTGAAACGCTTCCACGGCTCTTGTCATCGATTGCCTGGTCTCTGAAAGAATCTCGTCGACCATTTGATTCGTCCCTTCGTGAAAAGGCGGGCTCCAGGTCCGGTTCACCGCGACGGCACGTCAGCTCTCCTCTCCCAGCACGAACCGCTCGAATCGTCTGACGGTCACGTTTTCACCGCACTGCGCGATCAGATCCATCAACAGGTCTTTAACTGTCTTGTCCGGATCCTTCACGAAGGGCTGTTCCATCAGGCACACATCCTGATAATACTTCTCCAGACGCCCTTCCACGATCCGGTCGAGAACCCGCTCGGGCTTGCCCTCATCCAGCGCCTGTTGCCTGAAGATCCTTCGTTCCCGCTCGATGTTCGCTTCATCCAGCTGATCCCGGCTAACCGCGACCGGCGCGCTGGCGGCGATGTGCATCGCAAGGTCCCGGGCGAACGTCTGGAACTGCTCCGTCCTGGCGACGAAATCGGTCTCGCTGTTGACTTCCAGCATTACGCCGAGCTTGCTGCCGGTGTGAATGTAAGACGTAATCAAACCTTCCTTCGCCGTCCTGTTTGCACGATCTTCCGCCTTGGCAACGCCACGCGTCCGCAGCAGTTCAACGGCTTTTTCCATATCCCCGTCGCTCTCGACGAGGGCCTTCTTGCAATCCATCATCCCCACGTTGGTCTTGGCCCGCAGTTCCTGAACCATCTTCGCAGAAATAGCCATTTGTTCTCCAAGCTGGCGTAGCGCCTTCCGGACGTTATTCGTTGACTTCGGTGATTTCGGTAATCTCGGGTCCAAGCATCTGGGGTTCGTCGTCTGAACGATCGGGACCTTCTCTCTGGATCCTCTGCCCCTCCAGTACCGCGTCGGCGACCAGGCGTGTGATGAGCCCGATGGACCGGATGGCGTCGTCGTTACCAGGAATGGGATAGTCGACGTCGTCCGGATTGCAGTTGGTGTCGACGATGGCCACGACCGGTATATTGAGTCGTCTGGCTTCGTGGACGGCGATCTTTTCCTTCTTTATGTCCACCACGAATACCAGTCCGGGAAGGCGGCCCATATCCCGGATACCGCTCAGGGACCGCTCCAGCTTCTCACGCTCGCGCTCCAGCCGCAATACCTCTTTCTTCGTCAACTTTTCGTAGGTTCCGTCCGCGCCCATCTTATCGAGTGATTCGAGGCGCCGGATGCTCTGACGAATGGTCTGGTAATTCGTCAGCATGCCCCCAAGCCAACGTTCGGTTACGTGGAACATCTCGCAGCGCTTCGCTTCACGCAGAATGACGTCTTTCGCCTGCTTCTTGGTCCCCACGAAAAGTATCGATTCGCCCTGTTCCACGGCTTCGCTGATAACACGGTAGGCTTCCTCGATCTGCCTCAGCGTCTTCTGAAGATCGATGATGTAGATGCCGTTGCGTTCGATGAAGATGAACTTTCTCATCTTCGGGTTCCAACGGCGGGTCTGGTGCCCGAAGTGGACGCCCGCCTCCAGCAGGGCTTTCATTTCAACCACAGCCATACGATCCTCCTGATACTATCGGTTCATCCTCTGTGACCGTCATTCCGCAGACCAGCCGGAAACCGGCACCGGGCCTGAAGTCGGGACACATGTGAAATGGGCGTGTCGACACGTACTCAACACGCCAATAGCAAAACAACAGTCGACTAGCGTTTGGAAAACTGGAACCGTTTTCGTGCGCCCGGTCGGCCGGGCTTCTTTCGCTCCACCTCTCGCGCGTCGCGGGTTAACAGCCCGGCCTCGCGCAGCGGTGTCTTGAGATCATCGTTCAGGGCAAGCAGGCCCCGGGCGATACCCAGCCGAACGGCCCCGGCCTGTCCGCTGAGACCACCACCCTTGGTGCTGGCGACGATGTTGTATTGCCCGGTCGTTTCCGTAACCGTCAGCGGCTGTTCCACGATCATCACAAGCGTCTCGCGCTTCAGATAATCCAGTATGGGCCTGCCGTTGATGACGATTTCCCCGGATCCGGGAAACAGCTTCACGTTTGCCGTGGCCGACTTGCGCCGGCCTCTGGCAGAAGCAAGGATCTCTGCCAAGACCCTACCTCCTCTCGTTCAACGAATTCTTGATACGTCGGGATTCAAGCAAGGTCGATCGATTCGGGCGCCTGACTGTCGTGCGGATGATCGGGACCCGCGTAAATCCGGACCTTCTTCATCATCCTGCGCCCCAGTTTCGTGCGCGGCAACATTCCCCGTATCGCATGCTCCAGTACGAACTGCGGCTGCGTTTCGAGCGCGCGCTTCAGGGTTTTGGTTTTCAGACCACCCGGATATCCGCTGAATCGTGTATAGAGCTTCTGGTCGGGCTTATTTGCGCCTTTGACCATGAGTTTGTCGGAGTTGACCACGATGACATGATCGCCGGTATCCACGTGGGACGTATAAAACGGCTTGTGTTTGCCCATCAGGATCCGTGCAACCTCGCTCGCAAAACGACCCAGCACCTTACCGTCGGCATCAGCCAGAAACCATTTGCGTTCGATGTCAGACTTTTTAGCACTTGGCGTATTCATAAATCCGAACGGCGTCCGCATCGACGCCGAATTCGAACTCACCCCCTCTCGGTGACAATTCCACACATTGTCAAGCCTCAGAAGATATAGAGCATGCGTGATTTTGTCAAGCACAAACCCTTATATGACAGAAAAATGCGCCGCGATTCGGGAGCCGGTCCTCCGGCCACATCTCCTCACGGCGCAACTCTTGAGACGGCTTCCATCTCACGGTGCCCCGTGCGAGTGGCCGGGGCCCGTCAATTCGACGGATCGCCTGTCTTTCGATGGCTGTTTAGATTCGCCAGGCGCGTTACCAGACGAGATGTTCTCCCGCACCCGGCAGCGCACCTAACTACAGCCACCTCCACTGGTCGATTCGCTCATTTGACCACCTCCTTTCCGTGTAAGCGGAATATACGCCACGGGAATGCGGAAGTCAAAGGCTTTCTCCAGTCAGGTCAGGTCCTTGGATCCAGGGCGTCGCGCAATCCGTCTCCAACCAGGTTGAATGCCAATACGGTCAGGAAAATCGCCACGCCCGGAAACGTCAATACCCACGGCGCCCGCAGCACAAGTTCCCTTCCACCGGTCAACATGGCGCCCCACTCCGGCGTGGGCGGCTGCGCGCCCAATCCCAGAAAGCTCAGGCCCGCGGCATCGAGAATGGCGGTAGCCAGACCCAGCGTGGACTGCACGATCAGCGGCGTCAGACAGTTCGGAAGAACCGAAAAGAACAGGATACGGAACTCCCCCGCACCAAGGGCCCGGACAGCCTGAACGTAGTCCTGTCCGCGCACGGACAGCGTGGATGCCCGCACCAGCCGGGCGTACTGCGGCACGGCGACGATCCCGACCGCCAGCATCGCATTCTCCAACCCGGGGCCAAGGATCGCCACGATGGCGATGGCCAGAAGGATGCTGGGAAATGCGAGCATCAGATCCATAGTCCGCATCAATACCTGGTCCAGCGCTCCGCCCCGGTATCCCGAAACAAGCCCGATCGGAACGCCCAGGACCAGTGCGATCAGCACGGCGGCAACCCCGATACGCAGAGAAATTCGCGCTCCGTAAATCACGCGGCTCAGAACATCCCGCCCAAAGTCGTCCGTGCCGAACGGATGCGCCAGCGACGGTGGCTGGAGGCGTTCATAGAGATTCTGGTCAAAGGGATCCCGCGGCGCGGCCAGGGGTGCGGCGATCGCCACCAACAGGAATCCCAGCAGCAGGACGCCACCCACGGCCGCCAGCCGGTTCTTCAGGAGCCGCTTGCGGAATAACCCGCCCCAGCCGGCGCCCGGCAGGATCTGCGATCCGTCGACTTCAACTCCTGTTCCCACCTCCGGATGGAATGAACGGTTCATGCATGATTCCGGTGTCTGATGCGCGGGTCCAGCCACGCGTACATCACGTCGGCAATGAGATTGATCAGCGCAAACATCAGCGCAACCAGCAGCACGCCTCCCTGAACGGCCCTGAAGTCCCTCGAATATACCGCCAGCAGGAGCCACCGTCCCACCCCCGGCCACGCGAAAATCGTCTCCGTAATGACCGCGCCTCCCAACAGGAAGCCAAACTGCAGGCTGATTACGGTCAACACGGGAATAAACGCATTCTTGAGGGCGTGCCGGAAGATGACGATCCGTTCCGACAGCCCTTTCGCCCACGCAGTACGCACGTAATCTTCCTTGAGTACATCCAGGAGGCTGGATCGCGTCATCCGCGCGATTACGGCCATCGGCACCGTACCCAGCGTAAGGCCGGGCAGCACGAGATGCCAGGCGGCGTCGGCAAAAGCCCTCCAGTCCCGCGCCAGCAGGCTGTCGATCAGATAGAGTCCGGTGACCTCGGGAATGAAAAGATGGGTGCTGAGCCGCCCTGACACGGGAAACAACCCGAGAAAAACCGACATCACCAGAATAACCATCAGGCCCAGCCAGAAAATCGGCATCGACAGCCCCGCGAGGGAAACCGTCATGCCGACGTAATCCACGACGGAACCCTTGCGCGATGCCGAAACCACACCGGCGACAATCCCGACCCCGCAGGCCAGCAACATACTGATCAACGTGAGTTCGAGCGTCGCGGGAAATCTGGCCGCCAGTTCGGAGGACACCTTCGCGTGGGACTTGAAGGAACGTCCCAGGTCTCCCTGTACCAGCCCCCACAGGTACAGGCCGAGCTGTACGTGCAACTCCTGATCCAGTCCGAGTTGCCTGCGCAGCTCCGCCACCTGTTCCGCGCTGGCCCGTTCACCCAGCATCACCTGTGCCGGATCGCCCGGAACGAAGTGTACCATCAGGAAAACCAGGACGACGATTCCCAGCAGCATGGGGAAAAGGAGAACCACGCGTTTCAGGATGTAGACGCCCATTACGCGGTTTGCCTCGCAGGTGCCGGAAACGGGTGGCTATACGGACGTTTCGGCGCGTTCAATCCGTTTCCCCGATCCCCACGTTCTGGAACCACTTGCTGCCGGTGGGATGAAGCGTGAAGCCGGTTACCGACTTCTTGAATGCGGCGGTCTGCGCCGCGTGTACGAGGGGCGCCCATGGCGCATCATGGAACACGATTTCCTGCGCCTTCCGGTAAAGCCCCGTCCGGACGGCAATGTCCACTTCCCGCTGCGCCTGCACCAGCACCTCGTGCAGTTCGTCGCTGCGGTAGAACGCAATGTTATTGGCGGGAATTTGTGTCGCGCTCTTGTCGAGCAGGACGTACAGGAAATTGTCGGGGTCGCCGTTGTCGCCCGTCCAGCCCAGGAGCGCCATATCGTGCTGCCCCCTGGAAACCTTGTCCAGATATGTTCCCCATTCATAGCTCACGATCTCGGCCCGGATTCCGACGGCCTGCAGGTCGGCCTGGATGGCCTGGGCGATCTTCCTGGGCTGCGGCATATACGGACGCGGCACCGGCATCGCCCAGAGCGTGGTCTCGAATCCGTCCGCATAGCCGGCCTCGACCAACAGCTCCCGGGCCCGTTCCGGATCGTAGCCGTATCCTTCGATCCCCTCATGATAGCTCCACATCGAAGGTGGAATCGGGTTGACCGCCGGCAACGCAAGACCCTGATACAGATTGTCCACCAGCGCCTGTTTGTTGATGGCATGGTTGACCGCCCTTCGCACCTTCAGAAGGTGGAACGGCGCCCGATCCATATTCATGGCCAGGTACCCGACGTTCATACCCGGCTGGGTCAGGAGCTGAAGGTTCGGATGTTTTTCGATGTTTGGAATGAAATCCGGCACCAGATGGTCCATTCCGTCAATCGAACCCTGGATGAGCGCGATCAGGCGCACGGAGTTCTCCGGAATGCTTCTGAATATCAGCCTGTCGATCTGAGGCGCATCGCCCCAATAGCCGGGATTTCGTTCCAGCACCACGCGGTCATCCCGGATCCATTGTACAAATCGAAACGGCCCTGTTCCCACCGGGTGCCTGGGAAAGTCCGCACCGTGCTTCCGTACGGCGGAGGGGCTTACGATTCCGCAGAAATTCATCGCGAGATTCGACAGAAACGGCGCGTTGGGACGCGTAAGCTCTATGGAAACCGTATGATCGTCCACCTTCTTCACGTCGCTGACAATATCGCTCATCGACATGCTGTTCCAATACTGAAACGCGCCTTCCACGCGGTGAAAGGGATGGTCGGGTTTGAACTGGCGTGCGAGCGAGAACACCACCGCGTCCGCATCGAACGGAGTGCCGTCATGGAACAAGACGTTCCGCCTGAGCTTGAAGGTCCACGTTTTCAGGTCGTCCGATGCCGACCAGGACTCCGCCAGACCGGGCGCCAATTCGGTGTTTTCCGGCCTGAAGGTGACAAGGTTGTCGTAAATATTGTCGCAGACCTTGAATGACTCGCCATCGGTCTCCAGTGCGGGATCCAGCCCCACGGTATCGCCGCCCCTGCCGAACACCAGAGTCCGGGTGCGCTCCGCCTCGCAGGCGAAGACGGCAGACAGCAGGAAGAGAAGAAAAATACGCATCCGCATTGACGATCTCCCTCCGAAGCTGTATTAAAATTCCCAGCGGTCTTCGCGCGGCTGCAAACGCGCCGGTCTGCGTTGGTCAAATCCACCACTATCGAAAGATAGGGGCGAATTCGCCCTCCTGGACCGACACGCTTTCGCTCGCGCTCGGGAACGCACCGTGAATTCCAACACAGCTTCTAATAAAACGCGGCCGGCAGGCCTGATGACACGCCCTGCTGACCGCGGGTTCCTCGTCCCGAAAGCAAACCGTAAATCTGCAATCGGCTACCGGGACGGAACACGTGAAGCCTGCATCCGACAACTATTCCGCGAACGCCGCATCGAACGCCACGGCCGACGGTTCGAAATCCACACTGTTCACAAAGGCGCATGCTTCCTCCGCCCCGTGTTCCCTGTCCATTCCCGAATCTTCCCACTCCACGGACAGGGGACCGCCATAGCCAATGTCGTTCAGGGCGCGGATGATTTCTTCAAAGTCCACGCTTCCGCGGCCCAGGGAACGGAAATCCCAGGAGCGGTCGGGGTCGCCAAACTCGGTGTGGCCTCCGAAAATCCCCGCCCGGGTGGGCAGCGGCGACAGGAACGCGTCTTTCATGTGCACGTGATAGATGCGGTCCCTGAACTCTCGGATGAACGCCACGTAGTCCACATTCTGATAAACGAGGTGGCTCGGATCGTAATTGAATCCGAACTCGCTCCTTCCGTCAAGCGCGGCTACCGCCCGTGCGGCTGAGGCGATATCGAACGCGATTTCCGTTGGATGCACCTCGAGGGCAAACCGCACGTCGTGCTTTGCAAACGCATCGAGAATGGGATTCCATCGATCCGCGAAATCCCTGAAGCCCGCGTCGATCGCATCCGGGGACACCGGCGGAAACGAATACAGCAGATGCCAGATGGACGAACCCGTAAAGCCGTTCACCACGCTGACGCCCAGCGCCTTTGCCGCTTCCGCCGACGTCAACATGTCCTCGGCTGCCCGGCGTTTCACACCTTCCGGATCGCCATCGCCCCACACGTGCGGGGGCAGTATCGACTGATGGCGCTCGTCAATATTGTCGCAAACCGCCTGTCCCGAGAGATGATTGCTGATCGCCCAGAACTTCAGCCCGTGTTTTTCCAGAATCTCGTGCCGACTCCGGCAATAGCCGTCGCTGGAGGCCGCTTCCCGGACATCCAGATGGTCTCCCCAGCAGGCCAGCTCCAGGCCGTCGTATCCGAACCCGGCCGCCTTCTCCGCCATCATGTCGAGGGAGAGGTCGGCCCACTGACCCGTAAACAAAGTACATGCTCTCGCCATAACCATCGCTCCTTCCATGGGCTTCCCGCCCCGGCCGGTACTTCAAAGCACGCAGCGGATGCAGGGGACTAAACGTCCGGGACTTCCTGCCAGCGGTCCGATTTCGCCGAATCGCTGGCGGCTTCGAGCACAGCCTGGACCCGCGCCCCTTCCCTGAAATTCGGTGAAGCTTCCCGGTCGTTTTCGATCGCTTCGAAAAAGTCCTTGACCTCGTGCACGAACGTATGCTCCCACCCGATGATATGACCGGGCGGCCACCACGCCGATACGTAGGGATGCACCCCTTCGTTCACAATGATCTCGCGGAATCCCTGTATGTGCCCTTCGTCCTCGCGGGAATAAAACTGCAGTTCGTTCATCTTTTCCAGATTGAATGCAATACTGCCCTTGCTTCCGTTGATTTCGAACCGGTTGTGGTTGCGCCTTCCCGCCGCAAACCGGGTGGCTTCGAACGAACCCAGCGCGCCGTTTGCGAATCGCGCCAGGAACAGCGTTGCGTCGTCCACCGTGACCGTACCCATCCGATCCTGTTTACCGCCGGTGGCGCCGAGGGACGCGTCGATCGATTCCGCAAGAGGTCGTTCCTTGATAAACGTCGTATCGGCGGCAACAACCGAATGAATGTCTCCCACGAGATGCAGCGCGAGGTCGATAATATGCGCATTCAAATCCCCGTGCGGCCCCGAGCCCGCCTTGTCCTTCTCGAAACGCCACACCATCGGGAAATCCGGGTCGATGATCCAGTCCTGAAGGTACACCGCCCGCCAGTGATAGATCTGCCCGATCCTTCCCTCTTCGATCAACTGTCTGGCCAGTGCGACCGCTGGAACGCGCCGGTAGTTATACGCGACCATGGTTTTCGCTTCGGTACCCTCCGCGGCCCCCAACATGGCCCTGGCCTCGTCCAGGTTGTTTGCAAGCGGCTTCTCGCAGATCACATGCTTGCCGGCCTCGAGTGCCGCGATCGCCATCGGCATATGCAGGTTCCCGGGCGTACAGATGTCGATGACGTCGATATCGTCGCGGGCAATCACGTTTTTCCAGTTGGTTTCGTACTCCTCCCAACCGAACGTCCCCGCGGCCTCCGCCGCGTTTTCCCTGTTCGAACCGCAGATCACCTTCATGACCGGTTCGACGCCGGTGTCCGGAAAGAACATCGATACCTTGCGGAACGCGTTGCTGTGCGCCTTGCCCATGAACGAATATCCCAGAAGGCCGATATTCAGTCGCCTGGCCATGATTACCCCCTTAGAAGCCGTTTCTGAAACGGCACCAATATATGATTCTGCATCACTGTGTCAACGCCTATCAGAATTCGCAGCGACTGCCGATTCTTACTCGGCTTCATGTCCGATGCAGTATAGATGAGTTGCCGTTCGCACAAAGAGCTGGGATCCGGAGGACACGGGAGATGAGAGCGTGTACGTATCGTCCAGTTCATTCGTCGCGAGGACTTTGAACTTCGGGCCGGCAGCCAGGACGGTCGTCACGGCATATTCGTTCAGCAGGAACAACTTGCCGTCAGCCAGATGAGGCGAAGCGCTCACCGTACCCTGCGCCGTTCTCTCGGGACCCCAGACAACGGCGCCGGTCTTCGCGTCGAGACACGTTGCCAGACCGCGATCGTCAACCATGTAGAAATACCTACCGTCACAAACCGGCGTCGGCACGTCCGGGGCGGCGGCGCCCTCCCACTTCCACTTCACATTCCCGGAGACATCGCCCGTCCCGCCGGCAGTCAGGGCAAGTAACGGACGCCGGCGGGTGGGCGCGTAGATCATGCCGTCGACCACTACGGGCGAGCCGACAAGCCGGAAATTTCCCCGTCGCTCCGGGTTCAACCCGCCGGCTCGCCAGATCTCGCGTCCCGTAGCCGGATCGTGCCCCGTCACGCAATCCCCGCCTGTAACGACAATCTGGATCTTTCCTTCCTGCTTCAGCAGTGCGGGTGTCGTGTACGAGTCCGGAGACTCCCTTATGGCATCGGTCGCGCGTTCTTCACGCCACACTTCCTTACCGTTTCCGGCGTCCAGCGCGACGATATACGAGGGTTCATCCGTGTACGATCCGTGAAGTACCTGCAGGATGAGCTTGCCATCGAACAGAATCGGAGACGAGGCGTATCCGAAGTTCAGGCCGAATTTGCCGTAGTCTCCTTGCAAGTCGCGCGTCCAGATCAACTTGCCGTCCATGTTCAGACACGCCACCACGCCGTTTCCCGTAACGGCCCACACGTGCGCGCCATCCGTAACGGGCGAAGGCGACGTATTGTTGTGCTTGCGCCACAGTTCGTTTCCTTCGTCCAGCTTGCGCCGCCAGCGTTCACTGCCGTCCTTTCTGGACAGGCATACAATGAATATCTCCGGCCCGCCGGGCTCCCGTTCCTCCGGCTTTTGCGCAGGCGACGGAGACATCAGAAAAATGCGTTCGTCCCAGACGATCGGCGTGCTGCCGCTCCACGAGGGTAATTCAGCCTTCCAGATTATGTTCTTTTCAAGACTCCAGGACGCGGGCAGATTCGTGGCGGAACTCACGCCGTTCTGCTGCGGACCGCGCCATTGCGGCCAGTTGTCGGCGTGAACGCCGGGCGGGAAGAGAACCAGGAGACAAAGCCCGCGTGCAAGTCGACCTACCATCTTGATCCCTCCTCAACCGAGTGTGACTTTCGCTTTGATTTTCATCCGGATTGACAGATATTTCCCGGCCAGGGTTCCAGTACTCCGGCAGCCGGCCACGGCAGAAGGGATGGACCCGCGGCGGCTGGTTTCCACAACACAATCATTGAAGGGACGAAACATGCACCTGTTCGACGGCGAAACCCTCAACGGCTGGGCAGCCACCGGCAATCCCGACGGCTGGACGGTGGATCGAGGCTGTATCTACTGCACCGGCGAAAAAGGGGGATATCTGTATTATACGTACGAACGGTTCAGAAATTTCGAACTGTCGCTCGAGTTCAAACACCCTCCCGGCGCCAACAGCGGCGTCTTCTTCCGTTGGACCGATCTGGAAGACCCCGTGCAGACCGGCATCGAAATCCAGATCCTGGACACGCACGGCCGGAGCCCCGCAACCGCCAAGTGCTGCGGCGCCGTGTATGACGTCCAGGCCCCCACGCGCAATACCTGCAAACCCACCGGCGAATGGAACCGGATGGTCGTCTCCGCCGTGGAGAACGACATCCGGGTTGACTTGAACGGTGAGCGAGTCACCGAAATGGACCTGAGCCGCTGGACCGCACCGGGACGGAACCCCGACGGCACCCCCAACAAATTCAATCGGGCGTACTGCGAAATGACCGAATCCGGATACATCGGCCTGCAGGACCACAACAGCCGGATCTGGTTCCGCAACCTCGAAATCGAAAAACGCTGATATTTCGGGACAGAAAACCCACGCGGCCAGGGGGCGGTGGGCGATGTAGGGGTCGCATTCCTCGCACTGCCCGAACCCCTACAACCCGTAATGCGCGTTGATCGGCCTCTGGTATCCGTCCTCGTCGCCGCGGAGCATTTCTTCCAGGGTTACCTCCCGGCCCAGCAGTCCCGACTCCAGGATCGCGTAGCTCAGGGCCAGGTCGATCGTCCCCTCCTCACCCGACATCCGCACCGGCGAACCGTCGCGGATCCCGCGCAGCCAGTCCAGGTTCTCCAGCGCGAATGCATCCGTGATCCCTCCAGGCGTTGCTTCGTCGCGCTCCTGCTCCGTGGCATCCCGCCGGAACCGCTGAAGGACGTCTTCCCCGGCCCCGTCTCCCGAGAAGATTTTCCCGTCTGACAGCGCCCCCGTGCTGCCGAATACATTCGTTCCGCCCGGGACGCCGATCTGCGTCCCCCTGGCGCTGCGGGCCACCGCCATGTGACCGATCGCTGCGTTCGCGAGCCTGAAATTTGAGAAGAACGCGTCGTCGACCTGGTTCCGGACCTCATCCGCGACGTCACTGTCGTCGTCGGACATCAGCACCCGGACCGGCTCCAGAATCCGCCACAGGGCCTGCACCGAATGTACCGGTCCGCAGATCGTCCGAACGCCGTTGAAGAGATGCACCCCCAGATCGATCGACACCCCGCCCCCGGCGCCCAGCTTCGACTGCCTCCACGGCGTGCGGGCGGCCACCAGATCAGGACGGTGAGACCGGAACCCGATCGCCCCGCGATAGACCATCTGCACGTCGCCGATCAGTCCCTCCCTGACGGCCCACCGGTTTGCACGCACGGCGGGTGTGAAATTCACGTTTTCCGCAACGCTCAACACCGTGTTTGTGTCGGAAGCCGCCTCGCACATCCGCTGGGCGGCTTTTACCGAAATCGCCATCGGCTTTTCGACAATGGCGTGCCTGCCGGCGCGCATGGCATCGATGGCGATGGTGTGATGCGTATCGTGCCCCGTCAGGATGCAAACCGCGTCGACCGGTCCGCGCTCCAGCATCTCGCGATAATCCGTGTAAACCGCCGTTTTCTGACCGGGATGCAGATCGCTGATGTACGCGTGAGGCGCATTCAACGGATCGCCCCGTGCCTCCACCGGCGCGGGTCTGGGTCCGGGGCCTTCGCCCCGCGTTCGAAACCGGAGAGCGTCCTCACGCCTCCTCGCGCAAAGCGCCGTGATCCGGAAGCAATCCCCTAACCCGTTTTCCTGCAGGATTCGGAACCCGCGCAGGTGCGCGTTCAGGATTCGCCCGCAGCCGATCACGCCTATGCGAACCTCGGAGGACATATTCGAACTCCTGCTAAATCCAACCCGGCGTACCGATGGTATCCGCGATCGGGATCGCGCGTTCGAGTTCCGCATTCGTCAACGGAGCCATCTCGACGGCGCCGGCGTTCTCATCCACCTGGCGGCGGTTCTTGGCGCCGGCGATCACGCACGACACGCCGGGATGATCCAGTACGAAACGCAGCGCCGCCTGCGCCATGGTTCGCGTCCGGTTCCGCAGGAACAGCAGCTGCGGCAGGCGCTTCAACCCATCAACGGTCTCCGGTGTATTGAATCGTTCGTACCGCACGTCGTTTTCCGGGATCGTACGCGCTTCCGCCCCGAAATACTTGCCGGTCAGCTGCCCCTTGGCCAGCGGCACCCGAATCAACGTGCCGATATCCTCGGCCTTGGCCCAGTGCAGCAATCCATCCGCCGTGCGTTCCAGCAGGTTATATCCCACCTGCAACATGTGTAAAGGCCCGATCGTACGCAGCTTCTCCACCGCTTGCCGGTCATTGGTCGAAATGCCGTACCACCGCACCTTGCCGGCCCGTCTGAGCGCTTCCAGCGCGTCCATTACCGCCGGCATCGCCCATTCGAAAGGAACGGCGTGCAACTGATAGACGTCGATGTGGTCCATCGCCAGCCGCTTCAGGCTTTGCTCGCATGACGCTGTAATTCGACGCTGCACCGCTGAACCATCCCGGGCTTCAGGATCGATACCCGCGTTCGGCTGCACCTTCGTGGCCACGATCCACCTGTCTCTCCGTCCCGTCAGCGCCTTGCCCGTGAGAACCTCACTGTGCCCGTCGCCGTAACTTTCCGCGGAATCGATCAGATTGATGCCGAGGTCCTCGCAGCGGTGTATGAGCGCAATCGACTCCGAATCTTCGGTTCCGGTCCATCCGAATCGAGTGCCATCAGCCTGCCGCTGCATCCCTGATATCGGAAACGCGCCGAGTCCGATTTCCGAAACCTGCAGCCCGGTCTGCCCCAGCGTACGGTATTTCATAACGGATTCTCCTCCAGCACCGCTCTTGTCTCACCGCCGGGCGGGAGCGAAACCTCCTGCCAGGCCTCTCCGTGCCGGCGCCACGAAACAGCGGTGACCCTGTCGCCGCCGTTGAAGATCCGGACGCTTCCGCCCGACCGAAGGAGTGGGACGACCAGCGAGACCACCTGCTCGGGCAAACCGGCCCCGCCTCCCGGACGGCGGAATTCAACCTCGGGCGCCAGCGCGCCAAGATGCTCCCTGGCCCCGAGCAGCAATGGACCGTAGCATCCGGTCACGGCTCCCGAACCCCAGTTTCGTCCGTGGCCGGCGGCCACGGAGCAGACCGCCCCGCCCATGTCCGCGTGCTCTCTTCCGCCCCTCAATACACGACGCGCCAGCTTCAGCTTCCGCGAGGCCTGCCTGAATGCGCGCGTCGCGAACGACGTTTCGCCGGTAATCTGATAGGCCAGCGTCAACGTGGCCGTGCAGGGCTCCCGCGTTGGCGCGATCCGATCCATGCCTTCCACCTGCACGCCCCAGTGCAGCATATCCGCACGCTTCCCGACGCCGGGAAGGATCATCCTGGGCTTCTCCGGCACCATCATCACGAGTTCGCCGGCTTCCTCATCGGGAAGCCGCCCCACCATTTCCCGGATCCGGCCATCCAGGGCGTCATCGCCAAAGGCGCAGCGATAGAAGGAGACCGCAGCGGCGCCAGGGTCGCAATACGGGTCGTGAAGCATGGGCACGAGTGGTTTGACGATCCGAAATCCCGCGTCGCGAAAGACCCTCTCACCGGACAGCCGAAACAGATCGCCCAGCGCGTGGACGGCGCCGGATGCCAGCAGCACCTCCACGCCCCTGCCTGGATCGTTCGGCAAATGGTGGCTGGCGGCGCTCATCCGACGCTGCGATTCCGTATACTCGCTTTCGCTCAGAGGCCGTCCGTCCGGCCCCCACATCACCGGCAACTCCCCTTCCGGCGCCGCCACGATCATCTCCGCGCGACGCCGGCCGTACCGCAACGCCCAGTCCAGGTAACGATCCTGCTTCAGCACACGGTAAGCCGCGAGGGCGATGTGGATGAACCGGAAGTGCTCCGCCAGTTCCACCGCATGCTCCGGATCCCGCCCGACGGTCCGCGTACCGATGTGGTATCCGAAGAACCGGTTCCGGTCCCAGTCGAACCAGGCCGGGATCCCTTTCTCCCAGTTTCCGATGTGTTCGGCCGCATCTGCAAGCAGTTGCCCGGCGACCCGGTCCTCCGGAAACAGACCCAGATAGCGCGGGAGAAACAGAAGGAACGGCTCGGTGCCGTGATGCGCCTCCGCCTCAGGCTCGTAGCCGTGCAGGCATTCACGCCGCACCCACCCCGCAAGTTGATCGCGGAGATACTCGAAGTGCTCTGCGGCCGCCGGATTGCCCGTCACAAGATAGTGCGGGAACCACGCCAGCGCGTAGTTGGCTTCGTCCTCGCCTCCGCCGTGCCTGCCAGGAGGGTCCATACGCCGGCTCTGCGCCAGCCAGGCGTCCATCTCCTTCCTGAGGGCGGCATAGTGTCGAAAACAGGCCTGCATATACGGTCTACAAGAGTGACCGAAGGAGGCGCGTCGCCAACCCCGGGTAGATCAGGATACCGGGCACGTCAGCCGGTCGCTGCCCGTTCCATGCGCAGGCAAGCGCGTTCTCCTTCAGGAGATTCGTCTTAGCCCCGAATCGAATGCCGACACGATTCGGTCCGCTTCGTTTCGTTTCAGGATCAGAGGCGGCGCCAGGAAGAAAATGCTCTCGGGGCCGTGCATCACATGGCTCATTCGCCCCACGATTACGCCCTGTTCAAGGATGCCTGCCTGCACCGCCGCGACCCGCTCCGAGTCCAGCATATCGCCGCTCTTTGCCGCAAGTTCGACGGCGATCATCAGCCCCTTGCCCCGCACTTCCCCGATGAACGGAGAATCCAGTCGTTCCAACCCGTCCAGAAGGTAAGCGCCAACTTCCGCGGAATTCTCCCAAAGGCGTTCGGCCATCAGAATGTCCAGATTCGCCAGGGCCGCCGTACAGCAGACCGGATGTCCGCCATAGGTGGACACCGAGGAAAACTCCCGATGATCGCCGGGTTCGCCCATGAAGGCCTCGAACACCTCAGGCGTAACCGCGCACGCGCCAAGGGGCAGATATCCGCTGGACACGCCCTTCGCCATGGTCATCATGTCCGGAACCACGCCCCAGTGTTCGGCGGCGAACAGCTTGCCCGTCCGGCCGAATCCCGTGATCACTTCGTCGAGGATCAGGAGCACGCCGTATTGGTCGCAGATCTCACGAAGGCGCGGCAGGTACCCTTCCGGCGGGACGATCACGCCGCCGCCGCCGATAATCGGTTCGGCAATGACCGCCGCAACCGTTGTCGGATCCTCCCGGACAATGGCCTCTTCGACCTCGTTCGCACACGCCACACCGCCGTCCGGGTAGGACACTTTCGACCCGAAGCGAAAAGACCAGGGCGGGTTCACGTGAAGAAAGCCCGGCATCAGGGGTTCGAACCCGGCCCTCCTGGCAACCTGTCCCGTCGCGGACATCGCACCGAAGGTAAACCCGTGATAACCCTGATATCTCGCAATCACCTTGAACCGGTTCTGGCCCGGGTACTTCTGCCTGCCATACTGCCTCGCAATCTTCAAAGCGGTTTCGTTCGCCTCGGATCCGCTGTTGGAGAAGAAGAGATGGTTCAGGTCCCCTGGAAGCAGATCGGCGAGCCTGGAAGCCAGCTTCGTTGCGGGCAGATTTACGTGCAGATGGGGATAGTACGAGAGCTTCAGCATCTGTTCGTACACGGCTTCCGCGATTTCCGTGCGGCCGTATCCGACATTGACGTTCCAGAGCCCCGCGTAAGCATCCAGAAACTCCCGGCCCTCCGCGTCCACAACTGTGGTTCCCTTTCCCTTGTGGACCACCATCAGGTCCTTTTGCTCCAGCGTCCGGTGCTGTATCATCGGATGCCATACGTGCGCGCGGTCCTGCGCCCGAATCTCCACAACGTCCAGTTGGTTTTCGTCCGCCATAGACTTCTCACCCTCCGGTCAATGATATTCGGCTTGACTCCCCAGGGTATCAGATCTACTTTGTAGCCGCTCCTTCAAGAGCACCATCATACGTCATTCAACCGCTGAAGTCAAGGTCTACACCCCTGGTTACCGGCCGGACCACCCGCGCCTCTGTCCGCCCGAGCTTCGATGACTCCGCGCCCGGGGTACAGGCCTTCCGACCGGTTTCACCAGGATTCCATGGTCAAACCCGAACACCATACCGTTATCATCGTTGGCGGGGGTCCGGCGGGTCTGCCGCTGGCCGTGGTACTCGGCGGGTGGCACCCATATTACAGGGGCGGCGAACTCTTCCAGAGTCGATACGGACAGATCGATCGCTACCTTCGCAGCGAAAACGGTACGCTTCTCGGCCTTGATTTCAGAGCTCTGGTGAACGCCGGCATCCGTCCCGCGGACCTGTTTCGCATCCTGCACCATCCGGGACAGAAGTTCCGCGGCGAGGATGAAATCGCTCTGGAATTCCGCAGGCGCGAAGCCGTCGACGTATTGCTCATCACACAGGAACAGGTTGGCGGCGTGTGGAATAACGTGCCGGAAAACATGCTCACGCTGTCACCGGGGCAATGGATGGAATTCGCCTTCTATCCGCTCGATCGCCACTGCCGTGAACGACAGTTGCATCTGGATGTCAACGCCCTGATTTCGAAACGTCACCTCCTGGACTATTATCACTCCGTACCGGGCCGTTTCGACGTCGTTGATCAAATACGCACACACGAACGCGTGACCTGCATCCGGCCGCACGACGACGGCTTTCAGCTCACCACCCGTGCAGTCGGATCGGAAACCACCCGCCGCTACACGTGCAGGTACCTGGTCTACGCGGTGGGGCAGCGGTGCATTCCCCGGAAACTCGACGTGCCCGGCGAACACCTGCCGTTCGTCGCTTCCGGCTACGATCAGCCGGGGAGCTATCCCGGCGAACGCATCCTTGTCGTGGGCGGCGGCCGGTCCGCCGACTGGGCGGCAACCGAGTTGCACGACGCGGGAAGGCACGTCCACTACGTCATGCGCCAGTCCTTCGATCGTCACTGGCGCCTTATATCGGACAGCCGATACGGCCTCCCCTATTACGCGCGGATTGCCGAAATCATGGAGAGCCGGTCCCCGCGCCTGAGTACATATTACGAAACCCGGGTCCACGGTTTCGAGCAGCACGAATCCGGAGGCATTGCCACCCTTTGCCGCAACGGCGGCCGCGAAAATCTTGAAGTCGATCACGCCCTCCTCGAAATCGGCGGCGTCGCGGACTACTCCCTCTTCGAAGGGTTTCCGCCGCTTCCTCTGGTGGAAAAACACGACAATTACCGCTTCCAGGTGCATCAGCTGCCCACCCATCCGCACAACTATGAATGCACCGCGGTGCCAAACATGTACCCCGGCGGATACCTGGCCGAGGGGCTGGGTCTCGTCGTGATCGGCATGCACGGCACAACCTTCGCGATCGCGGGTGACATTCTTCAAAAAGAAGGAATGCTGTAGGCATCGGATCGGCCCGATACGCCCATGCGGCCGCCGGTCCGGCTTCATCACCCGGCAACACCCGAAAATATCCCTGGACATTTCAGCGCGCGGACTTTATTAAAGAATCCCGGAATCCGGTTAGCGCCATCGTCCATATCCAATGACAGGGAGTCCATCCTTGCCCGTCACCATACGCGACGTCAGAACCATCCTCACCCAGCCAGCCGGATCGCGCCTCATCGTGGTCAAAATCGTCACATCCCAGCCGGGCCTCTACGGTCTTGGATGCGCCACGTTCACCCAGCGGTTTCACGCCGTCCATACCGCCCTCGAAAAACACCTGAAACCCTTTCTTATCGGACGCGACGTCGACCGCATCGAAGAAATCTGGCAGACGTCCATGGTCAATGGATACTGGCGCAACGGCCCCGTACTCAACAATGCGATTTCCGGCGTCGATATCGCGCTGTGGGATATCAAGGGCAAGCGCGCGGGGATGCCCGTCTACCAGCTTCTGGGCGGCAAATGCCGCGAAGCCGCGGCCTGCTACGCGCACGCAGACGGCGGAGACAGGAACGAAGTCCTGGACAACGTCCTGAAATACCATGAGCAGGGCTATCAGCACATCCGCGTGCAGATGGGCGGGTATGGAGGCCGGACGTCCCGACTGCGCGCCCCGGAAGGAGCACTGGAAGGGGCGTACTACGACCCGCGGGAATATGCGCGCGGGGTCCTCGACATGATCGGGCATGTCCGTTCAAACACGGCCCCGCACATCGAGTTCCTCCACGACATTCACGAACGTCTCGTACCGATAGACGCGGTACAGTTCGCGAAAGACGCGGAGCCCTTCAAGCTGTTCTTCCTGGAGGACCCGCTCGCGCCTGAAGACCTGGAATGGTTCCGCAACATCCGGCGGCAATGCGCCACGCCGATCGCTATGGGGGAACTCTTCAACCATCCGCGGGAGTGGACGCCGCTCATCCAGGACCGGCTGATCGACTTTATTCGAATGCACATCAGCCAGATGGGCGGCCTGACGCCCGCGCGGAACGTGGCGGCATTCGCCGGCATGTACGGCATTCGCACCGCGTGGCATGGGCCGGGTGACGTTTCTCCGGTCGGGCACGCCGCCAATCTGCACCTGGACCTCTGGGCGCCCAACTTCGGAATCCAGGAGTGGTGCCGGTTTGACGAACGCGTCTGCGAAATCTTCCCCGGCACGCCGGAAGTCAAAGACGGTTACATGTACCCAAACGACGGGCCCGGCCTCGGAATCGATATAAACGAGGACCTCGCCTCGAAGTATCCCTGTCAGGATGAAATCATCGACTGGACGCGGGCACGCCTGCCCGACGGCTCGCCTGCCCGCCCCTGACCTCAGGATTGAACCCCCAACCAGGGAGGAACAGAATGATCAACATTGGAATCGTCGGAGCGGAAAACAGCCACACCGTCGCCATTTCGAAAACGCTGAACATCGACAAAAAAGTACCGGGCTGCCGCGTCACCCACGTGTGGGGCGAAGCCGCCCGGTACGCCAAAGACGCCCAGGACCGGGGACAGATCCCGAATATCGTCGAGCGCCCCGAAGATATGATCGGACAGGTCGACGCCGCGTGCGTGGATCATCGCGACGCGAAATACCACCTGCCGGCCGTCTGGCCGCTGATCGAAGCCGGAATCCCGGTATTCGTGGACAAGCCGTTCTGTTATCGGGTCGAGGAGGGCAGGCGCTTCCTGGACCGCGCGTCGGAACTCGGGGTCCCCGTCTGCTCCTTCTCGGTGTTGCCCAGACAGGCGTCTTTCACCCAACTCAAGAAAGACATCGCCGAACTCGGGCGTGTTGTCTCGGTGGTCACAACCGGGCCCTGCGACGTCGAATCCGAGTGGGGGGGCGTCTTCTTCTATGGCATCCATCAGGTGGACATGGCCGTGCGACTTCTCGACAACGACGTTACGCACGCGCAGGTCAACCTGGGCGGGAAGAACCATACCGGCACGCTCTACTCGTCGAACGGCGCCGTTTCCACCCTCAATCTCTTCACCGAAGGGCACAGCGCATTCCACGTGTCGGTTATCTGCGAAAAAGGACGCGTCGACCGTACGATCGGCTACGACGAGAATCCTTATCTGGGCGGCGCTATGGCCTTTTGCGACATGTTCAGGACCGGCAAGACGGATGAAACCCGAGAATCCATGCTCATGCCGGTTGCCGTGCTGGAAGCGCTGGAAAAATCGATCAACGAGAAAAAGAAAATCGAGGTCCCGTCCATCGGTTAGCGCCGGATCGATCCGGCTCGGCACGAGTTGCCTGTCACCGCGCGAGACAGGCGCGCAATCCGGCCGAAGGGAACTTCCATGCCGGTTTCAGTTGCCGATGGCCTGCCTTAGCACCCTGAGATGGTTCTCCCCGAGAATCTTCCTCACATCGGCATCCGAATATCCCCTGGCGAGCAATTCCACAGTGATACGGGGAAAAACGGTGGCGTCGTCCAGCAGCGTTCCCCCGCCGTCGAAATCCGATCCGATGCCAACGTGGTCCGCGCCGACAAGCTGCACCGCGTGGTCGACATGGTCAAGGAGGCGGGTGAGCGAGGGCGCTGTCTTGTCGACAAAACGGGGTACGAACGTCACGCCCATCGCCCCGCCATTCTTCGCCAGCGCCCTGATCTGCTCGTTGCTCAGATTTCTTGGATGGTCGCACAGCGCCTTGCAGTTGCTGTGCGAAGCGATCACCGGTTTTTGCGATACCTCCATCACGTCCCAGAATCCTGTTTCGCTGATGTGAGAAACGTCCACGAGCATCCCCAAGTCGTTCATCTCCTCCACAAGCCGCACCCCGAACCGCGTGAGTCCGCCCCGGCTGCGCGCCTCGGCATTTCCGTCCGCGGCAAGGCTGCTCACATCGTGCGTCAGTCCGATCGATCGCACGCCCACCCTGTGAAGCATGCGAAGCACGTTTGTGCTGCCCTCCACCCCGTCGCTGTTCTCGATCGCCAGAATCACGGCCAGCTTGCCGTCCTGTTTTGCCCGCACGATATCTCCGGCGGTCTTCGCCAACACCACGTCGTCCTCGTGCGCCGCCAGCTCGGCGTCGAAGAACCCCATTGCATCCAGCGCATAGGTCAGATGGTTCTTCACGGCAAGGGTAACGTCAACGGCGAAGAAAGCGGCGTCCAGCCCACCCTTGCGCATCTTCGGAAAGTCGATCTGTACCGGGGACTCGAGCGCCCGCCGGTCCAGAAGCCCTCTCAATCCTGCCACGGTCGCGTTCCTGCGATCCCCGTCCGGCGGCGGATTCCCGGAAAATCCCAGATTCCCCCGGCGAATGTGGTTGACGATCGCATCGTTGTGTGAATCGATCACCATGGCGTCCCGATGCAAGTGTGCAGCGTCGTTCCGATCGATCATAGCGATCTCCCGTCAAGGCTTGAGATGATCATCGAGCGCGAATTGCCCGCACTAAGGCACTGAATTCCGTAACGCGAAATGGCATTTTGCGCTACGCCGCGCGCGTCAGAAATAGTAGCTCAAGGACACGAAACCCAGCGTCGGAAACGCTCCGAACTCCGACCGCGCGTCCCATGAAGACTGAAGTGGAGAGGCGCCGGTACTCCGTCCAAGCCCAAAAAGCACGCCGCCGGAGACGGACCCGTTCTGAAAGCACCCGTACTCAAACGCAGGCGAAAGAAACGCTGACCGGTCCGTCAGGTTCCACAGAACGGGCAATTGAACCGACCAGAGCGGTGTAAGTTGCCATGCCAGACTCGGCGCCACATAGTGCCTCCCCAGCAGGAACACGCCTCCTGCGGCATAGGTCCGGTCGTCAAGAAGCCTGTCATAGTCGCGTGTACGGGAAACACCGGCGCCGTTCAGGTGGTACTCCAGGGTCCCGTAGATTCCGTTCGGGAATCGATGATCGAGTCCTGTCGAAATCCGCGGAAACGACCCGCCGTTCGGTCTTCTGGTCCATGCCGCCTCCAGCCAGACCCCCGCGTCCCCCAGAGCTCCCGCGAGGTCCAGGCCCAGGAGCAGATGATCCCGGAACCCCATTGCCGTCACATAGACATCCACGCCGCGCGAACTGAAACTGCCGCGTACAAAGCCCGCCCCGCTCCGTGTGGAAACGTCCCTCCCTGGAACCACGCCCGCGTCCAGCTCGCCCATGATTCCAACCGGCACCCGCAACCTGATGGCATCCACCCCGACGCGTTCTTCCCTGTCCAGCACTTCCGGAGAATAAGGAGCGATAACATCTGTCGGATTCACCGCTCGCGCCGAACCGAAGGCGACGACCTGCCGGCCAACGTAGATATCCGCGCGCGGCAGTGAAACCGTCAACAACGCACGGTCCAGATTCTGGGTTACGCTGAATCCACGGGCCGTGCCATCATTGCGTGGAAACAGGCTGGCCCCGAGGTCCCTGACCCGGTAGTCGAACAGCGAAGGCGCCGCCGTCCATACCGCTGGGGAGGAAGGCGCCCCGGTCTGTCGAACGGACAATTCGTACGCGAACTCACCGGAAACGACGTGTGCCGGACGCCAGAGCAGCTTTGTGCGAACACGGTTCAGCCATGTCCGTCGGGCTTCAGGGCTCCGGATTTCCGGGACGGATGCCGTCTGTTGTAACGTGGCAAAGGACTTCACGTATCCGCTCAGCCTGAATCGGTCTTCTTCCGCCAACCCCCTCGTCGGAATCAAAACCAAAAGAACCGGAAAACACAGGAACAGCCCATGCGCAGTCGTGCGCGAGCTTCTACCTCCCGCTCCGGGTAACATCCTGTACAAGGCTTCCATCCTTCAGCACCACCAGCCGCTTGGCCCGATCCATGATCATTCGATCGTGCGAGGAAAACAGGAAGGTCATGCGGCGGCGCTCGTTCAATTCCCTCATCAAATCCAGCAAAGCGCCGCCGGTGGCGGAATCCAGATTGGCCGTGGGCTCGTCCGCCAGAATCAGGTCCGGCTGCGAGACCATCGCCCGGGCGACCGCCACCCGTTGCTGCTGCCCGCCCGAAAGCTGGGGAGGACGCCTGTCTTCCATCCCTTCCAGACCAACCGTAGACAACATTTCCCGCACGCGTTCGCGGCGGTCGTGACGCGACACGCCCTGCAGGAGCAAAACGTACTCGATGTTCTCGAGCACCGTGAGTACCGGGATCAGATTGAAAGCCTGAAAAATGAACCCGATATGGTCCCGACGAAAATCCGAAAGTGCGCGTCCGCCCATTTCGCTGATTGGCGTACCGGCCAGGCTCACCCGACCGGTGGTGGGAGAATCCAGTCCGCTCAGGATATTCAGCAACGTGGATTTTCCGGAACCCGAGGGGCCTGCAATTGCGGTGAACTCACCCCGTGCAACCCTGAGGTTTACGGACTTCAACGCGGATACGCTCACCTCCCCCACGCGGTAGATCCTGCTCACGTCTTCCGCGTCAATCAACACGGAATCTCCGGGCATGCAATACTCCAGTTCCCCCGGTTCACGTTCACTCGTACGTCTTCATCGCCTGCGCGGGTTTCAGTCGCGCAGCGTAGACGGCAGGATAGATTCCTGCGACGAGCGTAAAGAGAAATACACACATCGGAAACAGGACGAACTGCTCCAAACGAAGCACCGGATAAATCATCTCCTTCAGGGTCACGCCGGCAAACTCGATGCCCGCGTAGTCGATTCCCTGAATGGAAAACAGGAACGTCACAACGAATCCGATACAACATCCGATCAGGATGCTGAACAACGAGAGTGCGCCCGCTTCGAACAGGATCATCATCGCCATTCGCCCCGGACGCGTGCCCACCGCCCTGAGCACTCCGTACTCGAACATCCGTTCGTGCAGCGACATGAACAGGGTGTTGACAATGCCAAGCGACACCACCGCAAACAGGATGATTCCGACAATCAGGGATGAGAACCCGGACATATCCAGAACCGCGCTGAGCTGGGGCATCAGTTCCCGCCAGCTTCTGGCTTCGTTTCCGTCCCGCGAGAATCGCGACCGGAAATCGGCGCCGGCTGCCTCGTTACCCGTAAACGACTTGAAATGGAGGGCAATCTCGTGTACCTCACCTGGAAGTCCGAGCAGATGCTGCACGGTTTCGATATGCGCGAAACCCACCCCGCCATCCAGTTCGCGTACATCAAAGTGGAATATCCCTCCCACTCGGAACAGTTCCTGCGCCAATTCGCCCGACCGCGCCTCTGCAGCGGTCACCACAATCCGGTCGCCCAGGCCAATCTCCAGTGATTCCGCCAGTTTCGATCCCAGCAGGATCTTTCGCCGGTCGTCCCTCTCGAGGAACGTACCTTCTACGATGGCCTCGTCGACCCTGGAGAACGCCTTTTCCAGGGGAGGGTCGACACCGTATAGCAGCACCGTGCCGGATGTGGCCGCCGAAGCCAGCATTCCGGGCGTCTGCACCCGCAGTGCGATGCGTCCCACTTCCGGGTCGGTTCTCAGGCGTTCCAGCACACCGGGCAGTTCCCTCACAACCCTCGCCACGTCGCGGGTACTCCTGAATCCTTCAGCGTGTACCTGGCCGTGCCCCATGAACGTGTCCGTTGCAATCCGGATAATGGAGTCGGACATCCCGATCATCAGACCGTCGGTAAAGATCAATGCCGCCAGTCCGATTCCGATGGCGAGCCCGGCAAGTAACGTCCGTCGTGCGTTTCGAAAAGAATTCATCCAGGCCATTTTAATTAGAAACGGCATAAAGTTACTTTCACCGGGCTAACCGGATTGCGTGCGGACGCGTACAGTATCTCCTTAATGTGTCCGCATCGCCCGCGCGGGGGCGACTCTGGCCGCGCGAGTCGCCGGGATCAGACTCACAAGAATGGCGGTGCCGAAGGTCAGCGCCGCAGGTATCCAGACCGACCGGAATGAAACCATACTGACCAGCCGATCGAAAACATAGCCGCCGTATTCCACGGGCGTCGGGTAGACGATGCCGTGTTTCGCCAGGAGGGTGTTGAAGATTGCGCCCAGTGCGCCGCCGGCCAGCACGCCGAAAACCGATAGCAGGGCGGTCTCGCCCAGAATCAGGACAAACACGGTAGCCGGTCGCGTACCCAGCGCCCGCAGCACGCCAAATTCCCGAGTGCGCTCCATAATGGCCATCAGTACGGTATTCAGCACACCGATGGCCACGATCAGGTTGATGATACCCAGCGATATCCACATTCCCTGGAGGTCGGCCTGCATCGCCCTGTAAAACGCCTTCTCCACCACCTGCCACGGCGAGACCTCGACCGGGTTGCCCGTCAGGAGGCCATCAAGTTGACCGGCGATACGCTTCGACGCCGAGGGGTCCGCAAGAACGACCGCCACTTCGTGGACGCGACGACCCAACTCCAGGAAACGCTGCGCTTCCTCGAGGTGCATATACAGGGCTACGCGCTGGTACGGGTCCCTGTCGTCGCCTACGATTCCCACTACGCGGTAGACGTCGTTGGCAATGGTTCCGTCCGCAGCCTGCCCGATCAATATTACCTCACCGCCAGTGGCTGCGCCCAGCGCCTCTGCCAGTCCATGGCCAAGCATTACCTCCGGCCCGGAGCGCCCGGTCAGAAACCGACCCGCGGACACCTGGTATTCGAGGCGGGTTGTGCGGGCTTCGCGGCCGGGCAACACGCCAACGATCCGCGCCCCCGTGGTCTTGTTTCCCGCCGCGGCCAGTACCGGAGAGTACACCCGGGGCGCCCATGCCGCTGCAACGTCCAAAGATTCGATGGTCTCCCCAACCCGATCCGGATCGTCGATGGTGTTGTACAGGGTGGGTTTGTCAAGGTACCCCGCGCCATGAATCTGAACGTGGCCCGTCCGGTTCCTGGTAAACGCCTCGATCAACCCAAGATAGGTACCATCCGAAATCCCGATGGACAGCGAGCTCAGCACAAAACCCCCCGCCATTGCCGCCAGGGTCAACACCGACCGCCGCCGCTGGCGAAAGCAATTCCGAAACGCGATTCTGAGCACCATGGACGGCCATCCAGCCTGCGACGCACTACGAGAATACGAGAATACGAAACTACGAGAATACGAATCACACGAAAGATCGCTGGGGCGTTCCGCTGGATCCGGATCATCTGCGGCGCCGGAGATTCCGATGGGTATACGTATCCTTTGCCTGGCGTTTGTCGAAGTGCGCATCCAGGTATCGTATCACCGTGCGGTGCCCGTCCTTCTTCAATGGCTTCATTTCCAGCACCGCGGGCAGGGTTCGTCCACCGAAATCCCTTGGTCCGGAAAACGTCATTTCCCGCATCGGTTCGCCGCGCTCGTCGAAGTACACGTACGACACGGGAATGAGATCGGACTTCCGTATCGTGAGTACGATCTTTCCCCATACCGTTGGCGTTTCAACTCTGGGAATCAGCACAACTTCGTACACGGAGTCGTTTCCTGGCGTCCCGAAGGCGGGCTGGTAGTCCACCGCGAGCGAACTTTCTTTCACCAGGTCGTCATTCGTAAAATCCGATCCCATCCACGATCCCATCATCATCGAAGGCGGAACCTTGATTACTTTATTGATTCGGGGGAAATAATTCCACATTTCCGTGCCCGAACGGAGTGTTGAAGTACCGGCTTCTTTCTTCGGCGCCAGTATGGTGACGAAGGTCTTGTGCATCCCTTCCGTCCACATCTTCATCCGAAGCGTCCTCCGCCAGTGGGGCGTCCGGATTTCCATCTCCAGTTCGGCGTAACTGGTTTCGCTTCGGTACAGGCGGTCCATGCGATC
>CAZKDZ010000075.1:0-12727 GCA_964551635.1 uncultured bacterium | reverse complement strand
CTCTTGCCGGATCGATCCTGTAATTGGAAGCAATTTCATCGATCAGCGCTTCCACGAAGCCAAAGTCATCCGCATTGCTCTTGTTGGTATCTGATTTCAGACCCGCATTCCAGTGCGGATCACCATCCAGCAGGGTGCCTTGAGGATAAACAAGGATGAATTTCTCGGAATCTGCCAGGGACCGCATATCCGCGAATTGCAGATACCGGTCTGCATTCTGGCCGAATCCATGAAAATTCAGCATCAGCGGGACACGTGAAGTTTCATCATACGAATCCGGCACATACAGAATGTATGTTCGTGTTACACCGTTATGGGAGAGTGTCCGAGTGAACTGACCCGACGAATCAGGCGCATCCAGCGGCATGTCATCGTCGCCCGAACAGGAAAACAGGCCCGACAGCGTCACAGTCACAATAAAAAAAAGCCTTGTCATCAAGGCAGTCCCAAAAGGCGGTGAGACGGTAGACGGTAGAAAAAAGGCGGGTAGAGGTAAGAGGGTAGACGGTAGAAGAAAAGCGGGTAGACGCAAGACGTAAGACGGGAGAAGAAATCTTCGCCCGGTACAATATTCCTTCTTGCCTCTGGCTCGAAATGAAACCTCGCAAGGCAGGAAATCTCTACCGTCTCCCGGCTTACGTCGCGGGACCTACCCCCTAGCCCCCTTCCTGACAGGAAGGGGGAACGGTGATGGGCCGATGTGCCGGGCTTGCATAGGTGCCGGGACGGCGACATCCTTTCAATCGAGGTTTCTATAAATGACCCGCACGCGAAACCTGTTTTCTACTCCCTCTCTCCCTGTGGGAGAGGTCCGGTTGATAACTGTCTCAATATATCCCCGGAACAATCCGGTATTTCACCCGCGCCTGATACTCCGCCCACTTTTCGGCGCCGTATTTCTCCGCGCAGTAGATGTCGTCATCATGTTGACGCCAACTGAACATTGAGATGATGAAGACGAAGTAGGTCCAGACCCACGGATTGGTGAAGTATCCGAACACCAAAGCGATCGACAGGGCGAGGATCCCTTCGCCCATGTAGTTGAAGTGGCGGGAGACACCCCATAGGCCGCTGCACAGGATCTTGCGGTCGCCGGCCTCGATGTACTCAGGTTCGATGAGACCGAGAAACTTGCGCTCCGGCCATCGCTTGAACGTGTATTTCTGCATATTGGCGCCGCGGGAGATGCCCCAGCCGATCAGAAACAGCGCGGGTGTCCCAATGAGCCAGACCTTCGTCCACGCCGGCGAGAATCCGGGGTCCGGGTAAGCGGCCATGCCCCACAGCGGAAGGACGAACAGCCACCCGTACACAACGAGGCAGCCCCATATCAACTTGAATCCCAGCCTCTCATGGATCAGATCGAAGGTATATAACTGGACGCGCTCGAATATGCAGTAGTCCAGAATGTAGAACGCGAAGAACGCCGCGTAGAGGAAGACACCCGGATTGGAATCGCTGCCAAAGAGCTCGTAGTGATAGGCGGCCCCGAACCACAGCGCCAGGAGCGGGTTCTTTACCTCGCCCCGCGGTTGGCTGAACACCGCGACGATTGTAAAGATAATGGAGAACACCGTTCCGCCCGCCACAGAATATATCGAGGTCCGGTAGAACCAGTCCAGCGGAACTCCGGTGAGTTCGAAGGCCCATACGATCAGCGCGATTACATACACCAGCAGCCCGTTCAGCCGGTAGTTGCGGGGTTCACCGGTCTCCGGATTGATAACGTAGCCGGGAACCCGCTTTCCCGGTAATATCAGCTGCGCCAGGAAGAACACGGCGAAGATCGCCAGCGGGGTGAAGAAACCCGCGATCGCTTCCGACTGTGAGAGCTCGAACAGGTGGCCGATACCCAGCCATTCGATCATGGTAGAATTCCCCTTTCTCCTGGCCCAGGTCTCATTCAGACGTCCCCAGGGGCGCCGGAAAACCGGGCTGAAGGATCGCCTCCGTCGAGGCCAGCAGCGTCTTCCACCCCTGCTCTGCCCGCTCCGTGTACTTCGCGAAGGTCGCAGGCATCCTGTGGGTGAGCCTCGCGGAGCAACCGCCCGCCCTGGGAACGATCTCGATCCTCACAATGGATGAGCCCTCCCGCTCGGATAACTCCCGCGTAAACCAGGTACACTGGATGACCGAGGGGCGCTCCAGAGTCAGGTAAGTACCCCAGTGTTTCATCTCTTCGCCATCACGCATGTCGCTGAACAAAAAGGCGCCTCCGGGACGAGGATCGATCTCGATTCGAACGATCTCGCCGGAAAGGCCGAACTCGGCCAGGGCATGGCGCATCCACCTCCGCACGTCCTGAGGGTTGAGCCATGCATCGAAGACCTCGTCCGCCGTCGCGTGCCGGAAGCGATGCTCCGCACGGACTTCGACCATCTGACTCGTTTCATCACGCATGTCTCAGGTCTTTACCTATCGCGGCTTTGCTGCATTTAGCCGTAACCAAACCGGTGAAGTAAACACACGTGCCCGTTTGCCATTCCAATCACTCCCCCCTTGAGGGGGAGTCGCAGAAGCCTGGCCGGTCCCCTCAGCATGTAGAAGGGCTTTTTGAATAGCGGGCATTTCGACATTTCGACACGCTCAATGCAAGCATACTCAATGACCACGCGTCAATTGGCTCATTAGACGTTATTAAGCCGCTGCTGGGAGTCCCATATCCTGCCCTGAGCCTGCGGTCCCTGAGCCTGTCGAAGGGTCGAAAGGGACCGGCGACGGCTGATGCGGTGGGGGGATTTCAACGCCTTACCGTATGCAAGTAGCTTGACGAAACATGCACGCCATTTGCATAGAACTCGCATTGTAAGGTTCGAAATTTGGAAGGCAACTTCGAATGCGGCGGACACTTCCCGTAGAACCCGGCGGCTTTCGGATCCTGTGCTCTCTCGACGCAGCCGCCCAACGAGGAGAGCGGCGAACAGATGAGCCATGACGTTTTCAGAAGACCTTTTCCCCTGGGCGGGCTGCCGCCTGCTCGATCCAGCTCGCCAGCCGTTCTTCCTCGAGGTCGTCATCCTCGTGAATTTCGAGGTAACGGACGTTCTGTACCTTCGACGGCTTTGGTGGCAGGGGCTCCAGCTGCACGCCGTTCAGGAAGGTCACCTGGACGTAGCGCTTGTAGCAGTAGAATGCGAGAAACCAGCCCTGTCCCTCGATCCCGTAGAAGGGCGTGTTCCAGCGCATCGCCTTTCGGACGCCTGGCACGTGCGTTTCCACCAGTGCGTCCAATCGTTTTCCGATCGCCTGTTTCCAACCCGGCATGGCCGCGATGTATGCCCGGACCGGGCCGTCCCCATCCCCCTTGGGGATGTAGGGGTTACCCCCTGCGTTTCTCCTGGGCTCCGTGATTCCTTGCGCCTTCGGCGTCATCCGTCCCCATGTCCCTCTGCCGGTGGCCGTTGCGGAGAAGAATAGCGAGAAACAAGGGCTTCCGGATTGCGATCCGCCACCAGGTTCAGTGCGATTCCGTGCTCCAGCCAAGCCTTGAGCGCGGCGAGGACGAGAGAGAAGCCGCCCATGGAGTCGAGCGCCATGCCGATGACGTCATCCTCGGTCCCCTGGAACCCGGTGTTGGTGATCTCAACGAGGGTGGCTTCCTCTTCCAGGGAAGTGAACCGCCATTCGACGATTGTCGGCGGATCGTCCCATTCGATGAGGATTCTGGAGGGCGGTTCGATCGCCCTGACGCGGACATCCGCGGAGACGCCGTACATCTCCCACTCCCATGTGACCCTCGCGCCCGGCTCCAGCCTGCCGCTGCTCCCGGTGAACCAGAATCGGGTGGTGACGGCGGGATCCACGAATGCGTTGAACACTTCGTCGATCGGCCGCCGGACGAGCATCTGTGTCTGAACTGCTGGATCGATCACCCTGGACTCCAGCGGTTGTCACACGGGTCAGATTACCGACCCGACTCGCGCAGCGCCTTGAGTACGGCCGCGCCGTGGCCGGCGGCCCGGGCACGTTTCCAGACTTTGGTCAGGATTCCATCCGGGCCGATGATGAATGTCGACCGCGTCATGCCCTCGAACCGGCGGCCGTAGAGTACCTTCTCACCCCATGCGCCATAGCGCGTGGAGACGTTGGCGTCGGCGTCCACCAGCAGCGGAAACGGCAGCCGCTGGCTCTCGCGGAAACCCCTGTGCGAATCGGCATCGTCTCTCGAAACGCCGAGGACAACGGCGCCCTCGGCCAGGATGTCGGCGTGATGGTCCCGAAAAGAGCAGGCCTGAATCGTGCAGCCCGGGGTCTCATCGCGCGGATAGAAGTAGAGGACGACCGTCCGGCCCCGGTATCCGGCCAGCGAATGGATGTTGCCGTCCTGATCGGCGACTTCAAAGTCCGGGGCGGCGTCGCCTGCACCCAGCGTGATTGGCATCGTGGTTCCTTCTTCCTCTACGTTAAGGACGCCGTCGAGCGCGTCCGCTGAGGTCAGGCCAGGTCGAAGCGATCGAGGTTCATGACCTTGTTCCACGCGTTCACGAAGTCCCGAACGAACACGTCCTGCGCATCGTCGCATCCGTAGACTTCCGCGTAGGACCGGAGTTCGGAGTTCGAACCGAAGACGAGGTCCACGCGGGTGGCGGTCCACCTGAGCTCGCCGGTCCCGGCATCGCGGCCTTCGAATTCGTCCTGTGAATCACCGGACGCGTTCCACTCGGTGTCCATGTCGAGCAGATTGACAAAGAAGTCATTGGTCAGCGACCCCGGCCGGTTTGTGAACACGCCGTGTCCGGACTGCCCGGTGTTGGCATTCAGGACGCGCAAACCGCCAACCAGCGCCGTCATCTCGGGCGCGGTGAGAGTCAGCATGCAGGCCCGCTCGACCAGCAACTCCTCCGTCTTGCCTTCCTGTCCCGCCTGGAGGTAGTTGCGGAACCCGTCCGCCGTCGGTTCGAGCACCGCAAAAGACTCCGCGTCGGTCCACTCCGGGGTTGCGTCCGTGCGCCCCGCGGCAAAGGGGACGTCCACGTCGTGCCCGGCGTTCCTGGCAGCCTGTTCGACGCCCGCGCACCCGGCCAGGACGATCAGGTCGGCGAGAGAGACCCTCGTTCCGCCGGTCTGCGAACCGTTGAACTCCGCCTGAATCTGCTCCAGTGTCTCGAGTACACCGTTGAGTGCGGCCGGGTCGTTGACTTCCCAGTCCTTTTGCGGGGCGAGACGGATTCGCGCGCCGTTCGCGCCGCCGCGTTTGTCGGTCCCGCGGTAGGATGCCGCGGACGCCCAGGCGGTGGAGACCAGTTCAGAAACGGACAGTCCGGAGGCGAGGACCTTCGCCTTGAGGTCGGCGATGTCCCGGTCTCCGATCAACTCGTGGTCCACTTCGGGGACGGGGTCCTGCCACAATAGCGGCTCGGACGGAACCAGGGGGCCGATATACCGGCTGCGGGGTCCCATGTCGCGATGGATCAGTTTGAACCACGCCCTGGCGAAGGCGTCAGCAAATTCCGCCGGGTTTTCCAGGAAGCGCTTTGCGATCGGCGCATACTCGGGGTCCATCCTCAACGAGAGGTCCGTGGTGAGCATCATGGGTGCGTGTTTCTTCGACGGATCGTGCGCGTCCGGCACAGTGGCCACTTCAGCCGCGTTCTTCGGCGCATATTGGCATTTGCCCGCCGGACTCTTCGTCAGTTCCCAGTCGTGTGCGTGCAGATTCTCGAAGAACTCGTTGTCCCATTTCACGGGGTTGCTGGTCCATGCGCCTTCCAGGCCGCTGGTGATCGAATCACCGCCCTTCCCACTGCCGTGGCTGTTCTTCCAGCCGAAGCCCTGCTCTGCGATGTCAGCCCCCTCCGGTTCGGGACCGACGTGGTCCTCCGGTGCGGCGCCATGCGCTTTGCCGAAGGTATGTCCGCCGGCAATGAGCGCCACCGTCTCCTCGTCATCCATTGCCATGCGTTTGAACGTCTGCCGGATGTACTGTGCCGCGGCGCACGGGTCCGGATTGCCGTTCGGCCCCTCCGGGTTCACGTAAATGAGGCCCATGTGGTCGGCGCCAAGCGGACCCTGAAGCTCGCCGTCGGCGTCGTGGCGCTGATCGTCGAGCCAGGTCGTCTCCGCGCCCCAGTCCGTCTCGTCGGCCTCCCAGACATCCGGCCTTCCGAAGGCGAAACCGAAGGTCTTGAAGCCCATCGACTCCAGGGCGCAGTCGCCCGCGAAGATGATCAGGTCGGCCCAGGAGAGGTTCCGGCCGTATTTCTTCTTGACGGGCCAGAGCAGTCGCCGCGCCTTGTCCAGGTTTCCGTTGTCCGGCCAGCTGTTGAGGGGGGCGAAGCGCTGATGGCCCGAGCCACCGCCGCCCCGGCCGTCGCTGATGCGGTACGTTCCGGCAGCGTGCCATGTCATGCGGATGAAGAGCGGGCCGTAGTGACCGTAGTCGGCCGGCCACCAGTCCTGAGAGGTGGTCATGACGGCTTCGATATCCTTCTTCAGCGCATCGACGTCGAGGGACTTGACCGCTTCGGCGTAGTTGAAATCCCCGTCCATCGGATCGGATGCGGGAGAATTCTCGCGGAGGGGCTTCAGGTTCAACTGGTCCGGCCACCAGTCCTGGTTGGATGTCATATCTTCGTACCTCCTGTGCTGAGATTGGCGCAATCTGCTCTGACCGTTGCAAGCCAGGTTTATTGTTGGCGTAGACGGTTAAAATACGACGTTCGCCGGTTCACAGGCAAGGGGAATCTGGCGGGAAATCGGACACGCTTATCGCGGTTCGCTAAAGGGCAATCTTTTCCCGATTTTCCTGAGTACATTGCGAAGTTCCTACAATCCGGCCAACGCCTTCGCGAAGTCTGCGCACAGATCTTCGGCGGCTTCGATGCCGCATGCCACGCGGACCAGGCCATCGGTTATGCCCAGTTCCGCGCGATCTTCCGGGCTCATGCCGCTGTGCGAGGTGGCGGCGGGGCGGGTGATGAGGGTTTCAACGCCGCCGAGACTGGGCGCCGTTACCGGCAGCGTCAGCCCGGACAGCAACCGCCCGGCCGACGCCACGCCGCCGTGCAATTCAAAGCTCAGCACCCCGCCCGCTCCCGCAAACAACCGCTGTGCCCGATCGTATTGCGGATGGCTCTCCAGCCCCGGATGGTTCACCCTCTCGACCTGCTTCTGCCCAGATAAAAAACGCGCCAGCCGCAGCCCGTTCTCATTGTGCTGGCGCATTCTGAGCGCTAACGTCTTCAGGCCCCGCTGCAGCAGAAAACAGGCGTGCGTATCCAGCGATCCGCCCAGATGATTCAGCTTGTGCCTGACGGCCTCGACGTGCGCGGAAGACGCAACGATCGCTCCCGCGACCAGGTCCGAATGACCGTTCATGTACTTGGTGGCGCTGTGTATTTCGATATCAAACCCGAGTTCCAGCGGGCGGAAGTTGCACGGGGAGCCAAATGTATTGTCGATCAGGGAGACCAGCCCGTTTTCCCTGGCGAACTCCACGACCGCCTCCAGATCGGCGACCTCCAACAGCGGGTTGGTCATGGTCTCCACGTAAATCGCCCGGGTCTCCGGACGGAGCTTGCCCGACCACGTTTCCGGCGCGTTCCCGGCGATGAAGTCGAAGCTCATCCCCAGGTGCGGCGCATCCTGCGTCACAAAACTGTGCGTGCCCCCGTAGAGACAGTCCTGGATCAGCAGATGATCGCCGCTTTTGAGTACAGTCATCAGTGCCGTGGTGATCGCGGCCATACCGGAGCCGGTTACGAGCGCGTCCTCGCCGCCGCATACCGCGGCCAGCTTGGCGTGCAATGCGCGGTGATTGGGCGTGTTGTTCAACCGGAGATAGCGGATGGCGTTGTAGTCCTGCTCGTCTTCCGAGACAAAGGTCGAGCTCTGGAAGATCGGCGCAACCACGGCGCCCTCGATGCGCTCTTCCCCTGCGTGAACGAGACGGGTTTGGATATCCATGCACGTTTCCTCTTGAAATTACAGCGTGACTTCCGCGTAAAATGGATGCATATATCTTGAGTGATACATTAAACATGGATAGACAGGATGAACAGGATACAGAACAACAGCAGGAAGACCCGAAAACTTGGATTATTTCGATTTTAAATTCAATTTCATTGAAGCGACAAGGCGGGCGCCCGGCACTACCGGGATCATTGTTCGCGGTTTGGGGAGTGAATCCGTTACCCGCAGTGTGTCTGACTTCGTGGTAACCGTCCGGATCCGACATTGACATCGGCGGACGCGATTTTGCGGCCCGCCGTCGAACCCATTGTACCCTTAAACTCCTTCGGCGCAAAAGGGAAAAACCATGTCCGAAACCAACCACTTGAGAGCCGGCGCGGCGATTGTTGACATCACGCCGCGTCTGGGGACCCATCTGGCCGGAAGCGGTGCCGGCGAGCACCGGCCAGCCGAGACCGTTTTGGATCCGCTCTTCGCAAAATCCATCGTCTTCGAAAGCGGCGGGCGGCGGGTCTGCATGGTGATCCTGGACCTGACGATCGTCACCCGGGATTACACGGACCGGATCCGCGCCGCGATCGCCGAGCATACGGCCATCCCATCGGAGGCGATCATGGTCCAGGCGACGCAGACGCACTCCGCCCCGAGCCTGGGCCACTTCATGCTGGATCCGGACTTTCGTCTGGAGACCAACGAGGCGACGGAATACCTGCGCGGGGCCGAACGCGCCTACGGCGACCGGGCGGCGGCAGCCGCGGTGGAGGCAGCGGTGGAAGCGGCGGGCAGGCTGCAACCCGCGCGCATCGGTCTGGGGCGCGGCGTATTGGGAGACCTGGCGTTCAATCGCCGCGGCATCCGGCGGGACGGAACCATCACCATGCCCGCCCCCCTGGGCCGGGAAAAAAGGCCGTTCGGAAACGTGGATGTCTGTTATCTCGAGGGGCCCATCGATCCGGAAGTCGGCGTGTGCTGCGTCCAGGATCTGGATGAGCGGCCGCTGGCCGTTCTCCTGCACTACACCTGTCATCCGGTCAATGCGTTCAGTAATCGTGACACCTACCGGGCGGTATCGGCGGACTGGCCCGGCGCATGGACGCAGGAGATGCAGCAGTTGTTCGGCTCGGACGCGGTGCCGCTTGTGGTGAACGGCTGCTGCGGCAACATCAACCCCAGGCATCCCTTCGATTCGGATTACCGGCCGGACCACCAGAGAATGGGGCGCGAACTGGCCGGGATGACCGAACGAATCGTCCATAGTCTGGCGTTCAACGATAACGCTGCGCTGGCTTATCGGGACGACACGATTGGCTTGCCCTTCCGCGAGATTCCGGTCGAGCGCCTGCGCGAGGTCAAAGCAATCCTATCAGAGAGTCCTGAACCGCCGCGTGCGGCAAACGGCGACGTGGATCCGCGCTGGTTCCGGGCGGCGTCCACCCGCAGCGTCGAACTGTGCCGGCAGCGGGACGTTGCATTCCCATACGAAATCCAGGCATTCCGCATCGGCGACCTGTGCGTTATCGGCTTGCCCGGAGAGCCCTTCGTAGAAGGACAACTCGCGCTCAAGACGAACTCAGCGGCGCCGTTTCTCTTTCCGGCGCATCTCACGACGCACTACGTCGGTTACCTGCCGACGCGGGAAGCGTACGCCCGCGGCGGGCACGAGGCCAACGAAGACGTGACCTACTGGGCAAAGCTCGCGCCGGGCTGCCTTGAAACAGTGGTCGAGCGAGCTCGGGCAATAGTGGAAGACCTGTTCTCGTGAAGGATTTTACGGTCGTGCCGCCGTACACAGGCAGCTTGCAAAGTGGAGAATGCCCCCATGCAGAAGATCGTTACGAATCTGTGGTTTGACGGCCGGGTGGAGGAAGCGCTCGAACTCTACACGTCGTGCTTCGAAGATGTGCGTGTTACGAACATCACACGCAGCACCGAGGCCGGCATGGGCAAGGCCGGCGATATCATGACCGCCGATTTCATTCTGGCGGGGCAGGAGTTCCGCATCATCAACGGCGGTCCTATGTACACACACAGCCCGGCGATGTCGCTGGCGGTCAACTGTGTCGATCAGAACGAGGTGGACGGATTGTGGGAACACCTGACATCCGATGGCGGCGAGGAAGGTCGCTGCGGCTGGCTCACCGACCGTTTCGGCGTCTCCTGGCAGATCGTTCCCACCGCGCTGGGTGAGATGATGGCCAGCGAAGATGCGGCGGCGGTCGAACGCGTCACCGCGGCATTTCTGAAGATGAACAAGCTGGATATCGCTGAGATGGAGAAGGCGTTCCGCAATGAGTAAGCCGTCACGCGCCGACCGACGCCTTTGACCGGCTGGCAGCGGGCGCCGAGTCAGTCAAGATTGCAATCGACAACGAGGGGGAGGATGTATGGCCGAAAGCGACCGCTACGAAGCAGGCCGCAGAGTTCTTTCGTCGATGCTCGGAGAGGACGCTGCGAAGGCCTCCGCCGAGAAGATGCGTAACCTTCATCCGGAATTCGAACGACTCGTGATGGAGCACGTGATGCATGACCTGTATGGTAGGGACGGGCTGGATATCAAGACCCGACTGCTATGCACGATCGCGGCCTTGACGGTTCTCGGCAGGCCGCAACAACTTGCTGTTCACATTGACCGGGCCCTTGGTTGTGGATCCACGAGAGCCGAGATAGAAGAGGTCATGTTGCAGATGAGCGCCTTCGGTGGATTTCCGGCGGCCTGGGATGCACTGACCGTTCTCCGGGGACAGAACCGGGAGGAATAGCTCAGTTTCGTATGAGTCTGACGGCCGCAGTCCGCGATTGAGGACGTCTCACGCGGCTTTAGTCTCGGTCGAAAAGATGTGCCTGAGTATCGTCTGCAAGCGCCAGTTCGTAGCAGACGGCCTCGCTATCCGTACGCACCAGCAGATAGGGTGCGGCAAAGGACGGGGGATTCCAGGTTTTGCCCGAGAAGGCCGTCATGCGCGCCAGTTCGACGTGGCGGTCCGGGCGGGCCTCAACCAGTACCACGTCGCCCGATTCGCTCATGATCAGCAGGATATCGTTGATCAGGATGAGCTGGCCGTGACCGTACCGCCCGCGCTTCCACCGGCGCTCGCCGTCCCGCGGATCCAGGCAGACCAGCACCCCGTCGTCGAGGCCATAGACAAAACCCTCGCGATCGACCATGTTGGCGAATTTGGCCTTGAGCCGAGGGCTTCTCCAGACGATCTCGCTCGTCAATCCGCCATCGGGCGCGGCGTTCACCTGATACAGCCTTGCGCCGATGCCGTAGCCGGTGGAGACCAGAACCCGGTTCCCGGGCAAGAGCAGGGGGTTGGCAACGCATTGGACCTGGTCCCAGGGCTGGCGCCAGAGGGGAACTCCGCTGTACGGATCGTGTGCGACCACGCTATAGTTATTGAAAACCAGGATCTGCTCCCGTCCGGCCAGAGTGACCAGACGCGGTGAGCTGTAGCCGGCCCTGTCCGTGCCCCCGCCCCAGACAAACGCGCCGGTCTGGCGGTGATAGGCCACCAGCGAGCGCTCATCCCGGCCCCCGGCGCTGACCACGACCAGGGTGTCGAGAACCAGAGGCGAACAGCTGATGCCCCACATATTGGCCTCGGCCCGGTTGTCGGCGAGGATGTCCCGGGACCAGATCAGCGCCCCGGCGGCCAGATCCAGGCAATTGAGGATCCCGGTTGCGCCCAGGGTGAAAACCCGGTCTCCTGCGATCGTAGGCGTAGCGCGCGGACCGACGCCGGCGATGGCGGACTCGTAGCGGGTCGAGTCGGCGTGTTGCCAGAGCTTGCGGCCCGTTGCCAGGTCGTAGCAGACGACCTGTTCCTCGGGGCCGTGTTGCTCCTGGGTTACGGCCCGGCCTCCGACTATGGCAAAGGAGGACCACCCGGCGCCGACCGGGCGACGCCATATTTCACGCGGCGGGCGCCTCGTCCAGTCGCGCTCGAGGCGGACGCCCCGGAGGCGGTTGTTGCGCTCGGGGCCCAGGAATTGCGGCCAATCGCGGGCTTCGAGCGCGGTGGCGGCCCCTCCCTCTGCGACGGCGGCTTCGTCCGCAGCGCTCCAGCGCCATTCGAGGACCGGTACGAAATCGCCGCTCAATCCCTTGATGCGAAGAAACCCGATGCCAAGCGCAATGACGAAGACAATACCGCCGAAGTAGCACAGGCGCCGTCCCCATGCCAGCCGCGATGCAAAGAGCAGCCAGAGCAAAGCAAGGATAACGGCGAGTATGAAGGTGCCCATGGTGCGCATCACCTGTTGCTGGCGATGGAGGGATTCGGGCAGCCAGATCAGCAGGAGCGCCAGGAGGACGATGCCTCCGAGCAGATAGAGAGGCCATAAGCGAGGGCCGGTCGAGGACATTGGGTTTATACGCCTCCGGTAACGGTCTTCAGGCGGACCCGATCGCCGCTGGTGACCGGGAGGGCAATGGGGCAGCTGCGAAACACGGCGATGGACAGGAGATGACTCTGTTCTCTCACGCGTTGCCGACTTGCAGTCCGTTGACAAAGTCGCTCTGCAGGCGAGGTCGAAGACAAGGCGCGCGACCGAGTTCCATCCCTCGATTCGGCGAGAGAGCGCAACACAGTATTTCGAACGCAAGGGCCGGCCGTAGCCCGGATGGGCTTTTTCAACGGGCTGCTATGATCAATCGATGGCGTAGGCTTCGATCTCGACGACGAGGTGCGGCCTGAGCAGCGCGGCTACGACAACCAGGGTCGAGGCCGGCAAAATCTCGCTGAATACCTCGTGGTGAGCACGGGTGACGCCATCGGCGTGGGCCGCATCCGTGATGTACACCACCGTCCGCACC
>CAZKDZ010000074.1:0-3515 GCA_964551635.1 uncultured bacterium | reverse complement strand
TCACTTCGGCTTCCTCACTGCTCATGTTGGGATTCGCTCCTGCAGTTCTCTTCGCAGACTCCCCCGGCGTGTATATCCTGAATCCCGTAGAGCCGTTATCCCGTCTCTCGCGGTTCGGCGTTTCTTACTGTTCCGCGCGATCCATCGGCTTGCCGTTACTGGCGGTCGTCGTCTCTCCAGATTCCGGCGAACGGTTGCGCTAATTCTCAAGCCAGACAGGGCGCGACGGTGATCATCTGAATGCCCGTTAGTTATTCCGTTTTCCTCGGATTCTCGAAGATCGCCAAGTCGTTGTGCAGTATGGCGTATATATAATCGCCCTTTAGAATAAACATATCGCGCGCACGAACGGCCGTTCGTGGGTCAGAACTTAAAAAGCCGGGGCCGAGGCGATGGGTCCGGCGATCTATAAACCCAAGTATCTCTCCACGCTTATACGCGCCGTAAGCGGTCTTGTCATACGCCTGTACCGCTCTGCCCCGGAGGGCGAAGGCGGTTTCTCCATCGATCTTCATCAACGTTGGCAGACCTGTCCACGGGAGATAGTCGACTTCCATCGGCTTCAGGGGATCGCTGATGTCCACAATCGCAATCTCCCGCGGCAGGGTTCGTTCGATATATGCCCGATCGTCATCAACCGTAAGCGGCCCCAGCCCGGGAGGCGCGGCATGTGTGTACATTTGAATTCCGCGGGTTTGCATCATGCGCTCGAACACCCGTGCAAACCCCGGACCCGCTTTTGCCTGTATCCTCTTGAGACGCTCGGGAAGCTCTCCCGAAGCCATCTGTTGTTGGAATTCCTCAATCATGGTCTCGTATCGGACGGAACGACCGAATCGACGCAGCGGTGTCCGGCTTAATATTTCGGGGCGACCGGAATCTGCAAGATCCAGAATCAGGAGATCGTGTCCAAGCGTCATAAACGCACGAGAGCCTGAAAATCGCATTGCCCACTCGTTGTCCCAGGCATGTTTCTCCGCCTCTTCGACCCGCGTTACATGAACCGGTTGCGGCCGGCCTCCTTCTCCTATATCGAAACTATGCATCTCCAGGAACTCTTCCCGGATAACGCCCGCGTACAGATGATTCTTCCATACCGCCCACCCTGCGAGCCGGGGGATGCGCAAGAATAACGGAGTTGTGCCTTTCTCAATCGGATACAACAGGCGCATCGCCTCCAACCGGGGACGGTCCGGCCGGCTTAGGTCAAATGTGACGACACCCACGCTGTCGCGGAACTCACCCCAGACGTAGCCACGGGAGCCGGATAACGCCAATCGTTCGAATCGCCAGCCTTTCCCTCTGGCCCGGCCGAGTTCGATCGGCGACGACGCATCCGACACGTCCACCACGGCCAAGTCTCGCTCTAGCAACACGACCGCCAGTCCTTCCTTCATTGCCAGGTCCATCATCAATGACTGGTACGGCAGGCGCCCTACAGGCCGGAAGTGAGGATGACGGTGCGGAGGTCCGAAGTGATCCACTCCGACGGCGACAACGGCGCAGATCAGCACGATCCCACCAATCACCCACTGGAAGCGACGTCTGCAGTGTTCTTTGAATACACGACAGGCCAACAACAGAATGCCCCCTGTCACCAGGGTGGCTATCGCGCCTCTGGCCAACAACAGGGTTGCGTCGAAAGCCTTTCGGAGAATTCCGGCGTGGTCGTGCACCCCAACGGAGAAAAGGAGCCTGAAATAGAATGCAACGATTGGCGGCCCCGAGTTCCACGCGATCATGATGACAACGTATGCTATCCACGCGGCAAACAGACACGTCACTGCCGTCTTAAGAGGATGGTCGGTAAGCGTCGAGACCAGCACGGACATCCCATAAGGAATCAAGCTGGCCAGAAACCACAGGAATACGGTTCGTCCATATCCAACGTCAGCCAGAATCTCATCCGGCTGCCAATTCGGCCACAAGATCAGAGACCGGGGAGGAAAGAAACCCAGGTCGTCAATGAAATTTCCATCTATCGCCATATCGACGAATACGCCTGCCCAGTAAGAAGCCAGGATCACCAGAAGTCCGACAGCGCCAACGATGAACTTTGTCACCAGAATCTTCCAGGAAGCCACGGGCCTGCAAACGAGAAAGGGCAGGGTCATCCGGCTGCGCTCCCGCGCAATCGCATCCATCCCCATCAGCACCGCGCCAAAGAGACCTACAGAGTGACTGACTGCATTGACATCCGCGGGGGCGAATTCCCATTGGGAGAAAACCAGCCCGACAATCATCGCCAACCCTGCGCATGCGGCGACTTTATAGGCGGCCTCGCGTCCCTCTTTCCAGAACAGAGCCAGAGTCGGTTTCATGGCTGTCCTCCTGTTTCGGACCGGACGTGGGCGACGAATGCCTCCTCCAGGCCCACGTCCATGACGTCCTCGATATGCCCGCCCTGCGCACGGATGCGTGCGGCCTGCGCGTCGCCGTACCCCACCACCGTCAACAGCCGCCGGGGCCCCTCACCCTGCACCTGGCGCAGGCCCTCTATATCCGACAGATCATCGGCGCCATCCGGCATGCGCACAACCACCCGCTTGACCGCCCCTTTCACCTCATCCACGGCGCCATCGGCCACCAGGCGGCCTCTGTCGATGATGGCGACGCGGTCGGCCACGCGCTCCACCTCGTGGACGAGATGCGAGGACAGGAAGACCGTACGGCCCTCCTCCTGGATGAGACCGATAATGCTCTCCAGGAAATCGCGGCGCACCACCACGTCCAGCCCGGAGGCCGGCTCGTCCAGGATCAGCAGCCGGGGCTCGTGGCCCAGGGCCAGAGCGAGGGCCAGTTGGGCGTTCATCCCCCTGGAGAGATGCTTCACCTTCTGATCCGGGTCCAGACCGAAGCGGCTGATAAGTCCGTCCACCCGGGCCTGATTCCAGGTCTCGTAGAACTGCCCGGTGAACCACAGGATTTCACGCACCTTCATCCAGCCGTACATCACACGGTTCTCGGCCACGTATCCGACCTGCCGCCTGAGCGAGAGAGAGTCCGCGGCCGGGTCCAGCCCCAGGACCTCGGCCGTCCCGGCTGTGGGCCGCAGCAGATTCATGAGAATCTGGATCGTCGTGGTCTTGCCGGCGCCGTTGCGACCAAGGAAACCGCACACGGTGCCCTCGGGCACCTCCAGGTGCAGATCGTCCACGGCCGTGAGTTTGCCGAAACGATGGGTCAATCCCTCTGTCGCGATCGCTGTACCGTTCATAATGACTCCTTCCACCCGGTCAATCGCCTTCCTCCTGCTGCCGAAACCGGTCGAGGCGTTCCCGGACCACCTGCGCCATCTCCTCAGGGCTCAATTCCAGTTCCACGCCCTGCACGAGCGCCCTGTCCAGCAATTCCCTCACGATCTCCAGCTTTTCTTCGCGGGATATGGTGACGTCCCGCTCGGCGACGTACGTGCCCAACCCCCGTTTCTTGTAGATCAGGCCGTCGCGCTCCAGCTCCCGATAGGCGCGCGCCACGGTATTCGGGTTGATCAGGTACTGGCCGGCGAGTTCCCT
>CAZKDZ010000073.1:0-8248 GCA_964551635.1 uncultured bacterium | reverse complement strand
AGATGCCGTCCGCCCTCAGCACGCAGGGCATGTAGAGGAGTACGCGGCACCAGTCCTGGTTCGTTGTCGCCGCCGACAGGATGGGATCGGAGGGACGCCGCCAGACCTGCCCTGTCGGGAGCGATTGGCAGGGCTCGATCTCGAGACGAAGGTCGATGGTCTCACCGGCCTTGACCGGAATCGTCCGCCCCGTCGGCTCGACGGCGCAGACGCGGGGCACATACCACGTCTTGATCCCGGGAACTCGCGCCGCCATTTCTTCTTCCGCCTTCCGTTGCAAGAAGTGAGGAAAGAGGAGTGAGGAAAGAGAGACCTGTGTGTCGCGCTGAGAGCGGCGGGGGCTCTCAACTCTCACTCCTCACCACTCTCTCCTGCACTTATTCCCCGCGGGGTCGATATCTGGGCGTGAACGCCCGACCATAGAACAGTGGCATGATTTCATGCGGTACGTGGTCGGTCTGTCCGAGTGACTTCATCTGTCCGAACTCGTAATCGGAATGGACCAGACGCGAAAGCATGATGAGCCGTTCCCTGTCCGTCTCGATGTTGATGGTCCGGTGCATCAGCGGGCCGTCGGCGAACAGCAGCGCGGCCCCGCGTTTGGCCGTGGTCTGATGGAAGAACTCGGAGTCCGGATGGTCCGTGATGTACTGCTTCAGATCATCGTACGAGAGGTCGAGTCTGTGACTTCCCGCGAATATCCCGGTACCGCCGTCGCCCGGGCCCACGTCCGTGAGATAGAGGATCAATCCGAGGATCTGCGTATGGAACCAGCCGTTCTTGCACACCGCCCGGTCTTTGTGCCGGGTCACCCCGCCGTGCCAGCCCAGGACGGGGGTTTCGGAACGCCGGTTGAAGCGGACGGCGACCTGGTGGAACCGGAACGTCCCGCCCAGCAGTTCGGTCGCGATCCCCAGGACGCGCGGTCTGGTCAGCACGGACAGGTAGATGGGGTCCAGCCCAAGTACATTCTCGATCTCGAGACGTTCCAGGTGGAGTTTGCCCGAGGCGGTCCTCCTTCGGTTCGCCCGCCAGATCGCCCCGTCCCTGAAGTCCTCGTATTTCCTGGGCGGCGGAGGCGGCGTGATCTCGTTGTCGCCGCCCGCGTCCAGGATTTCCGCCTTCAATCTGTGTGCTGACGCCTCTATGGACTGCAACTTCGGCTCGCTAAACAGGTCGTCGACGATGGTGTACCCGAAAAGCTCGAACCGCATCCGCTGCTCCAGCGTCAGGGCAGGGAACGGATAGTCGAATTCGGTCTGCGGCACATCCGAGAACCCGAACCCGGGATTCGGCGCGGTATACCTGGCTTTCGTCGCTACCTCCGCCATTTCGATACACCTCCGTACAAGATTGACGCGTTTCGGCAAGACGCCAGTCCTACGCCCTCACCCAGTGACGAAATAGGGGCTTTACCCGTTCGTGCATGGAATCGTAGACCTCTTGCGGAACAGGCGGGACCTCGGGCGCATTGAGTCCGGTGGCCTCCAGCATTCGCTCGCGCGCTTCGGAACCGGGCATCAGGACACCGGTATCGAGCCACCAGGGCGCGTAACGAATCACGACCGACACCCGCGGCTCGTCGGAATGGTTGGGGGCCGTGGCGTGCCAGAGCCGGCTGTCCAGCATCAGCACGCTTCCCGCTTCGCCTTCGGCGTTGCATTCCCCCGGAATCGTTGCGAGCGGGTCGAAACCGTTGTCCCCGCTCGGGTTGTTGTCGGATCGGTGGCTGCCGGGGAGAATGAGGGTCCCTCCATTCCGCGCGCTGAAGGGGGAGAGCATCCACAGCGTGGTGACGTGCATCGCCGCGTCCGGGTACGGCGCGGGGATATGCCCGGCGTTGTTCTGGTTGAAGGGCCAGTCGGCGTGCCAGCCGCCGCGCGGATTACCTGGGATATTCACCGTTGCGGTCGTGAAAGAGATCCGTACGTGTTCGCCCAGCAATCCCTCCACGACGCCCATGACGCGAGAATCCGCCACATAGGGCGCGAAAGACTGCTCCCGGGCAACGAAGCCGGAGACGTGGCCGATGCCCTTGTCGTCGAGGGTTTCGGCATTCGCGTGCCGGTGGACGGCATCCATGACGCTTTCTCTCACCGCAGCGACCCGGTCTTCGGGTACGACGTTCTTCACGACACACCAGCCGTTGACGCGCATCTGCATGAGCTCACACTGCATTCGATCTGTTCCTGAATCCATATTCGTACCCTTTTCGATAGGCGTGACGGCACTCGAGCCGACCCGTCCCCACGCTCACGGTTGCAGGATCCAGATCCCGCCCACTTTGCCCGTGATGCTGTCGATGACGATCCACATCCCGAGGCAGACCGCCTCGCCGAGAATGATCCCTATAAAGAACAGCCGGGTCATCCTGTACAGGTTGGCGCCCCCGAACCGAAGAACGAGCGACTTGATTCCCCAGGCGAGAAACACGCTGAAGAAGTAGTTGTGCGTATAGGCGATCGTACTCACGGGCAGCGCAACCGGGTGCAGCGGCCACGACGGCAGCCGGGAGCGGAGCGCCATCATCATCACGACGACGGCAATGCCCAGACCCGTATACAGGAATCCGGGATAGAAGATCGGCGAGGGTGAAAGCAGCCTGCGCCCGATGTATTCGTCGAAGGGCAGCGCACAGTCGTTCACGTCCCTGAACCAGTAGTCCAGGTTGCGGCCGCCGTGTTCGTATCCCAGCTGAAGCGTGGTATAACTCGCGGCGATCAGGCCGGCGGCCAGCGCGGCGCCCATCGCCACCACCAACCCCCGCTTGCGCCCGATCTCCCGTGCGAGTCGCAGCGCGCCCGAAGCCCTCGGCATCAGCGTATTCAACCGGGTCATCGTCCAGGCAAAGCTGACGCCCAGAGATGTCAGCCCCGTCGGGCTGAACGCCGCTGAACCCACGGCGCACACCACGAACTCAGACGGATTCAGCGGAGAATAGGTCACGGAATATCCGGTCTCGCTCACGATCCGGGCGAGCACCAGAAAGACGACAAAACTGAAAAAGCCCAGCAGCAGGACGAGATGGGGAGCAATGCCCGCCTGGTAGAGCCAGCAACCGAGATAGAGGGTCCCTGCAACGATCCCCGCCACCGCGGACCGGTAGGGGATCACCTCGTCAGAATCGTCCAGGCGCGACGGGCGGCCCATGGCCCTCGCCCACACCTCCCGCAGGTGCCCCCGCGCGATCCACAGACTGTAGCCCGCCAGGCCGAGCATGTACCCCATGCCCATCATCGCCAGGAATTCAGATCCCTGGGAGCTGTGCCGGCCTACCACCCCCGAGACCCCGTATGTCTCCGCCCCGACAATGGCCAGAATTCCGCTGATGCACTTTGCGATGACGTTGAACAGCCAGATGCTCAGACTCACGTCCGTATTCACGAAATACGAGTACCCGAGGATCGCGAAATGCAGACCGATATGCAAGGGTATCGCCCGGCGGAAGATCCAGAGAATCGTCCGCAGCTGAATACGCGGAAGCGAATAGAAGTACCGCTGAAGCCCGTTCAACAATCCGATCAGGAACGGTACCGCGAACCCGCCCCACATCATGCTGCTGCGGAACAGCGGCCCAACCCTCCGCGCCTCTATCATGCTCATCTCCAGCGGCACCTGCATGATCGGAAACGCGAAGCGCTCGTGCTCCTCCCATTGCTTTCTCATGAGAACCGCCAGGCAGACCAGCACGACGTAAAGCACGACCAGGAACGATCCCCAGCTCCACAGGGGAACCACCCACGACCACCAGGGCACCGGGTCGCCCGCTGGAAGGCCGTCGTACAACCCCCGTACCGCTTCCGTGTCCAGGATCGACAGCCATGGGAGAGCATTGGGCAACACAGCTTCCAGGTGCCGCATTTCCGGCGAAGCATAGTAGGTGACGCCCGTCATGAAACCCAGCAGGGCCTTGGTCATCTTCCATGACGGCATCAGAAACATCAACATGACGTAGATGGCCAGCAGCTCGCCCCGCCCCAGTGAGAAGCGGCGCTTCAGGACTCCCGCCAGCGGGTTGACCACCAGTACGAGCAAAAAGAAAACGAACAGCACGCCCCGGTCCATATGGTAATTGCCCATGAACGGACCCTGGACGACCATCCGGTTGTAGGTCAACGCGACGCCCATGAACACGCAGAGACCCAGACCGATCAGGAAGGCGCGAAGGGTCAGACCGTCCTCCGAGGGCGCCGGCTGATTCTCCGATTGCGCGTGTTGCTTCGGGTCGTATGCTCGAGCGCTGTCCACTCATTCTCCTTGTCAGAAGCTGTCTTAAAATTCCCAGCGGTCTTCGCACGGCTGCAAAAGCGCCGGTCGGCGTTGGGCAAACCCACCCAAGAGTGGCGAGGGGCGCGCAGCCACGATACATTAGTATTTGGGCGAATTTTCCCGCCTTGACCGGCACTTTTTCGCTCGCGCTCGGGAATTCGCCGGTAATTTTAAAACAGCTTCTCATGCCCGACATTTCAGGTCCTGCTGCACTCGGCCACGCCGATGTGGCGGTAGATTCCGGCTCTATCGATGCCAAGCGTGTCGGCGCCCGTCCTGTAGAGGGTGCCCCAATCGCGGGCGGAATAATACATCAGATAGCGATCCCCGCCGTCCACGACGCACGGCGTGGAGGTATACCGTCCGTCGTAGTCGTTGGGATCCCGCGTTGCCGGCAGGGCGGGGGCGTCATGGTGGTGGGTCCAGTTCAGACCGTCGGCCGACGTGGAACAGTAGATCTCGAATACGGGGCGGACCAGCGGCGATTCGGATCCCGCGTCGATTACCACTTCGCCGCCGGCGGGCCAGGCTCCGTACCACATGATGTATCCGTCGCCGTCGCGCATGACGAACGGATAGACGGTGCCTTTCAGCTTATCGTTGAAGCTCACCGCGGGTTCGGGGTCGCGCGTCCAGCGGAGGCCGTCCGTGGATTCGAAGCGATAGATGTAATGTACCAGGTCGTCGAAGCTTCCGTCGGGCGTCGGCGATGAGTTCATCCACATCCGGTAGGCGCCGGGACCGTCCTTGATCACGCACGGACGTCGCCCACTGTGATAGATCGGTTCCGGATGGACGTTCCATTTCAGCCCGTCGCGGCTGGCGGCATAACCCAGTTGCTGCTCGAAGCTCACGAGCCAGGTCGGACCGCCACGGACAACGGTCGACATGATGAACCACATCTTGAACAGGCCCTCATCCGCGTCGAAGATCACGTGGGGCGTCTGCCAGGCGTCGCAGGCGGGCAGATCGTCTCGGGTCAGGATGGGGTTGTCCGGGTGCTCGTTCCAGTGGATTCCGTCGTCCGATTCGGCGAAGCCCACGACCGAATCGTCTGTACGGGTAGCGGTACCGTGAGCGATGTACCACATCATGTACCTGTCCGCGACGCGTAGCACCGTCGGGTTGTAGAGTTCAACCCGGCACCAGTCCTGGCGGGTGGTCAGCGCGGACAGAATCGGTTCTTGCCGACGACGCCATTGTGCAAGATGAAGGGACATAGATTCAATCCTTTAAAGCCCCGAAAGGTTACCGGACAATTCCTCTATGGATATCGCCTGTGTCGCGAGTGGACGCTCGGCCATGGTACACGCGGTTTCGCGATAGCCGGAGCCACTGACGATGGCGACGACGATATCCTCGGGACCGACACGTCCCGAATCCAGAAGCAGCGATGTACCGGCCAGACAGGCGCCCGTTGACGGCTCCACGAACAGACCCTCCCGCCGGCCGCATGCTTCCTGGGCCGAGAGGGCTTCCTCGTCCGTGACGGAAATAAAGAACCCGTTCGACGAACGTATGGTCTCCAGGGCTTCCATGCCGTCGGGGGGGTAGCTGTGGGCGAGTTTTACCAGAATTGAGGGCGGCAGGTTGTCATAAGGCAACGTCAGCACGTCTTCCCACCGCTTCAATCCGCGTTCGAAGGCCACCTCCAGCGCGTTGTAGTCGGCGGGTACCACACCGATCATCCTGGGAACGGAGTCGATGAGTCCGAGTGCCCGGCAGTCCAGGAATCCCCGCCAGACCCCCGAAACCGTACCGCCGCCACCCACGGGAACCACCACGCAGTCCGGCGCCCGCCCAAGTTCCTCGACGATCTCGAAGGCGATGGTCTTGTTCCCTTCACATTGGTACGGATTGGAATTCCGGCTGGTGGTGCTCAGATAGAGTCCCTGTTCACGACAGACGTCAATCACCCCCTGTACGATCGGATCGATCAGGGCCTTCACTTCGAGAAGCACGGCGCCCAGGCCGAACATGGGGTAGAGGCGCTCCGGCGGCGTTCCTTCCGTCATGACCACGACGCTGCGCAACCCCGCCCGTGCGGCCAGCGAGGCGTTCGAGATACCCGCACTGCCCGTCGATACGATCACGGACACCTCCGCGCCGATGGCCTTCGCGTGCGTGATCGCGACCGAGAGCGACCGGTCCTTGTGGGATCCGGTGGGGTTGCGGGTCTCGTCCTTCAGATAGACCCGCTGTCCGCGGAAGCTCCGTGCGGGCAGCAACGGGGTACCGCCTTCGTCCAGGGTCACGGCTCCATCGGGAGGGTCTACCGGAAGCAGGGGCCAGTAGCGCCACATGGACCCTTCGAACCGGTCGTCCCATGTAACGTCGTCATAGCGGTATTGAAACCCCAGAGATCCCGCGCAGACACCGCAATTCAAGGCCGGAGCATCCTGTTGCGCATCGCACGTCAGACAGATCTTCCGAAATCGACCCACTGCGGACCTCTAGTCTTAATTCGATACGAGACAACCGTTAAAGTGGCCGCGAAGAGCTTGAATGCGGGGAGACGGTAGAGGAAATGCGGGGAGAGTGAAGACTGTAGAGGGTAGAGATTACCCGCCTCGTGAGGCTTCTTTTCGTGCCGGAGGCAAGGAGGGATAAATTAGGGGGCAAGGATATCTTCTACCGTCTTACGTCTCCCGTCTACCCGGTTTCTTCTTCCTCTCCCTTCTCCCCTCTAACCCGGTGGCGGGGTGTGGTGTGGTCCTCTTCTGTTAATCCTGATCGGTTTTGATCCTGCCTATTCTGTCCATCCATGTAAGTTTGGGTTTCTGTATAAAGGAGGATAAAAAGAAATGGCAATCCCTGGGGACCGCCATTTCTCTTCTCTACCGATTCCACCTGCGACTCAGAACGCGCCGCTGAGCGTGAACCGCAGCGGGGCATCCAGGTACGTGCCGAAATCGCTGTACGCGACGTCGGCCTGCACGATCCGTCCGTTCGGCATCGAGAATTTCAACCCCGCCCCGAGCGTCCAGGACTCTTCGTCGAAGTTCGCCTTATAGCCCGCCCGGAGGGCAAAGTTGTTCTGAAGCCAGAGTTCGCCGCCGAAACGGTACTGTGGGTCGGCGAAATCCGTGGCGTACGTGTTTTCAAAGGTTACCGTGATATAAGTCGGGTCGCCGGTGGCGCCGACAATTTCCATTGCCGCGGCCGTGCTGAAGGCAACCGGCATCTTTCTGACGTCGTCAATCACCTTGACGTCCTTGCCCATGTTCTCGAAGGTCATGCCCAGACGCAGGCTCCTGAAACCGGTGTAGAAAAACGTGGATACGCCCACGTCCCACGCGTTCAGGCGGTCTGTATCCAGCGTCTGCTGCGTCCAGCGGAACATCGAGCCCACGGAGAGTTTGTCCGTCAGTTTCCTGGCGTAGACCACGCCCAGTGAGAGATCGCCCATATCGGGATACCGTCCCGTCCCGGTGGGCTGGAAAATGGTCGTCTCTTCGAATTCGTGGGGGCTGAAGGTAACCACGTTGACACCCACAACGCCGTGCGCCGTGTTGAAAGCCATGCCGCCCGTAAGGATGTGGTCGTTCATCAGCCACCGGGTGTATCCGAGTGTAAACGCGGCGCGTTCGAGATGCGTGAGACCCGCCGGATTCGAAAAGATGGCATCTATATTGTCCGATACGGCCACGAACGCACCGCCCATACCGGCCATTCGCGCCCCGTGATCGATCTTCAGAACAGGGAGGACCATCCGCGACAACCGCCGCTGGTCCTGGGCGTCCGCCCCCCGGGGGTAGAGCAGGGCGCAGATCACCGCCGCTGTCAGTCCGATCCACAACGTCCGTTTCATCGCGTCATCTCCTTGAGTTTCAGTATGGACCTGAGAAGCTGTCTTAAAATTCCCAGCGGTCTTCGCGCGGCTACAAAAGCGCCGGTCGGCGTTGGTCAAATCCACCCGTCTTACGAGATCGAGGCTGCGCTTGCTCGCCTCTCATAGCCGGATTTTCCTGCCTTGACC
>CAZKDZ010000072.1:0-4625 GCA_964551635.1 uncultured bacterium | reverse complement strand
GTGGACGCCGTTTTTCACCTCGCCGGCGCGCTGACGTCACGAGGTTGCGGCGAGGAGGAATTCGTCCGGGTCAACGTCCAGGGTACGTTTCATCTGTTGAAAGCAGTCCGCGACCAGACGCGCGAACCGGCTCACTTTGTCTACGCCAGCAGCGATGCCGTCTATTTCGAAAAGCCGGATGAGGACGCCCGCTACCTTCCGGTGGACGAAGACTATCCCCTGATGTCGGGTTCGGTCTACGGCGCCAGCAAGATTGGCGCGGAGGAACTCTGCTGGAGCTTCAGCCGCGGCTATGGGATTCCGGTAACGGTCCTGCGCTTCGGAGCAACCGCGGATGCCACGGAGCTTGTCAATCCTGGCAGCGTTTTCGCGCGCTGGCTGTTTCTGCGCGCGGCGATAGACCACGCCAGAGCGACGTCGGCTGCGAATGGAGCGCAATCGAATACACTGACGGTACTGGAATCGTTGAACCGCGGCGGAGAGCAACTCGTCGTGTACGCGGATTGCAGCGGGAATCCGGAAATCCGGCAGTGGGCGGACGCCCGTGATATCGCCGCGGGATGTATCCACGTACTGGGGACGGCGGCGGCGGTTGGTGAGGTATTCAATATGGGAGGTAGCGAACCGCACTGTGCGGAGGCGTTCGTCGACTTTCTGGCTGCGCGACTGGGGTTGCCTTACGTGAAGGCCTGCATTCCCACCGCACGACGTCCCTGGTATATCACCAGCGACAAGGCGGAACGACTGCTGGGCTATGAAGCCCGGTTCACGGTGTACGATATGGTGGAGGATGCAGTTCGGATGCGGGAGACGCCTGTATGAAACTTGCGTGCTGCGCATGGGCCATCGAGGGCCCGGAAAACGCAATCGCCGCCAGGGCGGACGCGCTGGGGTTCGAGTGGATCGATGTAAGGCCGTTCGCTTTTTCTTCAGACGGAGCACGGCGGAACATCCGGGAGCATGGGCTTTCGGTTTCCTGTATCGCGGCATCGTTCGGTATGGCGGAAGGCGTCCGGCTGAGCGGACCTGACCGGGACTCCCGATCGGCGGCCGCATCCTATCTCGAACGGACGCTGGCCTTTGGCGCAGCGCTGGGCGCATCAACCGCGTACGTGGTTCCGGATGAAGACCCGTCGTCTCTGGACAGATATGCGGCGGAATTGAAAAAGCTGGCCGAACGTGGGGGCGAACTGGGTGTGCGGGTGTGCGTGGAACATTTCCCGGGTACCGCGCTGCCTACCGCCTCCGGGGCGATCACGTACCTGCGGGAAGTTGGGCATCCCAACCTGTTTCTTCTGCTGGATATCGGCCACGCGCAGATGTCCGGCGAAGACCCCGCCGCGGTAATTTCGGACGCGGGACCGCTGCTGGGATACGTGCATCTGGACGACAATGACGGTTCGCGCGACCTGCATCTTGGCCTGACGGACGGCATTCTTACCGAAGCAGCGCTGGCCGATACGATCTCCGCGCTTTCCGATATCGGTTACCGGGGGAATCTGAGTCTGGAGTTACATCCGGAACTGCCCGATCCGCTCGATGCGCTCAAGCGAAGCCGGGAGATCGTTCTGCAAGCGATAGGGTGAAGAGCGGACATTATCCGGAATCCGCGGCGGGACGGCAACAGCATGTAGTTCATTCCTGCGTGTGGTCCGTGAGGGTTTGCCATCGATAGAAACGAAGTGACTGAATCAGACCCTGTGTCTGGGAGGGCGAGCCGGAACGCCTGCCAGCATGCCCTGAGCGCTTAAATCTTCATTGATGTCGGGCCAGCGGACTCCTGTCCCATCGCCGATTATTTCGTAGTTGGCGCGTTCCTCCGGTGTGGCTTCCGACAGCCGCCACGACCAGACAAGAGGAACACTGATTGTACGACCGTCAACAAAGTCAGCTGTGATGGAGTCATCAGTAACCCGGATAAGCTGAATTCTCGGTTCCGGACTACCCGCAATGTTCATCCCAGTTCTCCAGGATCAGAATTAAATTCGCGCGGATTGCTCGACGAATCCGGTTGAGTTCATGGGGTGAAAAACCCTGATTCCTGCAAAGACTGATCGGTTCGAGCCAGAATTTGCAGATCCGTTTTTCCCGCTGAACGTGTACATGTTTCGGTTCGTTGCAGTCAAAGCTGAAGAAGAAGAATCGATAGGGACCGGTAATGTCTCTGATAGTTGGCATTCTTGTGGATATCGACCCGACAATCCAAAGATTAACGAAAATCGGCCACAATGGCAACGGTTCAGTGTTGAGTCGGATTTCCATGACCTGAGACAACCGGTCAGAATTCACGTGTGTAACCCCGTGAATATATGCTGAATAATTATTGAAATCAATAGCGTTTAAGGTACCCGATAAGGATCTGCAAATATTCAATTGGCGCCGTGGAGGGCAGGTAAGTCAAGTCCAATGAACGATCCACTGTCTCCCCGTACAGGGCAGACGAATCCATTCATCCACGAGGGGAGAGACCGGAATGCGAATTGAAAGCGAGAGAGTCTACCTGTTTCGAGCCGGGATCGAGGGAAACGAGGCGCCATTCGAGGCATACAGGGACCTTGCCCACGCGGCATTGCGGCGCGTTAACCTTGCGCTGCCGGAAGAGGGAACGGTGCTGCTCAAGCCGAATGCAACGGTCCTGTTTCCCGCGGAGAAACGCATTGTAACCCACCCGGGATTTCTGGCGGGGATGGCCGACGCGCTCGTGGAGAAGGGCATCGACGCCGGCAGGCTGGTGGTTGCGGACGGGCAATCCGGCGAGCAGCCGGAAAACGGGAATACATGGAATGGCGCCGGGTACACGAGGATGGCGGACAGCCGAAAGTTGACGTTAACCGGGTTGAACGACCGCCCCAGCCGGAATGTACCGGTGCCCGGCGGGGTGGTATTCGAAGCCTATCCGATCTATCGGGAGGTGACGGACTGCGCATTCTTTTTCAATGTACCGCTGGCGAAATGCCACAACCTGGGATGTACAACCCTGGCAATCAAGAATCTGATGGGCATCCTGGCGCGGCCGGAACGCCACCTGTGTCATATACAGGAAATTGACCGGCCGCACGAGAACGGGATCTGGCGCCTGACGGACAGCGGCTTGAGTCTGTTCGAAGACCGGTTCTACCACAAATTGTGCGACCTGGTGGCCGCCCTTCGTTCCCTGAATATTCCGCGGCTTTGCATGGTCGACGGGTTGATTGGAAGAGACGGTACTGCATTCAACGAGGGCGATAACTATCCGCTGGGGTGGACCCTGATCGGTGAGAACGAGGTGCACGTGGACGCGGTTGCGACGTACCTGATGGGTTTGGACCCGGAGACGACACCCTATCTCAGATTCGCGGCCCTGCGGGGCCTGGGCAGCAACCGGCTGGATGAGATCGAGGTGGTGGATCTGGCGGATGGCGGGACGATGGACGCGCAGGCGCTTGCGCAGATCCGATCAGGGACGGTGTTGATGCCGATCGCCCGTTACGAAGGGGGCTATTATGATCGGTATCGGGCCGACGGTTCCGTTGTTCCCTGGCGGATTGACGATGTCAACAGGCAACGGTCGGCGGACGGAATGGAGCCCGTCGCAATATAGGCAGGGCAAACCCCGAGAGTCCCCTGGCTGTTGACGTAACTCGAAGGAAACATGAACCCCACCTCACAAGAACCCGAATACCGGATGCCACCGGCGGAAATTGCGGCGCTGCTGGACGCTCCAGGAACGCCGGACCTCGTCGTCGACCCCGTCGGACGGTGGATCCTGATGCTCGCGAAACCGGGCCTGCCGCCCATATCCGAACTGGCGCGGCCGGAGTTACGGCTTGCGGGCCTTCGCATCGACCCCGGCGCCTTCGGTCTGAGCCGGACGGGGTATTACACGGGTCTCACGCTGAAGCGGATTTCGGATGGCATGGAACGCCCGTTAAAGGGTTTACCGGAGGACTGCCGCATCGGGTGGGCGCGGTGGTCGCCGGACGGGCGACGGGTTGCCTTTACGGTTCGTGACAGATCGGGGATCATGCTCTGGTGCGCCGGCGTGGACTCGGGTGTGACGCGGCAGGTGTCCGACATCAGGCTGAATGGAGTCTTCGGCGCGCCGTTCGCCTGGATACCGTCCGGACCGGACGGCATCCCTTCGCTGATCGTCCGGGCTGTTCCAGCGGAACGGGCCGAAGTCCCCGATGCGCCTGAGGTGCCCCGGGGTCCGGAGATCCGGGAAAACACGGGCCAACTGGCGCCATCGCGAACCTGGCAGGACCTGTTGAAAGGGGCGCACGACGAAACGCTTTTCGAATACTATGCAACCTCCCGGCTGGTCGTGATCGCACCGGATGGAAGCGAGAGAGCCGTAGGTGCGCCAGGAATCATCCGGCGGGCCGAGCCGGCGCCGGGCGGCGCACATCTGCTGGTGGAGTCCCTCCACCGGCCATTTTCGTACCTGGCGCCGCACGATCGATTTCCCGTTCGGGTTGAAATATGGAATATGGACGGCCGGGTGATTCGCGAACTGGTCGATGCGCCCCTGGCGGAGGATGTACCCATTGCTTTCGATGCCGTACGCGAGGGTCCGCGCTCATTCCGGTGGCGCAATGACGCGACGGCGACAGTGTGCTGGGTGGAGGCGCAGGATGGCGGCGACC
>CAZKDZ010000071.1:0-14555 GCA_964551635.1 uncultured bacterium | reverse complement strand
CGTCACGCTGCCGGTGGAGTTCAATGCCAGCAGCCGGGCAATTTCCATTCTCCAGGACGGCGGATATCTCACCCGGGAGGAAATCCCCGCGGCCCGAAAGGTATTGAATGCGGCGGCCTGGACCTACGTGGCGTCGGCGCTGGTGGCGGTGCTTTCCCTGTTGCGACTGCTGGTCCTTTCCGGCCTCCTGGGCGGAAGCGACGAATGAAGACCACGCCCTGGTTTTTTTGAGGAGGGAGCGATGTACGACGTAGTGACCTTCGGGGAGGCGATGATTCGGTTGTCTTCGCCGGAATACCGCCGGCTGGAGAATTCCACCAGTCTGGACGTCGAGATCGGCGGCGGCGAGTATAATGTGGCTGTAGCCTGCGCGCATCTCGGTCTGAATACGGCGTGGGTATCCCGGCTGGTGGACAATTGGACGGGATGGATCATTCGGAACAAGGGCCGGGAACACGGCGTGGACATGTCCAATATACGCTGGGTGGATTTTGACGGAGTCGGTTTCGAACGTAACGGGTTTTACCACGTCGAACTGGGCGTCGGGCCGCGGGCCAGCGCGGTGACCTACGACAGGGCGAATTCCGCGATTTCAAATATCGAGCCCGGCATGGTGGACTGGAAGTCCATTTTCGACGGCGCGAAGTGGTTCCACGTCAGCGGCATCACGCCGGCGCTTTCCAACAGCGCCGCGGACACGACGATTGAAGCCTTTGAGGCTGCCAGCGAGGCCGGGGTGACCACGAGTTATGACTTGAACTTCCGGTCGAAGCTGTGGAGTTCGGAGAAAGCCCAGGAAACCAGCAGCAGGATCGTTCCGCTGGTCAAGGTACTGATCGGCAACGAAGAGGACTTCGAGAAGGTCCTGGGGTTGAAGGCGGAGGGCTCGAAAGACGACTACAGTCAGCTGGATCCCGATAGCTACAAGGACGTGGCGCGTCGGGCGGTCGAGTCCTATCCGAATGTGGACTATGTGGGCACAACACTGCGGGTAGCAAAGACGGGACTGCTGAACGACTGGCGGACGCTCCTGTTCGACGGCGAAGCATTCTACCTGTCCCGAATCTACGAGGACCTGGAAATGGTCGACCGCGTGGGCGGCGGGGACAGTTTCTCGGCAGGGTTGATATCCAGCCTGATCGAGGGGGTGGATCCCCAGTCGGCGGTCGATTTCGCCGGCGCGTATTCGGCGCTCGCGCATACTTTCCTGGGCGACGTAAACTGGGCGACAAGGGCGGAGGCGGAATCCGCCATGAAGGGCGCGGCGGCAAGAATCCGGCGCTAACAGCCCGAGGAGAATATCGTATGGCCGGTGTGCTTGATCGAATAATCGACTGTGGGGTGGTGGCGGTTCTGAGGGCGGACTCGCCCACAGAATTGATGGATGTATCCCGGGCCTTGCGGGAGGGCGGCGTCGTTGCCATCGAAGTGACGATGACCGTACCCGGGGCGCTCAAGGTTATTGAGGAGGCGTCCGCGAAAATGGAGGACACCATCGTCGGCGTCGGGTCCGTCCTGGATCCGGAGACGGCGCGCGCTGCCATTCTGGCCGGCGCGGAGTACGTCGTGGGACCCACGTTGAACCTGGACGTTATCGCGATGGCCAGGCGCTACGGAAAGGTTGTCATGCCCGCGGGGTTCACGCCTACGGAGATTCTTGCCGCGTGGCAGGCGGGGGCGGACGTTGTCAAGGTTTTCCCTGCCGGAGTGGGCGGTCCTTCCTATTTCAAGGACGTCAAGGGTCCGCTGCCGCAGGTTCGTCTGATGCCCACGGGCGGGGTGGACGCCACAACGACCCCTGAGTTCATCAAAGCGGGCGCCTGCGCGGTGGGGGCGGGAAGCGCAATGGTGGATAAGCGGGCGGTGGCGGAGAAAGACTGGGCCGCGTTGACGGCGACCGCCCGGGCCTTTGTGGACGCCGTGAAACAGGCGCGGGCCGGGATGTGAGCGCACTGACGGTTGGCGTCGACCTGGGCGGAACCAATACCCGCGCGGGCCTGGTGACGGACGCGGGCGAGATCGTAGCCAGGTACCGTTGTCCCACTCGGCCCGAATTGGGCAGCGATTGCGTGATTTCAGGAATCGCGGCGTGCGTCAGGCAGGTGATCCGGGAAGCGGGCGAACCGGAAGTACGCGGCGTTGGCGTCGGCGCACCCGGCCCGCTGGACCCCTTCAATGGCGTCATTATTTCTCCCGAGAATATGCCGTGCATGCACGGCGTACGTCTGAAGGACCGGCTGGAGACATCGCTCGAAATACCGGTGGTTGTGGACAACGATGCGAATCTCGCGGCTTTTGGCGAGCAGTGGCGGGGCGCCGGCAGGAAGGCGCCTCATTTTTTATGTGTGACGCTGGGCACGGGTGTCGGCGGCGGCTGGGTATGCAACGGCGAACTGATGCATGGGTTCAACGGCAATGCGGCGGAGGTGGGGCACATCACCATCGACTGGAACGGCCCACGCTGCCCCTGCGGGAATTTTGGCTGTCTCGAGCTCTATGTCTCCGCAACGGCGATGGTGAGGCGCACCCGCGATCGGATATCGATTGAATCGCCTCAGACAACACTGACTGCTGACGGACTGACCACACGGGCGATTTTCGAGGCTGCGGAAGCGGGAGATGGGTTTGCCCGCGCCATGTTCGAAGAGACCGGCACATTGCTGGGAATCGGCCTGGTGAGTCTGGTGAGCGTAACGAACGTGGAAGTGGTGGCCCTTTGCGGCGGACTCGCGAGTGCGGGGGAAAGGCTGTTCGCGCCTGTCAGAAGGACCTTCCGGGAGCGCGGGACTGTCGGGGTCAAGGAAAGGGTGCAAATCGTGGCGGGCATGCTGGGAGACGACGCGGGGATTCTGGGAGCGGCAAGATTGGCGATCGGAGCATGAATTGTGAAACTCAATGCCTGGAGCCGGAGGTCCGCGAATCCCGACCGCGATCGCTTTGCCGCAAAATGGCTCGCATTCGCGGCGGGAATCGCCATGCTCACCTGGGTCGGTCCGGCGGCCGCGGAAAGCCCGGATTCGGCGGCCGTGGACAGCGTCCGGGAGGTCCGGTCCCCCCGGGGCGCGATGTTGCGGTCGCTGGCGCTGCCGGGATGGGGTCAGTTCTATAACCGCCGGCCCATAAAGGGAAGCCTGATTGCCGCCGCACAGGTGAGTTCCACGGTGGCGTTTTTCGTTCGGCGAAACCAATTGAACAATCGCCCGTCGGTCGATGCGACTCTGGAGCGGAATGTCTTTCTGTACGCAACCATTGGCCTTATCCTGTTCGGCATGGGCGATGCGTACGTGGACGCGCATCTGGACCAGGTCGACTGGGGCGAGCCGCACGGGTCCGGTGAAGAAGGCCTGGAATTCAGATTGCGGTTCCGAATCCGCTTCTGACGTACCCACGATATCTTTACATTGACGGAGCCCGGACGATGGATGACCGGTTTCCATTTACCCGGATTGTCCGCGGCCTGCCGGCCTCGGTGCCCTTCGTGGGGCCCGAAGCGCTGGAACGACGGCGCGGAGAGGCCTTCAGGGTGAGGGTGGGCGCAAACGAAAGCGCCTTCGGGATTTCGCCGCTGGCGCGCGAGGCGATGTACCGGGCGGTTGAGCGGTTGAGCTGGTACAACGATCCGGAAAACCACGAGATCCGCGCCGCAATTGCCGGTTTCCACGGTGTTCCGTTTGAAAATGTCAGCGTTGGAAGCGGAATTGACGACCTTCTCGGGCTTGTCGTGAGGGTTTTTGTCGAGCACGGTGAGACGGTCGTAACGTCCCTCGGTGCTTACCCCACGTTCAACTACCACGTAAATGGGTTCGGCGGGCGCCTTCGCTTCGTACCTTACCGGGATGACAGAAACGATCTGGAGGGACTCGCCGAAGCCGCAGCGGAGACCGAAGCCCGGATGGTTTTCCTTTCCAATCCGGACAACCCGACGGGCACATGGCACCCGGCGGCGAAAATCAGGGCATTTGAAGAGATGCTTCCGGATCGCTGTCTGCTGATTCTGGACGAAGCGTATTCGGAGTTTGCAACACAGGAAGCGCCACCGCCCATGGCGCCGATCAGGCAGCGCGTCATTCGTATGCGCACGTTCTCCAAGGAGCACGGGATGGCCGGTGCGAGGATCGGATATGCGGTTGCGGACGCGGTCGTTGTCGGGGCCCTGGAGAAGGTGCGGCACCACTATGGTGTGAATCGTGTTGCGCAGGCCGGTGCGCTCGCCTCGCTTGAAGATACGAACTTCGTGGCGAACGTTGTCACGTCGGTCGTGGAGGGACGGGCGGATTATGCGCGTCTGGGGAGAAGTCTCGGCTTGCCCACGCTGCCTTCTGCCACGAATTTCGTGGCATTCGATGCCGGAACGGTTGATCGCGCGAATACGATTCTGGAGACGCTTCAGAGACACGGCGCTTTCGTGCGCAAACCTTCGGCGGCGCCTCTGGACAGGTTTTTCAGGGTGACCGTTGGGACACCCGAAGAGCGGCTGTTGTTCGCCGGTATATTGAAGACAGTCCTGGCCGAACTGTCGCGGGATGGTAACCGCTGATCACCTTCGGGCCGGAGCGCGAATTGGCAATTCGCGGCATCAGGCAATTCGCGGCACCATGCAAACTGCGGAGGCGGAAATGGACGAGCCAAAGACGCTGGATCTGTTTAGACTGGACGGTCGTGTCGCCCTGATTACCGGAGGATCGAAGGGACTGGGAAAAGAAATGGCGCTGGCGCTGGCCGAGGCGGGCGCAAGTACCGTGGTCTGTTCGAGAAACGGAACGGACTGCGAATCGGTTGCGGCAGGGATCGCGGCGAAGGCGGGGCGGGAAAGCCTTGGGCTGGCCGCCGACGTAACGGCGGATGAGGATGTGACCCGGCTGATGCAGGCGGTTACGGATCGGTTTGGGCGGCTGGACGTCCTCGTCAACTGTGCGGGAATCAACATCCGGCATCCCCTGGATCGTTTTCCGGTCGATGAATTCAGGCAGGTCGTTGAGACCAACCTGACGGGTTCCTGGCTCTGCTGCAGGGCCGCGGGGCCGATCATGACGTCCCGGAAGAGCGGATCGGTGATCAATGTGGGTTCTACGCTGAGCGCCGTCGGTCTGGCGGAGCGCTCGGCGTATTGTTCCTCAAAAGCGGGGGTCGCCGGAATGACCCGGGCGCTGGCCCTGGAGTGGGCGCCGTTCGGAGTACGGTGCAACGCGCTTTGCCCCGGTCCTTTTCTGACAGAGATCAACAGGCCGCTCCTGAAGACGCCCGAAAAAGTAAAGAGCCTGCTCAGCCAGACCGCTTTCAATCGCTGGGGCGAGATGGGCGAGATCAGGGGCGCCGCGGTGTTTCTGGCCAGCGACGCGTCGACCTATGTCACGGGGACGTCGTTATTCGTGGACGGTGGATGGACGGCTCGCTGAGACGGAATGGACCATGGTACATTTTCCTGAGAGATTTTCACGATGGACGGTCAGCCTGGCTCTGGGAATCACGATGCTGGTGGGCGTCCCCGCTGCCGGGCAGGGACCGCCGTTCTACGAGGATAAGAAGAAGATGCTGGTCTACGTGGACGCAGCGGGCAGAGAGCGGACGGTATCGAACGCGAATGACTGGGAGAAGCGGCGGGCGCATATTCTGGCGAATATGGAGGAGGTGATGGGACCCCTTCCTGACCGTTCCGGCCTGCCCGCGCTGGAAGTGGAGGTTGTGACGACCGAGGACCTGGGCGACGTGATCAGGAAGAAAGTCTCTTTCGTGTCGGAACCCGGCGACCGCGTGCCCGCGTACCTGCTGGTCCCGAAGGGCCTGGACGGCAAGGCGCCGGCGATGTTGTGCCTGCACCAGACAACGAAGATCGGGAAAGGCGAACCCGCGGGCGTGGGCGGCATCCCGGATCTTCACTACGGGCTGGAGCTTGCGCGGAGGGGCTATGTGACACTGGCGCCGGACTACTTGAATTTTGGAGACTATGTATTCGATCCATATCAGAAAGGGTATGCCAGCGCTACGATGAAGGGAATCTGGAACCACATGCGCGCCGTGGATCTGCTGCAGTCGCTGCCGGAGGTGGACGCGGGACGCATTGGTTGTATCGGTCATTCCCTTGGCGGACACAATTCAATGTATCTGTCCGCGTTCGATCGGCGGCTGAAGGTTGTGGTGTCCAGTTGCGGGTTTAATTCGTTTTTCAAATATTACGGCGGCGACCTGACCGGCTGGAGCCATCGAGGGTATATGCCCCGAATTTCCGAACGGTACGGAAAGGATCCAAATCGGATGCCGTTTGATTTCACGGAGGTGGTTGCGGCCCTCGCGCCCCGGGGGTTTTTCATCAACGCTCCGTTGCGTGACGCCAATTTCGAAGTATCCGGTGTGAAAGACTGCGTCCGGGCGGCAGCGCCCGTTTACGCGTTACTCGGCGGCCCGGACCGTCTTCTGGCGGTGCATCCCGATGCGGAACACGCGTTTCCACCGGAAATCCGCGAGCAGGCTTATGCGTTTGTCGACGGCGCATTGAGGACCGGCGATCAGCAGTAGGGGCGTCCAATCGTCAGCAAACGGATGGACCTCACACCGAACATTATCGCGGGGGGCAGCAGATGGCCAGTCTGAAAATGGAGAGAATCGAGCCCTGGGCGCCGCATCCATCCGCCGCGCCGCTGACAGAACGGGATGGAAGGACGTTCGGTGCGGCGGCCAATGGAACAAGAACGTGCGTGGGCGGTTGGCAGGCGTTATTCTCGGGAGTCGAACCGGGCCAGACGCTCCGGGCGACCTGGGAGGTGGACTACAGGAATCTGGAACACCCCAGAGACACGCTGCGTTGCAAATCCTTCTGGGGAAAGATGCCGCCCGACGATGCGACGGTACGTGGTGATGCAATCAAGGGATGGGACTATCTGCTGCCCGAGCCCGTCGGACCGCGAAAGATCCGGTTCTCCCGGACGTTGACCGCACCCGAAGGGGTCAGCCTGTTGACGCTGCGCTGCAGCTTCCGGTGGGCAACCGCGGGCGAGTCGGAGTGGGTTCTGCCGGAATTGAAGGTTGTTGAGGCCCCGGAAATCCCCTCTGCAGTAAGGGTGGCGGTGGTAACCGGCAAGGCGGGCTCCCGGAAGGGACCCTATTCCTCCGTTGCCGAGAACATCGACTACTATCTGCCTCTGTGCGAAGCCGCCTGCGATTCGGGGCCGGATCTGATCGTCCTGCCGGAGATCGCCCTTCAGTGGGGGATTTCCGGAAGTCCGATCGACCTGGCGGTCGCCCTGCCGGGACCGGAAACGGAGCCGTTTGCGGAACTCGCCCGCCGGCATGGGCTGTACCTCCTGCTGGGATTGATTGAGAGAGACGGAGACGCGGTTCACAATACGGCGGCCTTGATGGGTCCGGACGGGGCGGTCGACGGCAGGTATCGCAAGGTGCATCTGGCCGTGGGCGGGGAGAGCGAATCCGGGATTCTTCCAGGTGACGGCTTTCCGATGTTCGATACGGTGATCGGACGAATCGGATGCAATATCTGCATGGACAGTTCGGCCGCGGAATCCTCGAGGATGGTGGGACTGAGCGGGGCGGACTTCCTCCTTCTGCCGATCATGGGCGATCACCGTGCCAGCAGGTGGGGTCCGGGATCGCCCATCTTCAGCGAAGACCGCTGGAAGGCCATCATGCGAACTCGTGCGATGGACAACCAGGTCTGCATGGTGGTTGCGCGGAATACGACCCAGGGCAGCTGCGTGATCGACAGAAAGGGCGAAATCCTGGCGTGGAACGAGGGAGACCGGGACCACATTCTGGCAACGGTGGACCTGGCGGACGGGTATCGTACCTGGAACGGGGGATGTTTCCGTGAGGTGAACTGGCTACAGCGCCGTCCGCATCTATATGAGGCGTACAGTGATGAATCGAACCGGGGATCTTTGACAGGCGCGGTGTATTAGAAATCCATTCCGGTCGACGTAATTGAAGACGTGGGCGGGCGAAGCAGAAGTCGAGCCCGGTGGTACAGCCGCCGGGCTCTTATGGTGTCAGAGAGGTTCTCTGATTCTGAACAACAGAATGCCCGCGGCGACGGCCACGTTGAGAGAATTCGCGCCCTCCGCCATGGGAATGGAGACGGCCTGGTGGACGCGCTGCCGGAGGTCCGGGTCGACGCCGAAGGTCTCGTTGCCGAACAGGAAGGCGATGCGGCCTTCCTGTTTCATCTCGTAGAACGGCGTACCCTGCAGCTCGGTGGACAAAATGCGGACACCCCTCAGCCGCAGGTCTTCGATCAGCGCGGGAAGTTCTTCATTTCGAAACACGGGCAGGCGAAAGATGGAACCGCGGGAGGCGCGCACCACCTTGGAGTTGTAGAGCTCGACGGAACCGCGAGATAGAAAAATGCCAGCCGCGCCTGCAGCCTCGGCGGTGCGGAGAACCAGCCCGAGATTATTGGGGTCGCGCAGCCGGTCGAAGAGGATGAGAGGACCGCTTGCGTCCAGGGCCCGTTCCCGGTTGCGCGCCATGTATCGTACCACGCCCAGCACGCCTTCCGGATTCTGATGTTCGCCCATATTTCTGATCGCGCGGCGATCTGTCTGCTGGACGATGATTTCCCGGCGGATGGCCTCGCGGTGAAACTGCTGCAGGCGTCCGTCGTGCTCAAGCGTCTCCCGGTCGAAGATGAGCTGCTCCACCGGTGCGTCCGACAGGAGCGCTTCTTCGACCAGTCGAATGCCTTCGACAACGAACAGTCGTTCGCGATCGCGCGCCTTTCGGTTCCTGATAAGCGCGAGGATCTTGCGGGCGTTTCTTACGGGCATAGCAACTCTGTGACGAAGGACAACCGACTGCCGATCTTCACGTCGTCTGCTGGTGTTCGCCGGAATCGACGTGGGGTTTTCGCTCGCGCAGGGACTCACGCAATTCCTGAAGTTCGGTCCATATTTCGCGTTCGCGGCGGCCGAGGCCCACAAAGTAGATGAGGATCACCGCCCATATAATGGCATAAGCGGCGGCCATGTATTCAAGGTGTTGCATAGGCAACCTCCAGAATCGCCCGGCAGGGGGCCGGAATCAACTACGCCCGTGATTCCATAACGTCGAATCGGTTCTTCAGCGATTCAAGCTGCTCGCGGGCGAGTTCGAGGGAGACGCGCCTGGTCAGAATTGCGGCGGCGAGTACAAGAAACACTGCGGAGCAAAAGACGAACGCAACGAGCATGTCGGACGGCAGCCCTATTTTCTCGGCCCGCACCACCTCGGGATGCTGGGTGCGCCACAGCCGCGTGGAGTAGTGGATGAGCGGCGCGTCGAGAAAGCCGATGATACCCAGGACCGCGCGAAACCTGGCGCTCTGCAGGGGGTCTTCACTGTAACTCTTCAACATCATGTAAGCAACGAAGATGAGCCAGAGGACCAGGGTGAGGGTCAACTGGGCGTCCCATACCCACCACGCGCCCCAGACCGGTTTCGCCCAGATGGGGCCCGTAAGCAGAACGAGCGTACAGAAGAGAAGACCGACCTCCGCGGCGCACGAAGCCCAGATGTCCCATCGTTTTTCCGGTCGAACCAGGTACAGTATGCTGAAGACGAAGACCAGAAAGAAGGCGGCATACATCGCGAAGGCCGAGGGAACGTGAAAGTAGAAGATCTTCTGGGCGAGGCCCATCTGCCTCTCCACACTTGCGTACACGAGCGCGATCCATGGCGCAGTCAGCATGCCGATCAGCGCCAGCACGCCCAGGATACGTGACCACAGGTACAGTTGTTTCCCCATATCATTCCTCGATCACATAATCGAACAAGAGTACGCATGCCGCCACGAACAAGAGCGCGAACGCACCGCCGATGTTGATCCAGGCGGAGATATCGGACAGAGAATCGCCTGCCAGCACGGCCCGGAACGATTCGACGGCCGCCAGGAGGGCCGGAACCAGGACGGGAAGGGTGAGCATTGGCAGCAGCGCCTCCCGGAGGCGGGTCCTGATCGACATCGCGGCGAAAAGGGTGCCCACGGCCGCGAATCCAAGGGTCCCCAGCAGAAGCCCGGGAATCAGGCGGGGCAGGGTTTCCCAGACGGCGATATTCAGAAAAACGGCCATAAGCGGAAGGATCAGGGCTTCCAGAAACAGCATGGCGCACAGGTTTGCCAGCATCTTGCCCAGGTAGATCGCGCCCCGATCGGCGGGAGAAAGCATGAGGCCCGTCAGACAGTCGTTTTCGCGTTCCGATACGAAGGAGCGCGTCAGGCCCATGAATCCGGCGAACGTAACGGCGATCCAGAAAATGCCGGGCGCGGCGCTCCTGATGGTTTCCGAGTCCGGTTTGAACACGAAATTAAAGACAAGAAGCACCAGAAACGCGAAAAAGCACATTGCGCTGATTCGCTCTCTCGTGCGGACCTCGGTCGTGAAGTCTTTCCGGAATACTGCTGAAACCTGACGGAAGAAGAGGGCCAAAGGCGCTCCCGGAGCGGCGTTTTGCCGGATGTCAGAAGTCGACGGTTCCCTGTTCTGCATTCATTCTGCCGCCGGGATCGCGGAAGAATGTTGGTTTATGGCATTCCCGTAACAATGTTCGAGACGCTCGATCGACTGTCCCGCGGTTTCTCCCTTCGCAACCAGACGCCCGCGGTTCAGAATCGCGAAACGGTCCGTAAGTTCCAGACACCGGTGAAGCTCGTGGGTCACCAGGATGACCGTGCCCCCATCCCGCCGAAGCCGGCGCAACCGTTCGCTCAACATACCGCACGCGGCCGCATCCAGGCCCGCAAACGGCTCGTCGAGAAGAAGAATCGCGGGTCGGTGGAGTGTGGCCCGGGCAACGGCGAGGCGCTGTTTCATGCCCCTCGAAAACCCGCGGACACGGTCGTGTTCCCTGCCGGATAGACCCACGTCCGCCAGCGCCTGACGCACGCGTTCTTTCAGGTCGTCCAGACCGTACAGCCGGCCGTAGAAGCGCAGGTTCTCGCCTGCGGTCAGGTCTTCGTAGAGAAGGGTCTGGTGTGAGATCAGACCGATGTCCGCCCGAACGCGCTCCGGCGCCTTGCCGGCATCCACGCCCCGGATGAACAGCCGGCCGCGCGTGGGTCTGGTGAGGGTCGCAACGACCCGCAGGAGGGTCGACTTGCCGGCCCCGTTCGGGCCCAGAAGCGAAAGGGCGCCATCCGGAACGTCGAGGTGGATGCCGTCCAGGGCGGCGATGCGGCCGAATCGTTTTTCCACGTTTTCGAGAACGATGGCCGGAGCGGACGACGCCACAACCCCTATGCCTCCCCATCCAGGACGCGAGTCATTTCGACAAGCTCCGCTTTAAAGGCATTTCGCCGGCTTCGGTACTCTTCCTCCGGGAGGCGGCCCTGCTCGTACCGGTCATCCATATCTGCAATCTGGTGCATCAGTGCGCTTCTGCGCGTTTGAAGGTCAGGCGGGCCTTCGGCCGGCGTTCCAGCGGGGGAACTCTTTCTTGCGGCCGGCCGGAAGAAAATGGCGAGCAGCCCGAATCCGATCGCCAGGCCAAGAAGCACACCCAACCTGATGTCCGAATCGTCCCACAGCGCCGAAAGAGACCAGGAGGACGAGTTGATTCCCAGGTCGATCCGGTCGCCCCGGTTGAAGCCGGCGCCCGAGAACCTTCGAAAGCTGTGTTGTTCGAACGTGACTTCACCCCTGTCCTGAAGCGCGCCCGCGGCGACTTCCGCGTCCGCAGGACGGACGAAGACATCCACGGTCCCCGTGGGATAGCTCACGGTCTGTGACAGACGTCCGGATGCGGGCAGGTCGAGGGCAAACAACAGCTGGCTGTGACCCGGACGAACGGGATCCGGATTCACGAGGATGTTGCCGTGCGTGTGAAGACCCTGCGGGCCGTCCCTCACTTCCGTCACGCCGTCGGGAAGAAATACCTCAAGGCCGTGCCCGTGTCCCTCTCCGGTCCTGAACGTGCGGTTGCCGTCGTTCCGTACGATCAGAATCTGTTCCACCCGCTTTTCGGCCGCATCCACGATGATGTGGTGTGAGACAACGGTGAGGGCGGTGTCCGAATCGGTGGTTTCGTATACGGCGATTTCGTTGGGGCCTTCCGAGAGTTGCTGGACGTAATTGACATCCGCATAGGCCGCGGAAAGAAACCAGAGCGCGTCACCCCCGTCATCTTCACGGAACGAGAACCGTCCTTGTTCATCGGTGGTGTCCTGACCGGCGATTTCAGGTTGGTCGGCCTGGCGAATCAGCAATACCACGCAGTCCTGTTGGGGCTTGGAGTACGTCCCGTTGGTGACGCGGCCAACAACGAGGCCATTCGAGGGGGCCGCGTGTGAAAGACCGATCAGCACAACGGCGTAGCAGCAGAGACGTTTTCTCATGGAGGTGATTCCGCGAGGGCCTTTCCGCATTGGGGACAGAAGCGAGCGCCCTCCGGCGTTTCCCATCCGCACCCGGCGCAGGAGACCGTGTCTTTTCTCCTGAGCGCGGCGATCTCTTCTTCGATGCGGTCCTCGATTTCCGGCGTGGGACCGGCGGATTCCTCGACAGCCCGCATCAGTTCAACGGCCCGGTTTTCGTAGCGTGAGCGGGTCTCACGATAGTCTTCCTCTTCCACCTTCCCCATACGGTGGTCGAAGTCCAGTTCGCGGATGGCGTCGAGCAGGGCCTCTCTCTCCTCAACGAGCGGGGTTCCGCCGCCAGCGCCGGCATCCCGTTCGCCAATCCGGCCCCTCGTGGTCAGGAACGGACGGAACACGAATATGAAGACCAACGCGACAGTGGCGATGCAGAACGCGACGCTCACAGGTCCCGCTCCCGGAGTTCCTTCTCCAGCCTCAGCCTGTACGGGTCGTCGGTTTCTGTTTCCGGGACCCTGCCGGCTCCGGGAGCTGCCCGTTGACGCGACCAGTTACGCAACACGGCCGCCAACACGAGCCCGCCAAGCAGCAGAACCAGGATGGGCATGACCCATGCGGACAGGTTGAAGCCCGCGGCGGGGGGCGTCACGTACACTTCCTGCCCGAACTCCGCAACAAAGCCCGCGATGATGGCCTCCCTGTCCTGACCCGCTTTCAGAACTTCGGCAATGCGCGCTCTCTTTTCATCCGCCCAACCGCAAGCGCACTCAGCCAGCGGCCGGCGCGGGCAGGTGCCGCAGAGACACGCGAGGCCTTTTGCCACCTCTCTCACCCGTTCCTGCGTCACGTCCGCGGTTACGGCGCCCGCCGGCGAGAGGAGCAGGAGCACCGGGAGAATCATCCTCATCGGATAAAGGGAGGACCTGGAAAAGGCCGCGCCTATTGTGTCCCGTGTCCCGTCAGCCATTGTTTGTTTTATCTTCTTCAGGATGCCGCAGGAAACCCGATTGTTCGCCCGCGCCTGAGCCGTTCCCGCCGCTCCGGCAGGATGGCAATTACCGTCCCGAGGGTAAGAACCCAGGCGCCTATCCACACCCACATGACAAGGGGATTGACGTAGATTCTGAACATGGCGGCGCCGTCGGCATCCAACCCCTCATACAGGACATAGAGGTCCTCGCGCAGGCTGGACCGGACGGCGACTTCGGTCGTTCGCTGCTGGTCCTTTCGCTTGTAGTAGACGTGCTGCTCCGGCCACATCGTACCCAGACGTTCGTCTCCCTGATACACGCCCAGTTGTGTCTGAATTACGATGGTGAGCGGATTTTGGCTCTGGGAAGAGCCTTCGTAGACGAGCCGGTAGCTGCCGAGGGTCGCGGACTCGCCTTGTTTCAGTCCCGCCTCGATCTCACGGTTGAAGGCGTTTCCTGTGAATCCGAAGAAGAGGAGGACGACGCCGAAGTGGACGATGTATCCACCGTAGCGCCGGCGGTTTCGGACTGTGAGCGACCACAGCGCTTTGAGATACGGCTCCCTTGAACTGCTGCCGCGCGCCTTCGCGCCTCTGTGGAATTCAGTCGCGATGGCTCCGGTCACGAAGCCGCAGAGCGTAAAGGAAATCAATGCGTACGGTTCGCGCGCGCCAAGTGCGAATGCGGCGGCGCCGCATAGGAGACCGAATGTGCCCGGTCCGGCGAAGTGCCTTTTCAGGCTGCGCGCCGACGTCTTCCGCCAGGCCAGCAGCGGTCCAACGCCCGTCAGGAGAAGAAGGAGCAGGCCGATGGGCGTCATCACCGTGCTGAAGAAGGGAGGACCCACGGTGACTTTGGAGCCGGTGACGGCTTCGGAGAGCACCGGGAACATCACGCCCCAGAACACCGCGAACGCGGCGGTGAGAAAAAGCAGATTGTTGAGCAGAAATCCACCTTCCCGGGAAACGGGAGATTCGTACTCGTTCCTGCTTTTCAGCAATGCCCGCCGCCGCCACAGGATACCTGCGGAGAAGACCACGATAACCGCCAGAAAATACAGGAAAACGCTGCCGATCGGCGACTGGGCGAACGCGTGTACGGAGGAAACCAGCCCGCTGCGGGTCAGGAAGGTGCCGTAGATGCATAGCGTAAAGGTGAGAATGATAAGCGCCATGTTCCAGACTTTGAGCATTCCTTTCTTTTCCTGGATCATGACCGAGTGCAGAAAGGCGGTGCCCGTCAGCCATGGCAGCAAAGCGGCGTTTTCTACCGGGTCCCAACCCCAGTAC
>CAZKDZ010000070.1:0-37380 GCA_964551635.1 uncultured bacterium | reverse complement strand
TCTGAAAACACCTGAATTCTGCCGTATACGCCGTCGTAACCCGCCGCAATCTCCACCTCCCCGGCCCGCATCCGCCTCACGCCCTCCGCCACGAGCGGCTCGCCGCATCCGGCGATCTCTTCGGGGGACAGATCCCTCAGTATGGCCAGTTCGGGCCCCAACGCCGCCAGCATCCTCTCGTACACCGCCTGGACCCGCTTGCTGGTTGGCCCCACCCCGATCACCGAACCGATGATCTCCGGCAGCGGAATCAGGTTCTCATACGATGGGGCCACGGCCGGCCTGTCCCCCTCCGCCCTGTCGGCCAACTGCTCGACGCGGTGCAGCACCCCAACCGTCAGCCGCTTGCCGCATTCCGGGCACAGGCAGTCCGAGGCAATCGATTGCCTCGGCTCCAAGCAGACGCCGCATTTGCGATGCCCGTCGAGGTGGTACTTGCCTTCTTCCGGATAGAATTCCAGCGTCCCCAGAAACCGTTCGGGGTCCCTCGTCTTCAACGCTTCATATATGCCTCTGTACGACAGTTCGGTATCGAAACAGGTGGCCTCACGCGCCAGTTTCTGCGGGGAATGCGCATCCGAATTGGAGACGATCGCATAGCGGTCCAGCATGGACAGACGCCAGTTCATCGGCGGATCGGACGAGAGACCCGTCTCGACGGCGAATATCGCGGGCAGCATATCCTCGAAACACTCCTCAAGCGTATCGAACCCTGAACTGGCGCCCAGCACGGCGAAATGGGGCGTCCAGATATGCGCCGGAATGAAGAGCACGTCTTCCGCCGCTTCAAGGCAGATCTCGACCAGGTCCCTGCTGTCCAGTCCCAGGATGGGCCGCCCGTCCGACTTCAGATTGCCGATGTCCCCCAGCCGGGCGTTCAAACGCCCCACCGCCTCGAAGTCCGGCATCAAGACCACGTGGTGCACCTTGCGGGTCCGGTCGTTCTTTTTGTAGATCACGCTGATCTCGGTGGAAAGCACGAAGCGCACCGTTCCCCGGCATCGCTCCGGGAGGTCTTCGTCCACCGCGGCCTGGAGGGCCGGTTTCAGCCGGAACAGTCCCTCTTCCGCCGGCTCCAGGCGGTCCTTCAACTCCTCAATCCACTCCGGATGGGTGAAGTCACCCGTCCCCACCACGTTCACGCCCTTGAGCGCGGACCATTTGTAGAGGTTTTCCGGGTTCAGCGCACGGCTTGTCGCCCTGGAAAACTTGGAGTGCAGGTGTACGTCCGCCACAAAACGCATCGCGTACTCACCAACCAGATGAATTCACAAACGTAAACTTACATGATGCACAGGATGAGCAGGATAAACGCCTGGAAACGAAAAACGTGGACGCCGCGAGATCAGGCGACGCTCCTGCGCGCACTCGCAGGTTTCCATCTGGCGGCGGTCTGCGACTCTTTCGTACTTCTCGCGCCCCGACGACACGCACTGGAATACCTGATACCCCTTGATCTCAATCCACATATATATCCTGTGGCAGATGCCGCAGACCTTCAGCGCATGCGCTTCCGGACTCCTCTCGAAGCGATAATCGAGATCGTCATAGCCGCGACGGAGTTGCGCAATGTCATCGGGCGGATATTTATCTGAAAGCAGCGCGAATATTGCCGGCGGCAGGTCCGCCACCGCCTTTCTGAGTTTCCTGGGATCGACAAACCACGGAAACGACAGTTCGAACCCGCAAACGCACCACCGGTCGCACATATCCCAGTCCGCCTTGAACCACCACTCGTCATAGATTCGCCGGCAGGCCTCGCACAATTCGTACGACACCGCGGGATCCATCCCCTCTTCCCGGATCAGGTCGCCGATCCGCGCACGCTCCGCGTCCGGTAGTTTCCCGAGCTTTACCGTTGGCTTATGACACCAGGCGCACAGGTGGGAACTCCTACGGAGAATCACCATCAGCACGAAGGGTCCAACGATCACAACCGCCGCGAAAATCAACCCCAGGAATTCCATTGCCGTTTACCCTCGCTGCACCTGAAGCCTCGAATCAACGCAGTCTGCGCAAAACCCCTGAACAGGACTCGCTCCACGCTATCAGTTCGTTCGATCGTATTTTTCAATGCCGCCCGATACAACCTGGAATACCTGATAGCCCTTGACTGGCAGCCACATATAAATCCGAAAACAGTTTCTGCAGACGAACATGAGAGTTTCATCGGACACCGACGAGTACAGCCGCTCGTTCAGCCCCTCTCTCCCGTACGTCCGTTCCATAAACTCGAGTACTTCCGGGCGAAATTCTCGTAATGCTTTCTTCAGCTTGTTGGTCTCAACGATCTGAGCAGGCCGTGACAGGTCGCAGCCACAGGCGCACGAGCGATCGAGCAACTCCGCGTCCATGCGGAAAGGACGATCGTCGCTGAACCAGCGCCAGTCGTAAATGCGCTTGCAATGTGGACACAGTTCGTACTTCTCCGGCTCCCCTGGCATTCTCTCGTCCCGGATCAGGCGCCGCACCTCTTCCCCCTCCCCTCTCGGCAAGAGCTCGACCGGAGTCGTCGAACGCACGCACCAGCGGCATCGTCGCATCTGGTGTTTCATCAGGTACACAATCAGGACCACGGCAGCCATTACGACGATCGCTATGATGGCTATTTCTAACGTGGAAACATCCATAGTCACATCAGCCAATGGGGAATACCTGGATCAGACGATCGCGACAGCCGAATCACGTATGCCGAGGTCCGCCGTTTGCCCGTGTCAGACGTACATACTATCGCAGAACAAGGGTTTGTTCAACTTTCGAATCAATGTCTTAGATGTATTGTTCAGTATAGTGTTTCGAAGTGTGAAATACAAGCGCTGATACCGTCCCGAAATTCAGAGATCTATTCGCACTCGCCCCATCTACAATTGGAAATCTCGATAGAGAATCACGCAAATCTGCACAAGAAAACGCTTGTCAATAACTTACAAGAATCGTAAGGTATATTGACGAATGTCGCAGCGTTGGAAAGTTGCATTTGCTTAGGCTGCAACTCCGCTGCAAGAAATGGCAGCAGAAGCAAGACTACCGAATCCAATGGGGCATCGAAACTTGGCGACCAATGCGAATTCTTCGTTTAGCGGATAGAATTTCGAGTAGAGTCACTCATCGGCAATTCAAGCTATCGGTACCGCTTGACGTGAAGCAAATGGGAAACTGAACATGGACGATTGGAACTGGAACGGCGCACGTTGGTGGAAGTGCGATTTTCACACGCATACACCCGCGTCCAACGATTACGGGAAGGGCCAGAATCAGGCGACGCTTCAAGCACGGTCTCCAAAGGAATGGCTTCTCGACTACATGCGTGCCGGAGTAGATTGCATTGCAATCACAGACCACAACACCGGCAAATGGGTTGATCGTGTCAAGGATGCGCTCATTGAACTCAATTCAGAAAATCCAGAGGATTATAGACCCCTTCACATTTTTCCGGGAGTGGAAATCTCGGTAAACGGTGGCACACATCTGTTGGCGATTCTTCCATGTGAAAAGAAAACTTCGGATATCGACTCGCTTCTCGGCGCCGTAGGATTTCCTTCTGAACAAAAGGGTTCCAGCGCTGCCGTCACAAAAAGGTCGTTCGTTGAGGTCGTCGGGGCCATCGTTGAGGCAGGTGGCATTGCGATTCCCGCTCATGTGGATGATTTCAACGGGCTTTTCAAGTTGCCGGGTACGACGTTAATGCAAGCGCTGGATTGCAAAGATATATTCGCAATGGAGTTAGTGAACCCAAAAGCCGAGAAACCACAGCTATATATGGACAAAAAGCTCCAGTGGACGGAAATCCTTGGCACGGACGCTCATCATCCCTCCGGGAGCGCGGACCAGCGATTTCCTGGCAGCAAATACACATGGATCAAGATGGGGCAACCCGCACTCGAAGGCTTGAGGCTGGCTCTGTTTGACGGTGCGCTTTCGATGCGGCGGTCTGACCAAGAAACGGATGACCCGAATCGACACGCAGCGTTTGCGTTGAGTTTTGTGGAGGTTTCAAACGCTCGCTACATGGGTAACCGCGAGAACTTTACTATTGGGTTAAATCCATGGTTTAACGCTATCATTGGAGGCCGTGGAACGGGCAAATCGTCCGCCATCGAGTTCCTTCGCATCGCCTTTCGTCGGTTGAATGAAATTCCTGAAGCATTACAGCCGGAGATCAAACAATATAGCCAGGTCTATTCGGACGAGGAGTCCAGTGGATTACTGACAAACGACACAACAATCAAGGTAATCTGTCGAAAGGACAAAGATCAGTTCCGCGTCCAGTGGAATCAGGATGGAGACCTTGAAGCGATTGAAAGGGAAGAAGAAGGGCAGTGGATAAACGCAGAGGGTGACGTTCAGCAGCGGTTTCCTGTTCGAATCTACAGCCAGAAGCAAGTGTTCCAACTTGCAAAGACACCACTTGCATTGCTCAAAATTATCGATGACGCGCCAGAGGTCAATTACCAAGATTGGTCGGAAAATTGGAAAATGGAAGAGAGTCGGTATCTTTCTCTCAAAGCGAAGGTAAGGGAGATTGAAGCGGGTCTTAACGAAGAGCCACGGCTACGTGGTGAGTTGGAAGACGTCAAACTCAAGTTAGAAATCTTCGAGCAGTCGGGACACACTGAAATCCTCAGGTCCTTCCAAGAGCGAACTCGACAAAACCGGGAGGTCGAGGCATGGGAAGAAGGTTGGGTAGGAACAGGAGAGAGGTTACGCGAAATTGCGGCTGAAATCGTGCCTGACCAACTGGAAGAATCCTATTTCGATTTACATTCAGCATCAGACAATGAGCTGTGGGGATTTGTCAACAGGGTGCGCGAAATGCTCGGTGAAATCCGCACAGGTGTTGAAGGACTTGCGTCGCGAGCGGATGACGTTGTAACCAAATGGCAGAAAGACAAGGACATGTCGGCTTGGAAAAATAGTGTCCAGACTGCTTCCAATGCCTATCAAGAGTTAAAAGAGAACTTACAACGTGAAGGAGCAGCCGATCCTGCCGCCTATGGTGAATTTGTGCAGCGACGACAGGCAATCGAACAGCGGCTTAACGACCTTAACGAACGGAAGCGTCAGATTCTTGAACTAAACAGTGAGGCGGATGGATGCTTGAAGCGGTTGCTGACAATGCGTAGGGAGTTGACGGAATTACGTCGTTCATTCTTGGAATCAGTTCTACAGGGAAATCAGTATGTCAGGATTAGGGTTCTTCCTTACGGTGCATCCGATCTAGTCGAAAGCGAGTTTCGGCAATTGCTGCAGCGAGAGGACCGGACTTTTGAGAGAGACATTGGATCTCCCGACGGTGGGGGGTTACTTGGCGAACTTTATGGCAAAGATGTCAGAGCTGAAGTGATCGAACAGAATCTAGTAAGCCTCAAGACACATATCCGTATGGTCGCCTCTGGTCAATACGAGCCGGGCTCGGTGGCAGATCGTCGTTTCGCAGCACATGTCGGCAGCCTGATGCCCGAGTCTATCGATCGCCTGAATATATGGTATCCAGAAGATTCCGTAGAGGTTCAATACAGCGCAAGTGGCGACGGACGACATTTTCGATCCATACAGGAAGGATCACCCGGTCAAAAGACCGCCGCACTTCTTGCTTTTCTGCTTTCATACGGTGAAGAACCATTGATTCTGGATCAGCCAGAGGACGATTTGGATAACCATTTGATTTATGACTTGATTGTAACCCAATTGCGGCAAGTCAAACTCCGCCGACAGGTGATTGTGGTGACACACAATGCCAACATTGTCGTAAACGGTGATGCAGAACTGGTCGTAGCGCTCGCCGCACGATACGGTGACACTGAGAAAGAGTGCGAAGGATGTCTACAGAAACAGGGAGTACGAGAGACGATCTGTGCAGTGATGGAGGGTGGTCGAAAAGCATTTGAAGATCGCTATCGTCGTATTGCACTGGATGGGCATAATGTTCAATAGCCATGAAGAACTGCTACTGAAGATACGCCTTGGAGAAGATACTTCGCTGGAACTCAAAGCCGTACGGTTCAGAGGCCACCGGATATCCGGTCCCAGGCGCGATGAGTTGGCCGACGAGTTAGCGGCTATAGCGAATACCCATGACGGTGTGGTTGTATTGGGTGTGGACGACAAGACTCGGGATATCATTGGCATTCCGATAGACCGGCTTGATGTTGTAGATCGCTTTGTTTATGAGATTTGCAATGAAAGCATTACGCCGCCAGTCCAATTTCGTTCGTTCCGAATTCAGCTCCCGGATTCCACGGGAAATCTTCAGTCAGTGCTAAACGTGGAGATTCCGCGCAGTCTTTTTGTACACAGAAGCCCTGGTGGATATTTCTTTCGACAAGGCAGTTCAAAGCGAGAGATGCCGCCAGATTATCTGACACGGCGGTCCCAGCAACTAAGCCAGACTCGGTTGATTCGATTCGAAGAACAACCGGTACCACAATCGGGCATCGAAGATCTGTCGCCAGAATTGTGGACCAACTACACATCTCGATCCAGTGAGATCGATGACATCGTGCTGCTCAAACGCGGTCTCCTGTCGAAGGAAGAAAACGGTGAAGTACGGGCTTCGGTCTCGGGTATTCTGTTCTGCTGCCGGGAACCAGAGCGTTTTTTTCCCAATGCCTATATTGAGGCCGTGCGCTATCGAGGAAAAAAGCAGGACTCAAATTACCAGATAGACGCACAGAAAATTCACGGACCGCTAAATGAACAGATTGAACAAGCAATGCTGTTTCTAAGGAAAAACCAAACCGTCTCAGCCGTTAAAATTCCTCATCGGGTAGAAGTGCAACAGTTTAGCGAAAGAGCGGTCTTTGAAGCGATAGTCAATGCTGTGGCTCACCGTGACTATTCTATTTTTGCCTCGAAAATACGATTCTTGATGTTCGATGATCGATTGGAGATTTACTCGCCCGGGAATTTGCCGAACACCGTGACCATTGAAAGTATCTCACTGCGTCAGGCGACCCGCAACGAGTTGATTACCAATTTGCTTGGTGAAACGCCTGTGAGAAAAACAGTCGGCGACGTGGGACGTAGCTTTTACATGGAGAAGCGGGGTGAGGGTGTGCCAATCATCTTCGACGAAAGCGAAAGAATATCCGGCCAGAAGCCTGTTTATCGACTCATCGATGATTCCGAACTATTACTTACCATTTTTTCGCGGCCCAAGGATCGTGTTGGTAAGCAATGACCGCATCCTGAATGTGAAACGCTCAAACTACGGCGTCTAACTTGGCACCTCCAATCCAGAATGGCCGCCGTGCGGGTCATTATGGAATACATACCCCTACAGGGCCGACAGTTCTGTGAAGTGCATAGCGAAAACCTTGGATACGAGCAAACCAACCGCTGGACCGAACTGGAGTTCCCGGAGAGCCCATCAAGAACCCGGTCCGGGTTTCCCTGGCATGACGTCACCAGGGTGCGGCACTGCTTGCTGGACGTCAATGTAATGTTGAGTCCGTTGGGCGATTGGTAAGTGTGAAGTAGGAAGGGGAATTTGACATCATTGCACTCTTTCTCGGTTTGGAGGCGGAAAAAACGGCCAGCTTGACGATTCATAATCTTGACGATGACCTGATGCGCCGCCTGCGCGTCCGGGCGGCCGAGCACGGCCATTCCATGGAGGAGGAAGCACGGGCGATTCTGTGCAAGGTGCTAAACGAGTACGAAACTCCCGACAATCTGTCCCGCGCCATTCGGGCTCGGTTCGCGCCCCTGGGCGGCGTGGAACTGGAAATACCGCCGCGCGACCCCATGCCCGAACCACCTGGGTCGATGGCTTCTGAGGCGCCGTGAACAAGAGGATGACATGACCACTGATCCCGCACTGCTCGATCGCATTACCGTGCGCCCGGATGTCTTTGGTGGGAAGCCCATCATTCGAGACATGTGCATCGCGGTCGAACATGTCCTCGGAATGCTTGCGGCAGGCGATACTGCGGAGACAATCCTCAAGGAGTACCCGATTCTGGAGCCCGAAGATATCCAGGCGTGCCTGCTTTTTGACCACAGTTCGACGTGAAGACATTGGCATACCTATGGAAAAAACAGGACTTGATCGAGAAACACTGGACGACATCATCCGGCGCATTGTGGAGGTGGCCGAGCCGGAGAAGATCATCCTCTTCGGATCCGCCGCGCGGGGCGACATGAACCGGCACAGCGACGTCGATCTGCTCATCATCAAGGACGGCGCGGACGCGCTTGATCTGATGGGCGATATCTATATGAATCTGGATGGCGTAGGCGCAGCTGTGGACGCTGTTGTCGTCTCGCCCGACGACGTAGAGCGGTATAGGGACAGCCACTCGGTGATCATCAAGCCCGCATTGCAGGAAGGCAGGGTGGTATATGAGTCCTCCTGAACGCTTTCCCGCCGACGATCCACGCGAATGGATGAACCGCGCCAGAAGCTGCTTGGCAATTGCAAAGAGCCGTATTCCTGAATCCTATCTGGAAGATCTGTGCTTCCAGGCCCAGCAGGCAGCTGAAAAAGCCATCAAGGCGGTGATGATCAAGCGCGGCATCGACTTCCCCTATGTGCATGATTTAGCCCGATTGCTTTCCATGCTTAAGGAAGCAGACGAGACGATTCCGGACTTCGTCGGACAGGCCAGAAAGCTCTCCCGGTTTGCGACCGTTACTCGTTACCCAATGGACCAGGCAGTCACCGAACAGCATTATCTGGATGCGATTGCCATCGCCGAAGACGTCATTCGCTGGGCAGAGGAACGAATAAGGTGATTGGTCCAGAACAAGCGATTTGCCAGACTGTGTCTGGCAAATTCACCCACGCCGTTGCCGGGCAGATGGACCTCTATCTCAACTAAGCCCGCATACACCGAATGCGCGAAGATGAAAACCCGCCGGTCGGGCTGATCCTGTGTTCGCAGAGAGACGAGGCCGTTGCGTGGTACGCGCTCGACGGATTAATCTGCCGAAACCATTGAGTCGTGCGGCCATCCCTGCACAGAACCTGAATCCAAGTGATGACAAATAGAAATGACTCCATGATCGGTTTCCATCGTCTGCTGTTCGGAACCGCGCTTACTTTGGTTGTGACGGCTTCAAGCGCAACCTACGCACAGAAGTCCAGCCTGAATATCGAAACCACGCCTGCGACGGTTGGTGCGGCGTCCATTGCGCGTGGGGATTTCTATATTCTGGGGGCCGCTATCCTGGACCTGCGGGCATCGTCGCGCTTCAAAGACGTGGACTGCTCGAGCGAGACGCCGGCGGCGCTCTATGGATGCGGCACGGGCGTGGACGGCGCCGCCCTCAGCGCCTCGGGCGAATTCGCCAGGGCGCCCGGCTTCGAAGCGGGCGCAGGCTACGCTGCGACGAAGCGGGTACGCGTCGAAGGCGCCGTTCAGTACCGCCCGCCGTTTTCCTTTAACGGCCGCGCCAATTTCGTGCAGACCTCGGGCCGGCAGGACGTCTCGGCCGATGTATCCTCCGTTACCGCCCTTGTCAGCGCCTATGTGGATCTCCCCGGTCACGGCACTCTTATCCCCTTCCTCGGATGCGGGGGCGGTCTGGCACGCAACTCCATCGGCGAGACCCGAATGGCGTTCCCCAGGACGACCACGGTCGTGCCCGGCGCCAGCCGGACGGGGTTCGCGTTCATGTTGACCGCCGGCGTCGCGGTGCGGGTCCAGGAAAAGATATCCGTCGACGCCGGTTGGCGGTACCTGGACGCCGGCGCCGTGGAATCCGGGCGCGGCAAGGGGCGGATCCTCTGGCGCGACGGCAGCCGCGAACCGCTGGAACTCGATCTGGCGGAGACGAGGGCGGATCTGTCCAGCCATGGGCTTCGCGTTTCCCTGCGCTTCGCGCTCTGAACAGTCCCCACCGGACTGGCTTTACCGTAAGGGTGCAGTTGCATGGCTGCATATAGCGTCTATTTCGCCGGTGAACTCTTCGATCACAAACATCTCATCGGCAACGCTATCCTGGCTGAGGCCATTGAACGCCACTCAGACGGCCGGTACGCGTGCGTCGTGCCGCAGCACCTGGAACAGGCCACCGGACGGGCGGTCGACATCCGGAACCAGGACCTCAAACAGGTGATGGCCTGCGACATGGGCCTCTTCAACTTCGACGGTACGGACCTGGATTCCGGTACGGTCGTCGAATTCATGGTAGCCAAATTCCTGGATATCCCGTCGGTCATTCTGCGCTCGGACTTCCGTTCCTCCGGCGACCAGGACAAGGACGGCGATGCGTGGAACCTGATGTGCTCCTTCTACCCTCGCGTCCGAGTACTCGCGTTGAACGCGATGGGCTGGTACCAGGAAGCGAGGGACGGCGCATCCGACCTGGCGGAGTATTCAAACCGCCTGTACGCAAGGATCGCCGGCGCCGCCATCGAACAGCTGGACGCCGTACGCGCTGAACCGCCCGTGGCTGAATCCGACGAAGTACGAATCCGCGCCCTGTACGAATGGGCGACACGCTTCCCCGGCGGCGGTCTGAAGGCCACCTGCGGACCGGATTTCGTGGACGAGGTGATCGAGTCCAAGCGAAGGAACGGGTTGCTTTAAGGCTTTATTCGTGCCTTGGCCACCCTAGAGTCACCAGATTTCCCACACGTTAGACATATCCCGTGGAGTACCTGAGAGTCTACATCATTTCCCATGGTAAATATAACGTTACCTGAATCCTGAGCCGCTCCCTGAGCCTGTCGAAGGGTCGGCGAATGGAGTCGAAACGTGCGCACTTCGACAAGCTCAGTGTCCACGTTTCGACACGTCCTCGTTTTCTGAAGCATGGGCAATAGATGTCATCCGATTGCTGCTCTCGGCAACAGATCAGGAGCCTGACATGTACGAAATACCGGGCGGACTTGCCCACCTCAAGTCGAACCGCACCGGACGTCACTCTTCATGGGATACGACCGGGCGAAACAGCGACGCCTGGACCATCGAGCCGGGTGAGACCCGGATCCTGGCCGACGTCAAAGGCCCCGCGTGCATCACCCATCTCTGGTTTACCCAGAGCAACCACTACCGCGAGTGTCTGCTGAAAATCACCTACGACAATGCCGATGACCCCAGTGTACTGTGCCCCCTCGGCGACTTCTTCGGTCTGGGTCACGGCATTGTCAACTCCTACCAGTCTCTACTGTTCACTGCGTCGACCAATGACAACAATCAGTTTGAGACCGGCTGCGCACTCAACGCGTATGCGCCGATGCCCTTTCGCAAGAGGGCTCGCGTAGAACTGGTCAACGAAAGCGAGGAGCCCCACCGGCAGTATTTCTACGTGGACTGGGAGACCTGTCCCGATGGCGTGCCGGCCGATACCGGGTATTTCCACGCTGAGTTCCGGCGTGAAAATCCCTTCGGCGGATGGGGACACGAAGTCCGGGTCAACACGCCTGAAGCGGATATCGTAAATAAGGGACAAGAGGCGTGGGAAAACAACTATGTGATCCTGGACGCCGAGGGTCGCGGCCACTACATCGGCTGCAATATCAGCGTCACCAACTTCCAGGGGACCTGGTGGGGCGAGGGCGACGACATGATCTGGGTGGACGGGTACAGGTGGCCGCCGGACCTGCACGGCACCGGCAGCGAGGACTATCTGAACCAGGCATGGGGCATGCAGCCCAACGCCTTCCTGCGCAACGGCTCCTCAATCTACGAGCGCGATACCGACGGCTATCAGACCAGTTACGTGCACCACCTTGAGAACCCCGTTCGCTTCGAGCGGGAAATCAGGGTGACCATCGAGCACGGCCACGGAAACCACCTGTGCAACGAGATGAGCAGCGTGGCTTACTGGTACGGCGACCGGCCCCGCGCCGCCGCTCCGCCACCCACTGTGGACCAACGCCTGCCGGTTCGGAGAGACAACCGGGGACGATGGCTGTACGACGCGCGATTGCAGACCACCTCGCGTACCGTGCCCTTGAACGATGAGATGAAGAAAAACAAAGCCCGCTGGAATCAGGATAAATCCGTGACCGATCCCTAACAGCCCGTTGAGACAGTCGCTCAATCAGCGCTCCCCAGTATTCCTTCAGTCGCCGCGGACCAGGGGCCGCAGCGCACCTCCAGGGTCCGATCCACGGGCGTCATCAGCGCAATGAGAACCCGGAACCCCTCCGGAGCCTGTTCGCTCCAGCGCATTTTCCACATCCGGTGGGCATACGCGCCCGGTCCTATCGTGATCGCGTCGTCCCCCACGTGGTAGCTCGCATGGCCGGACTTCAGAAGTACGGTCTGACCGGCGATGCCCTGTATCGCGCCGCCGTCCAGATCGAGTTTCCCGCCTGGCGTGAAATCGCACGAGATCTGAAGCGGCACCCCGTCCAGCGCATCCGCATGAATTCGAAGGTCGAATCCGCCTTCCACTTCCTCCACAGTCAGTTTCATCGCCAACGGCGGAACGGGCGTGAACCTTCGTTTCCAGCGCGCTTCCTCCCATGCGGTCTGCTCCACGGGTTCGCCCAGCGGATGGAAATATCCGGGGCTGTCGTAGTGCCACCCCCTGCCGGGATGCGTCATCCGGATCCCATCCTCCTCCTTGAGAAAATTCTCTCCCACAAACTGTGACGTCCCATAGTAGCACGCGCAGAACTGCACGCCGTTCAGTTCGGCTTCTCCGTACTTCAGGCTGAATGCCGACGAAATCCCGGATGCCGTTGTCGCACTCATCTTGCCGCGGCGCACGCGCCACAGGCCCGAAACCGGGTAGACCTTCGAATAGCTTTCGGGCAAGGGATCCCGCTTCAGATTGTCCTCGCGCCAATCCGGACGTTCCAGAAACGGGTGAAGCGTCCAGGGCAGCCCGCCGGGTTCCAGATCGAACAGCCAGTCGGCGACCGCCGCATAAAACCCGTTGTTCTCCAATCGGGCCAATGCATAGTAGGTGTCAGCCAGGCCGACCGGGACCGCGCGCTGCCCGCGGTCCTGCCTCTGCGACAAGCTGGTGACAACCGTGCCGTCGGCGTGAAGGAGGTGGTAGGAAAAGTCGAGGTTCCGCCGCACCGGATCCAGCAGCCCGGGACGGTCCAGCGCCTCGGCGGCGATCCGAAGGGACCTGTTGCAGACCGCGTTGTAGACCCCCGTACTCCGCTCGGTATATTCGCCATCCGCATTGATGTCAATGTTCTCCGCCAGATAAGCCTCGATCGTATCCAGGACGTCCAGGTCGGGAAACAGCGCCTGCGCCTGCGCAAGCGCCGAAACCAGCACCCACCGGTGGTTGGGCGTATGGAAACCCCCTTCGGCCATGCCGGGCGTGGCCGTCCGGATCAGTTCTCCCAGCGCACCGGCAATCTCCGCGGCGCCTTCATCGTTTGCAGCCTCGCGCGCCGCCGCCACGACAGGCGCCATCAGTTGTACCAGAAAGCCCGTGTCCGGCGCCGAATCGAAATTGGTCTCCACAAGGTCGAACCGTCCGGACTCCCGCCGCACCCTCCTGCCGAATCCGGCTCCGAGAAGGATTCGCTCGAGTACCTCGGCGCTGCGAAAGTGCGCGGATTCTTCCATGAGATAGGCATAGCACAGAGGAACGACCTTCCCCACTCCGGTCCCACCCGCGACGCCCTGGCTCACGAATCCGCCGAAGTCGGCCCGGGAGCGGTCCAGGACCTGCGTGGACATGATGGACGGCACCCGCGCGTCGAGTAGCGGCAGCAGGGCGTCATAGGTCAACATAAGTGTGCCTCCTTTGGCCTCTGTTAACGAATCCAAATTTACATGGATGGACAGGATAAACAGGATAAAGACCAAAGCCGACCCGGATCAAGCAGGAGTGGAAGCCAAATCCAGGACCAAGACCATTCAGGATTGAGAACCAAGAGCAGGACAGATGCTCTCTTTTCCGGGCCATAGCAATGAATCCTTAGCTCCGCTGCTGCGCAACGTCACACTGAACATTGCGCTCACGAACGCACTGCGAATTCCAGGACAGCTCCTGATGATACTACAACTCGGCTGGTTACTGGATCCTGAGTCCATATGACACACACATCGGGCCGTTCGGTCGCGGCAAGTTAACCTGCGAACCGGTCGTTGGCAAACTTGATCGCAAAGCCGCCGACGGCTGAGGCACGTACATTGCCGCACGTACGAAAAAAGAAAATCAAGCTTGACTTTTTCGGGGCCATTTTCGAATATTTCCGAAGTCCTCCGGATTCGCACGGATCGGACCGTATGGCCGATCCATTCCTTAGCCTCGTGGTTCGGCGGGAGTTTTCCATGCGTTTCGTACTGGTTGTTCTTTGCACGGTTTTTGGACTCGATTCACTTTTTCACAGTTCGCGGGTATGGGCGCAGTCCGAGGAAACCAGACGACCTCGATCGGGCTGGTACGCAGGCGTGACGCTGGGATTGAATCGAGCGAACGACATCGATCAGGAGGGCTGGAATCGGGACACGTTCTGCTATCCGACGGACGCGTGTTTCGATCTGGATCCGATTCCCACGATCTCAGGGTACCGGTGGCGGTACAACAACCAAGCCGCCTCGGGACACGCGTTCCAGGTCTCGATCGGCCGCATCTTCGATCGCAAGCGCGTGGAACTCGCGATATCGCAGCGAATGAATGGCATCGACCAGATCTTTCAGAGCGTCACCAATTTCGATGGCGTGCCCATGGAAGACCGCGAAGGCGGAACGATCGACTCCAACACCCGGTCTTCGATCGACGATCTTGTCGTACGCTCGTTTTCACTAAACGCGTACTACGATCTTCCTGTCGGTCAGCGCGGTTTCTCACCTTACGTGGGCGTTGGGCTGGGCGCGGCGCGGGTGGCAATGACCGGAACGCACTACTCCGACAACCATACGGAAACGGCCGGCAGCGGCCAGGTATATGATCCTCCGCTCTCGTTCTACAACGGCCGGCAGGAAGGCGACCTCGGCGACGTGGTTCTGATCGGGACCCTGCACGCGGGCGCGGAGTATCCGGTCGGCGACAGGACGATGCTGGGATTGAAGCTTACCTATTCCGTGACGGGCGGCATGGAGGTCCGTGGTGAGTACGAGATTCACCCGATGCACAGTATCGACCCCGATTTCTCCAGTCACAACTCGTTCGCCGGCGTCCGTCTCTGGACCCTGACGCTCAATGCCAGGCGGTTGATCGACAACTGAGTTGGAACGCCTGACGCCACTAACCTGCTACCGTGCCCTATTCCCCGATTCAATTCAGGCAAAGCCCGCGAAACCGGAGAAATCGATGAGGAAAAAAGGCGATCTTCCTGGATTGTTCGAACTCTACGAACGCGACCCGGACAAGGCCGACAGGCTCCTCTTCGGCCGCGAGACCTGTTCCGACAGGCGCGGGTTCCTGAAGGGTGCGGGTCTGGCCGTGATGGGGGCCATGGTCGGTTCGACGGTCCCGTTCCAACGCTTCATGCCGGCCCACTTCATCCCTTCCGTGCTCGCCGGCGAAAGGGTTATCCGCGGTAAAGACGGCGTGGTTGTGATCAACGAAAGACCTCTGAATGCAGAAACCCCGGCCCATCTGCTGGATGACGCCATCACGCCCACGGTACGGCATTTTGTCCGGAATAACGGAGTCCCGCCGGAAAACACGAATCCGGCCGGCTGGAAGCTGACCGTAAACGGCCTCGTGGACCGGCCGATAACGTTGGACATCGACAGCCTCAAAGACCGGTTCGAGGTGATCACCCGCGCCATGGTGCTGGAATGCGGCGGCAACGGTCGTGCGTTCTTCGATCCGCCTGCGAAGGGAGATCAATGGACCTATGGGGCCGTCGGCTGCTCGGAATGGACGGGTGTACGTCTCGCCGACGTCCTGAAGGCTGCCGGCGTCAGGAGGAACGTCGTGTACACGGCGCACGAGGGCGCCGACACCCACCTCTCCGGGGAGCCTGGCAGGTTACCCCTCTCGCGGGGCGTGCCGATCGCAAAGGCCATGGACGAACACAATCTCATCGCCTTCGCCCAGAACGGCAAGCCCATCCACCCGATGAACGGCGCCCCGCTGCGCCTGATCATACCCGGATGGCCCGGGTCCTGCTCGCAGAAGTGGCTGACCCGCATCTGGTTGCGGGACAAGGTTCACGACGGCCCGAAAATGACCGGTACGTCCTACCGTGTCCCCAACCGTCCGATCGCCCCTGGCGAGCAGATGGACGAGAAGGACTTCGACGTCATTCACAGCATGCCGGTGAAGTCCCTGATCACGAATCCGGCCAACGGGCACAGGACGGGCGAACGGGCGCTCGAGGTACGAGGACACGCGTGGGCCGGCGACCGAAGCGTGGACGCCGTGCACCTCTCGATCGACTTCGGCGCAACGTGGATCAAGGCAGCACTGGATGAACCGGTGAATGCTTTCGCCTGGCAGAACTGGCGCGCCAGGATCGCATTTCCCCAGGCGGGATATTACGAGGTCTGGGCCAGGGCCACAGACTCGCACGGCGTCAGCCAGCCTCACGCAATCGCCTGGAATCCGCGGGGGTATCTGAATAACTCCATGCATCGGGTGGCGATTACCGTCAAAGGCAGGTAGAGGGAAAAAGGAAGAAAGAAGAAGGAAGAAGGAAGAAGGAAAAAAAGCGGTTAGACGGTAGAGGGAAGACGGTAGAAGATACCCTTGCCTGGTATGTTATTCCCTCTTGCCTCCGGCACGAGAAGAAAACTCACGAGGCAGGCGATCTCTACCCTCTACCGGCTTACGTCTCCCCGACATTGGCTGAAGACCATTAGATTCCTGTGAATCGTTCCAATCAGGACGTTTTTTATGTCACTCACATCCGAACAGATCCACCTGTTTCGCCTCAACGGCTTTTTGAAATTGAATGACCGGCTTCCGGGTGAGCAGGTTAAAAAACTCAGAAATGCGATCTGGAGGAATATCCGCGAAGAGGTGGAACCTGCTGTGCGCGACACGGAAGGACGGATAATCAGGCTCTCGGGCGTGGTCTCCAGAGAGCCTGTTTTCCTCGAAACCGCCACATCCCCCCTGGTCCTGGATCCCCTGGAGTCCCTTCTGGGTCCGAACATTGAACTCATCACGAACCGGCACAACCACGCCACGCTCCGCCTGGCCTCCGAGGACCGGCCGGAGAGAATGCACCGCGACGTCAGGCAGTGGTCACGTACCATCTTCACGGTGATCTTCTACCTTGAGGAAACGACGGTGGAGAATGGATGCACGCTGGTCGTGCCCGGCTCCCACCATTTCCCGGGCGTCGACGGCCGTCTGTACAATGAAACATGGACGCAGAATCTTCTGGACCAGGCACTGCCCGCGCCCATGCCCGAAGGCGGAATGCTTGTCATTGACAGCATGATCATGCACGGTGTCGGGCAGAACAGGACGGATGGCACCCGCATGAGTATGACCATGGGCTATCACAGCGTGGACGAAATCGCCGACCTGGAGAATCCCCACCGGATGCTCGTACGTGGCGATCGGCCCTACGACGGCAACGTACCCCGGACTCAGGGGTAGCCCTCCCGCGGCGCTGGAGAAACCCCGAGCGTCCAGTCTCATCCTATTCCCGGACTAAGCCGGCTATTCGATCGGTAACCGACTTCGGATGGCATATCCTTTGTATTTCGATTGCTTTCTCGAATCTTGTATATGTCTCAGGTGCAGTTTGCGATCGGGCCTGGCATTGTGTATCTTGCATTGATTGTGACGTCGAATGTTGACTGGATCAAGGCACCCTGGACATCCGGGCAGGAAGCCCCGATTGTATGAACGCGAAATCGCGAAAAATAACAGAATCGCTCCTGGATGAGATCGCCCGAAAAATCGTCGATCACTTTCATCCGGATCAGATCATCCTCTTTGGCTCTCATGCTTATGGTGTGCCGAAGGAGGATAGCGATCTGGATCTGCTGGTCATTATGGAATCAGATTTACGTCCGACAGAGCGAAGCGCCGCGATTGCCAGCATCTGTCGCCCCAGATACGTCGCAATGGATATTGTCGTACGTACACCGGAAGAGATCCGGACCCGCATGCGAGACTTCGATCCATTTCTCGAGGAAATATTCAAACTTGGACGCACCCTCTACAAGTCACCCGGGCGAAACAGACGCGTGGGTCTATAAAGCGGAAGAAGACTTCCGCACAGCCACCACGATGGTTCGGAAACGAAAAGAACCTGCTCCCGGTAATGGCTTCGCATAAGGCATGGTACACGGATTAGATTCTTTCAGTAAGACTTCGACGCAAAATGTGTACATATGAGTCATGCTGCTTGTATACGGTAAGACGTAGGAATCCCCCACCGCATCAGCCGCCGCCGGCCCTTCGACAGGCTCAGGGGACCGACTCGGCCTCTGCGACTCCCCCTCAAGGGGGGAGTGATTGGACCGTTAAACGGGCTCGCGCGGTGACTGTCAACACCGGTTTCATTCTTGATAAAATAACACCCAGGGGCGAGGGCAAGATCCCTGGGGTGTTTAGATTGGGATAATAGAGTATCGCGGTCGAAAACGGCCTATATTTCAATTGCTACGGACTCAGCGTGTCCCACCCACTCTTCAGTCAGTGAGAAAATCACCGTTTCGTGACAGACCACGATGACCCGTTCGAAGTCTCTGTACCGATCCAGAACACGACTGACGCGCGCACGTACGCTGGATAAGGGCTCCCAGTCTCTCGTCTCTCCGGCCGGCCATTCGCCTCCGAGTGACAGCATCTCAGCTACGGTCTTTTCGACCAGTTCAAGCGAAGGACGCCACGCGCATACCCACTCATGCAGATCGAACTCGATCCGAAGATCGAGGTCGAGAATCCGGCTGATGACGTTGGCCGATTGCAACGCGCGTGTCATCGGAGACGAAATAACCAGTTGATAATTTTCAGCTTCGAGAAATTCTGAAGCATTCTCAATCTCGCGAATTCCATTCGGCGTCAGTGGGACGATGTGTACCGCCCAGCCGTTCTCCGCGCCTTCCAGATTGCCGCCGGGTGCCAGATTCCACTCGGGTTCTCCGTGCCGGATGAGAAGGAAAGTCGTCACTCGAAATTTACCCCTGGTTCAGGCCTTTCTCCCCGCAATCAACAGCATTTGGGGCAGGCCCTGGAGCGGCGCCACCTCCCATCCCTCGGGCCCATCTCCAATTTCCTCGAATCTGACGAGATCGACGCCTTGCCCGATGACAGCCCAGAGGTACTCGGAAACCGTCCAGTGAAATTCGAATTGCTTCACTTCACCAGGCGCTTTTTCAAGCACATCCTCAGAAGCGCTGTACTCATGCGGGCCGTTGTCGAAGTAGCTGAAACCGACTTCCAGCGACGAAGACTGACCTTTCCAGATGCGTCGGAACGGGTGGTACTCGTTGACGAGGAATAGACCCCCCCGGCGCAGGATCCGGATTGCCTCCCGGTAATAGGTTCGCAGATCACTGACCCACACCGCCACGTGGCCGCCGGTGTATACGACGTCGAAACTTGCGTCTTTCAGACATCCCAGGTCTGAGACGTCCGACTCGACGAATTCGATGCTGAGACCCAGCTCGCCGGCGCGCCGTTCCGCCACCGCCAGTTGTTCGACCGAAATGTCCACGGACGTGACCCTTGCGCCCATGCCGGCAAACGCGAAAACCGCCAGGTTGTCGCCGCTTCCCAGCACGCAGACGTGCCTTCCGTCCGCATCGCCAATCAGTTCCATCTCTTGGGGCAGGAAGACCTGTTCGGGATTCCGGTGAGCAACTCTCCATGTTCCTCGCCGGTCGTGCATGGCGGCCCACGTATCGGCTCCAAGGTTCCAGCGCGCACGATTGGCGAGGTGATATTCGTTCACTTTATCCCTTTCACCTTCCAGCAGGAGTCCCCCCTCAATTCACCCTGCTTCAGCGTCGGCTGAGGCCGGCCCTTTGCATTCATTGCGCGGTGTCCAGCACCTCCACGTAAGCATCGTACAAACTCTGTATTTTCTCGACGTAATAGACGGGCTGGCCGCCGCGGCAGTATCCGAAGCGCGCCCGTTCGTAATAGGCCGGTTGCGAAAGCAGGCGCATCGCATGCTCCACGTGGCCGAACCAGCGGTTGGCGTCCCATCCCTTTTCGCGCGCCAGGCGACGCGCATCCAGGAGATGTCCGTAACCGACGTTATAGGACGCCAGCGCAAAGTGAATCCGCGACCGGATCGGGATCTCCAGATCGAATCGCTGGATCAGCTGATGCATGTACTTCGTGCCGGCATGGATACCCTCGTTCGGGTCCTCCAGATTTTCGAAACCGAGTTGAAGCCCCGTTTTCGGCATTACCTGCATCAATCCTCTTGCGCCCACCCAGCTGACGGCATCGGGATTGAATTTGGATTCCTGGTACATCTGTGCGGTAATCAGGCGCCAGTCCTGACCGTATCGCTGCGCGTATTTTTTCACAAGATCATCGTAAGGCGACAACTGTCCGCTTATCCCGACCCGCGTTGAGTCCTTTGCTCTCGCAATCCGTCGAGGATTTTCGAAATACCGTTTCTTCATCATATTGAAGTAAAGACCGCCTTTTTCCCTGCGGATGTACTCGTTGAGCGATCCCAGCAGGGCCGGATTGCCCTTGCGGACAGCCCAGCCCAGCGTCGTGGACTTGATGCTGAAGACGTTTTTCAATCTCACACCGTATGTGCGTTCCACGTCGAACAGGTTGGAATCGACAAGTGTCAGGTAATAGAGTCCGGACTCGACCCCCGCCATGATTTCTTCGGTCTCGATGTCTTCGGGTAGTTTGACGATCCGGATGTCCTTCACGGAATCCTGCAACGCCTTCAGCGTCGTGTAGAAGGAAGAACTCCCGCGCACGTGGAACGTCCGGCCCGCCAGGTCCCGGATAGTCTGGATCGAATCGTCGTCCTCACGCACCACGACGACTTCCTCGACTTCATTATACGGCCTTGTAAAGACCGCCTCCGCCTGGCGTTCCGGGGTTATGGTCATGGCCGCGGCCACGACGTCTCCTCTGCCTTCATTCAGATAGGACAGCAGTTCGGCGTGTGACTTCGGGATGACGACCTCGAGGCGCAGGCCGTGTTCCGATGCGAACCCTTTCATCAGTTCGTACTCGTATCCGACCTGCAGGCCCCGGTGGATGAAATAGGTCATCGCATTGTTGCGCGTGATCATACGCAGGCGGCCGCGCTCGATAAGACCTGGCAGATCGTCCTTGAATTCGCGCTGCCGCAACCGCGTGAAGTGCCGCGCCAGCAGGTACTCGTCCACCCTTGTCTTGAGTTCGGTATCCTCAGGCCGCATCATCACCGCGATCGGGCGGTCTTTGGCCAGAACGAGCGGCGTTGCCAGGCTGTCGTGATAGCTCGAAAGGGCATGCCAGAGATGTGAGTCGGAAACCGTAGCATCGTATTCGCCTCGAGCGACGCCATCCAGCAATGCTTCGATGTTCAGGGTCTCCGGAACGGTGCGGATTCGCAGGGACGGTACCTGTCGCCTGAGATCGACGAGCGTCTGATAGTAGGAACTAGACCGGCGCACGCTGATTTCCAGACCCGCAAGTTCCTCGATTCTCTCGGGCATCCTGCCGTTGGATTTCGTAACCAGGTATTCATCCACGTACATGTACGGGACAGAGAATGCGGCAACTTTCTGGCGTTCAGGAGTTATGGTCAGACTTGCCACAACAATGTCGCCCTCGCCCTCCAGCAACTTCCCCATCATTTTGGAAAAATCACCGACCTCGACAAGCACCGGCTGAAGCTTGAACGCATCCGCAAGCTCCCGGGCGACGTCGTAGGAGAGGGTCACCTGCTCTCCATGCCGAGGCATGTATTCGATCGCTTCGAGCGGGACGATCGCCCTGAGTCTGCCTCGCGAAGCCAACTCGGAAAGGTCGCCGGTGTATTTCGGCGCGGAAGCCGACGACGAGGAGTCATCGGGTTCGCTGCATTGAAGCAGGACACACACGGCGGCCAGCGCCGGCAGCAGCCCACCGATCTGACGTTTCATTTGAATCTCCTGATCTGGATGTTACGCATTAAATCCACTCGCCATTAGACGTCTCAAGCCTCCCGGAGGTTTCCAATTGCACGGCCGAATCCTCGCATCCGGTTATTCCTCCAGAAATGCTCGACCGATCGTTGTTCCGTCGAGTACTGTTGCATTTTGCTGCACGCGACACTGAATCAGCGCTCAGGGTCCCCCAATAGAACTTGCAGAATCTGTACTGCCTGAGTCCCAGATCCTCGTTGAACATACTTGGCGGCGTGGACTCGCCGGCACGTGGGAGCGGCCTTTCGAAACGTGGTCATTGAGCTTGTCGAAATGCCCGTATTGCGTAATCTGTTGGCCACTCTTAGGTGCCCCTCGCCGACCCTTCGACCCTTCGACAGGCTCAGGGACCGCAAGCTCGGGGAGCGGCTCGTATCGCAGACGCCGCTTCCTTAACGTTGCCCCGAGCCTGTCGAAGGGATGCCTCCGGGCGACTCACAGCTGGATGTCAGATACAACCGCGAAAATCAGTCAGTTGGCTTCTGTCCGATGTAGAGGATGTGCCTGGACGAAGCGACGATACTCTGTTCCTCGCTGATTTCGAACAGCAGATTCCGCCAGAGTTCCCGCTGCTTACCCTGCAGGCTGTTATAGCTTTCATCGTCCGAAGCAATCGCAGGCTCCACCCCGGCAATATTCAGCGTATGGAATCCCGCCCGTTCATGCATGGGGGCGACTTCTTCATAGCGAACGAAATACCCGCGGAAGCCGCCACGCGGCGCATCACCCGGCCGATGGCCGTTGCTGATCATGGACCCGACCTCATCCTGATTCTCAATCCATGCCGGGTTTTTCCTGATCAGGTCTCCAATGACACCGAACCTGGAGAGCATCGCTGAGAAGACCAGGCCTCCGGGTTTCAGGCGCTCGAAGGCGGATCTCAGGGCCATGGTCCGGTCGGTCTCATCTACCAGATGGTACATTGGGCCCATCAGGAGTACGGCGTCGAACTGTCCGCAGGGAACCCCGTCCAGGGTGCGTGCATCGCCGGTCCGGAAATCGGTATGTTCGGCAAGCCCAAGCGACTCGGCCCTCGCCTTGCATCGAACAACGAACGCTTCCGCGAGGTCCACGGACGTAATCCGGTAACCCCGCCTTGCGAGGGTAAACGTATAAAAGCCGGTACCGAATCCGACTTCAAGAAGCCTGCCGCGAGGCGGGAGATACAGGTCCAGATATCGCCACGTCAGTTCGGCTTCCAGCTGATGGCGCGAGAGCCGCTCGTCTTCGGCGTCCCAGCAGGCGTTGTAATACTCACGTATGTCGCTCACGTCATCCATGGGGCAACTCTGATCTTCACAATCTCCATTGGCTGCGAAGGCACGGGTTTATCTGACTTTTCCGGTCAACGCTGACCGTACATCGAAAGGTCGTCCCAGTCCGCTCGCATGTGGGGTCGCGCCAGCGTCCAGGACCGGTTCAACCAGTCCCGTGGTTTGGCAGGAATGTCGTGCGGTACTTCAGGTTTTTTCGTCGGCGACCCCAACGGGGCCACAGCGAAATCCGTGCATCCGAATCTTTAACGACGGTAACCGGCTATACGTCGATGAGCCGGCCGTGCTCGTCAAGCTCCCGGTAGAGTATGGAATTCCCTGCACGGAACCTGGATCGTACCATCTTCATTGATCGATATCCGACCTCAGTTGAAAGACACGAGATCACGACGTGGTCAATCGGAATATGCCGCAGCGGCGTTGGCGGGGTCACCCGATTCCAGATTTCCGTTATCGACGAACCATTGCGTGTTGGCGTACAGCGCCATGACCGACTTGTGGCTGAGAAAGCCCTCCCGCCGGTAGAAATCCTGCTGTCCATGGACACACGCCAGGATTACCCTGGGCACCACGAGTTTCCGGAGGATCGATCTCAAAATCGCTCTGCCGACACCCTGGCGCTGATATTCCGGCGCAACGACAAGCTCGCAGACGGTCGCGGGCGCCTCGTCGTCCGAAATCGTCCGGCCGCCGCCAACCAGCGCTTCTCCGCTGAAGGCGAAACAGCTGACTTCGCTATTTGCGTACGCGCGACGGAGTTTTCCCGGATCCAGCTTCCCAAGCGGAGCCCGAGTGTAGACTTCCGCCAGGTCCTTCCAATTGACGCCTCTTGCATCCTCCTGATAGACAATCTCGTACGTCGACATGTTCCCCCCAGATGGTTTGTGGCATTTTTCGGTTGAAACGAATGGCTTTTCGTCTGTCGGATACCTGTTCTCAGACCCGGGTCGAATAGACCATGGGGCTTTGCCGCTGCCATGGGTGTCAGGTGGAGGCATTCACGTCGAGGTCAGCATGGAACCGGGCCTCACGCATCAAATCGTCCAGGAACCGTGCAACCTCGGTTCGCGACCGAAAAATCACAACATTCTTGTCGTTCCGGACCCGTTCCAGTTCATCCAGTATCCCCGGCAGGCGCGTCCGGTTATAGTTCCAGATCCACTCCAGGAATTCCCGGTCGGGCAACTGTTCCCGGCAGCCGGGGTTGAGGTCCGGCCGGCTGCGGCCCAGATGTCTGATCGCCCGCCTGAATACCCGGAGCAGACAGATCAATCGAGGCAGCGCCAGGAGGACCACCGTGTCGCTTGCGGCAATCCGCTCGGTCATCGTGCCGCCGTAGTTCCCGTCCAGTATCCAGGCCTCGCCACGGAGAAGCTCCCTGTGCTGCCTCTGCCAGACCTCCCTGGGAGGTTTCTCCCAATCGGGCATCCAGTGGACGGCGTCGAGGTGGACGACCGGCAGATCAAGCAGCACTCCGAGCTTGACCGCCAGTGTGGACTTTCCCGAACCCCCGCATCCGATGATGCAGACCCTTCGCATATCCGATGTGGCGTTTTCCGTGGTGATATTCGGCCGCATTCTTCCCGGTTCTACTCCAGCAAGATACGGGATCCCTCGTTCGGTTCCCCGAATCCGGCTTATTTCAGCATCGTGGATGTCTTCGACCTGTTTGGAGTCGAAGCATTGACATGGACTTCCGGTCAGACAATTCACCCAATCGAGCCCCCCTTTCAACTCTCATTCCCGCACCTGGAATGAGTGACATAAATGGTTGTTAAATAATACTCTGGGGGGAGAATATCAGATACCGTGTGTGAAACCTGTTGGCCTCGCTCCGTCGGCCCCGTTTTTCATTTCCAGTCCAGGTCCGCAAAGACCGGATAGTGGTCACTGGGGTAGAGCGGACCCCGGCGGCTTCGGACAATTTCGGACTCTTTCACGTCGACCTCCAGTCCCGCGCCCCGAAACAGGACCCAGTCCAGACGCCAGGAAAGGTGATGGAGCCGCAGGTCGTACGCTGCGCCATCATAACCGTGATAGGTATTCGACGCCATTCCGTCGCGAAGCCCGGCGCACAGAAACGCATCTTCGAAACCTGCGCCGAGCAGAATTCGGTGGACCGCGTCGGTGATCGCGCTGCCAGCCGCGCCAGCATCCTCCACCTCCGGCGTCCACGGATTGCAATTGAAGTCGCCTGTCATGAGCTGAAGTTCTCCGTCACACGCGGCATTGGAGATCCACCGGTTCAGCAGAATTGCGCCTTTGGTTCGGGCCGGTTCGCTGATGTGATCGAGATGGGTATTGACATGAAGGAAATCCCTGCCTTTCGCGAGGTCGTGAAAACGGACCCAGGTCGCGGTCCGGACGCAAGCTGACTCCCAGGACCTCGAGTACTTCTCCGGCGTTTCGCTGATCCAGAATCCGCCCCTCGATCGTGGTTGAAGCCGCTCTCGCCGCCAGTATACAGGGTTGAAGAGATGCGGCGGATCGTTCGCGTGAGCGCCCTGGAAGCTGTCATACGCCACAAGTGTCTCGCCAAACGTCGCGAAATTCGGCCACTGCGTTTCCTGGAAGCCGATGAGGTCCGGGGACGTATTTTCGATCAACTCGCATACCAGTGCGGAGCGCCCGGAACCAATCCATGCGTTCCCCGGCTCGTGTTCGTCGTAACCGCCGGCAAGGTTGAAGCTCATCACGCGAAGTTTGGACATTCTTGAGTCCTGCCCTGCAAGTTTCGTGCCGATTTCGGACGTCGCAGATGGAAACGTCAGGTCTACCCGCCGCGGATGTGCGGACGCACTTCCCGGTCCAGCCGCTCCGCAAGCGTTTCCTCGGCGACTTCCAGCTCAAAGTTCGTCTGAATGTTCATCCAGAATCGGGGGGAGGTGTAGAAATACCGGGCGAGTCTCAGCGCCGTATCCGCGGTAATGCCGCGTTTGCCGAGGACGATCTCGTTTATGCGGCGGGGCGGTACCCCGATGGACAGCGCCAATTGGTTCTGGCTGAGTTCCATCGGCTCGAGAAACTGTTCCTGCAATATTCTCCCGGGATGAACGGGAACCGTTTCTCCAGCGGACATGGTTGATTCTCCAAGGCGATCGATAGCGATCTTCATCTCACAGCCGGCGCCGGAACCCCCTATCTTGGAAGGATCGCACAATATGGATATTATATAACGTTTTCCGTTAAATGACAAGTGCTAAATTTGTTCCGTTAAATAATTTACGTTAAATGTATTCCATTAAATGAATATCATTTAATGTATCATATTAAATGTATCCCGTTTAACGAATATAGTTAAACGGGATACATTATATCAAATACAGACACACGGCAAGGCGATGATCAGACCGAGGGGTAAGGAAACAAGCTGTCAGCGGTCAGCGACCTCTCTCCCCGACCCTCTCTCCTAAAGGAAAGAGGGAGAAAGGCCGGATATCGCCTTGCGGTCATCTGAGGTTTCTTCTCGTGCCAAACGCAAGGAGGAAAAACACGCGGGGTAACGGACTCTTGTCCCGGCTAACCTCTACCGTCTACCCGCCTTTTTTCCTTCATCCTTTTTCGTTCTTCCTTCTTCTTTGTTCCTTTCCGCCTTGTCGTCAGCCGCAGCATGTTCGTATCGCCCCGACGGAACTCGAACGGCACCGGCACGACCTCGACGTCCGCGCGATCCGTCATCTTCTGAATGGTGCGATCCAGGTGCCTCGATCGATTGCCCGCCATGTCCAACAGCGGATAGACCCGGACCTCGCGTCCGACCCGAAGCAGCTCCCGCAGGTACGATATGTGGGTCTCGGTATCAAACTCCGCGGAGTACAGAAACAGCAGATGGGAGCAGAGGACAAGATCGAAGGTTTTAGACCGAAAGGGCAGATCGGGCAGTTTTCCCGATACGTAGCGGCCGGTCGCGGCGGCCGAGCGGAAGTCGCGCAGGAAGGTTGTGAGGACGTCGCGGCGCAGCCTGACGACCGATTCGGGGCTTTCATAGTCGTCCCAGATAAACCGTGCGTACGCCTCCCGCGCGCCCTTGAGCATTCTCGCGGACGTGGATTGGAAATCCGCCTCGATACTGCGGCCGGAAAACCTGTAGACGGGATCAACGGCGACGACGAATCGCCCGGTTCCGCTCCATTCTGCCGTGAACGACGACGGCCCTCCACCGCAGTCAAGGACCCGCGCGGACGACGGGACGTCGGACAATGCGAAGAATGCCTCGTATTCGGCCGCGCTCCGGCCCCAGGCGGGAACGGCTCCCCCGAAATCAAATTCGCTGGACATGGATGTGCAGATCTGGACCGGAATTCGTCAAGACGACATTTAACTCACACAAAGGCACAAAGAAGAAACAGCCATTAGCTATCAGCCCTCAGCCGTCAGCTTGAAGCAGAAGGCGAAAACCAGAGTCAAAACCCACCTCTCCCCTCGGCCCCGCAGACCTCTCTCCCCGGCCCTCTCTCCTAAAGGAAAGAGGGAGAAAAGGCGGGTTTCGCGTGCCGGTTATTGATAGACTCTCTTATTGATTGGATGTCGCCAGCCCGCACGGTCGCCAAAAGGATTCCTTCTCCCATCTTCCCTCTCGGCTCCCCGCCTTTCATCCTTCTTCCTTTTTCCTTCTTCCTTCTTCCTTTTCTCTTCTCCCGTCTCCCCGCCTTCTTCCTTCTTCCTTCTTCCTCCTACCATCTCCCGGCCTTCCGGATCACGGCCTCGATAAAGTCGCTCTTTCCGGCCTGGTAGGACTGCCGGTCCTTTGGAAACCGTCGGGACAGGTCCCGTTTCAATCTCATGTAGTCGTCCGCGAGGCCCTGATTCGATCTCAGACAGTCCCTGAACAGGATAATTTCTTTCCAATCCGCGCTCTTTTTTTCGAACATGTGAACATGATAGGAACGCGGGGACCCTTTCCGAAAAAAGTGTCGTCGCGGGATGCCGTTCTCTCCCCGGTACTCGTACCCGATTCCGCCAAGGGGATCTATACAGACCCTGGCTTCGTCAAAGTCCCGGACGGCGACCGCAATGTCCAGGACGGGTTTCGCGGACATTCCCGGGATGGACGTGCTGCCAACGTGCTGGATGTCCTGGACGCAATCCCCTATCGTTTCTTCGATGTTCTCCTTCTCCAATTTGAACACGGTGTTCCATTCTTCCCGATAAGGCGACACGGTAACCTCTCCTCGATTCAAACCGAGCAGGCGGCCGCGGCAGAACAGTTCCGGGATACGATCACGCGTCAGGAACGTACGCAATTCCGGGTCCACCCTTGAAATTGAATCGTGGGAAATCCATGAATACGCGAAAACCACGCCTTCTTCAGGACCCACGGTTCCAAGGTGCTCCCAGCTGTCCGCCAGACCGGAATCGCCGCTGAACAGGAAGTCCGTCCGTTCCACGTCCGATTGGATGTAGGGTTTGAAGTATCGGGTCGTCCCGATTTTCCGGATGAACCGCAGATTTTCGATTCCCGACTCTTCGAGGGTTTCCCGATGCGCGGCCTGAAGCGGCGTTTCATTGCCTTCGAGGTTTCCACCAGGAAGTCGATAGTACTCGTATCCGATGGATTTGAGTTCAAGGACCAGCAATTCGCAACTCTCATCCGCCCCATTTCTTATGATAAACGCAAATGCTTTATGAACGAGAGCCTTCGTCATCGGATCAGAGTTCCGGGTCTGTTTGCGGAAGGAGCGATGCTCTCCAGGTCCAATGACCGGTACGGCTACACTCCGATAGTGGCGCGGATGGCAGCCAGCGTCTCAGCGGGCGTCTGATTGCTGTTGTCGACTACCGTTCCGATACCGGGATTGATACGCGATGAGCGTTGATATGAATCAGGATGGGCATCGGGCGCGACCGTCACTCGATAAGCCCCCAAAGGCGCTGCCGCTCCCCGGACCAGTCCTGCCAATCCGGGTGGACGTGTTTGATGGCCGCCAGATCGCGCTTGCGGCCGCCGGCGGGAAAATAGTTCCATCCCATCGCGCGGCGCGGCCCCGCGGCCGTCTTGAGGCCCGTGGCGTGCCAGCAGGAGGGGGTCCAGACCAGCGTCCATCGAGGGTCGAGGACGACCTCGACCTCGTGCGGGTGGCGGACATAAAACTGCGACGGCATCTCGTCGTGCGTTCCGGTGGCCAGTTCGAGTTGCAGAAGTTCGGCCCTGACGTCTTCCTGGGGGCGGTGCTGGCTGCCGGGCAGCACCCGGAGTGGCCCGTTGCTGGTGTCGTGACGGTCGAGGGCGGTGCGGAAGGACACCTGCCGGACTTCCGGACTACCGTCCGCGTGCCAGGGGACCTGGCGTATGCCGGTCCTTTCCGCTTTCGAGGCGTCGCCAATGCCGCAGGCGCCCACGTGAACCTTCTCAACGCCCAGGATCCGCCGCGCCGCATCCACGAGGTCCGGACGCTCCACCATTTGCAGAACCGGTTCGCCGATCATCAGGAAGAGACACGCCAACTGGTTGCAGCCCGAGGGAAACTCCGCACGCTCCCATTCCGGTTCCACTTCCTGCTGCCGGTTGTCCACCTGGCGGACGCCTTCCGCTCCCAGGGGGTTTGGGATGAGGAAGAACCCGTTTCGCTCGAAGTGCGCCAACTGGTCGTCGGTGATCTGCAGGTGATTCTCCATTGTTCAAGCCCTCGTTACGGTTAGTGCTGCCAGTTTGTCCTCGTCCAGCTCCACGCCCAGGCCGGGGCCCTCAAGCGGTGTCAGATAACTTCCTTCGACCCTCACGCGTTCCCTGGTTGGCGAGGCCATATACAGTAACGGCCCCATCGGGTCGCAAGGCAACCGGACCTGGGGAGAGGTGATGCCCACGGCAATCTGGGCGCTCATGCCCAGCGTGGACTCCTGGTCGGTTCCGATGAGGCAGGGCAAACCCGCCGCCTCCCCCACCGCAAGGATGCGCTTGACGTGTGTTGGGCCGCCGGACACGCAGGCCACGTTGAACGCCGTGCATGCCCCCCGTTCGGCCGCCTCCCACGCCTGCTGCAGCGAACCGATATGCCATGTCACGGGCAGGTCGACGCGTTTGGTGAACTGGGCGCTGTAACGCATGTCATACGTCGGCTGCTCAAAGTGATACGGGTCGTGACGCCGCAGCCTGTCGCCGTAGCGCAGCACTTCAACCCAGTCGCTGAAGCGGCCGGAGAAGTCGATGGACTTGAGCCGGATCCGGTCGCCGTGTCTGGATTTCATCTCGGTGAGGAAACGATCGTCCAAATCCACGTCGCCGGAGATATAATAGCGGAACAGGTGGTGGTCCAGATCTACGAGGCGCTGCAGGTAGGAACCGGCGCGCTCGAAGTCCTCCACCACCTGAAATCCGAAAATCGGATAGCAGCAATAAAGGGCTTCGCGCACCTTGCCGCCCAGCATCTGGTACACGGGTACCCCCTGCGCCTTGCCGTTGAGATCGTACAGCGCAATATCGACGGCGCTGGCAACGTGCGGGTTGGAGACCGTGCTGTTCCAATTCCGGCCGCGGGCGAAGTCGTTGATCTCGACGATGCGGCGGGCGTCGCGGCCCTTCAACTGCTCGTTCAGCTGTCGCGCAAGGGCCGGCACGTCGGCGCAGCGGCTGTCCGACGCTTCACCGAGGCCGATCGGGCCGTCGTCCACATGGACCCTGATCAACACGTGTCCGGTAATCTGCCCGTAGAAGCGCGGCGTCTCGATCTGGATGACTTCGATTCGGTCGATCTTCACGACTCTCTCCCCGCCACGTTCAGCGCTTCATCGTGTTCAATGTTATGGATTACATGGATGGACAGGATGGGCAGGATGAAAAACTCAAAAACAGAATCGGGTCGACGCTGCCACTTCAGGGTTGGCGTCATATTTAGTACGTTCAGGCGTCGAACCGTGCGTGATAAGGTAGGGTCTTTACGTGGAAACACCAAGCGGGAACGTCAACCTCGTCTGGAACCGGAAATTCGCGTCGGGAACCATATACTCCAATCTGTCGCACACGAAGGAGCCGGCGGGCGCCGTATCCTGGAGCCGCGCGCTGAGCTGAAGGCTCTCATCAATGGAGATGAACTCCGCGATCGTCATATGCGGCGCTATGCCACGTCTGCGATGGGCTTCGCCTTCAAACGCGGAGGTGCCGTGGAGGACATCCTTCAGGTGGTCGATCGGCTCCCGCGGCGAAATGCGATACGCAACACCCGGGTGCCTCGTGGAGGCATACAGTCTGTCATAGCGAAGCCTGAACGGACTGACGTCGGAAAGCGCGCCACCGATTTCGCCGGCAAGCACGGGACTCATTTCGCGGCTCAATGGATCGGACAAAGAGATATGCGCCGGACACCAGGCCGCTGAAACGGGATCGTACTTTTCTCGAAGAAGGTTTATCTCCCGCGACACGTCGGGCGGCGGCAGGATCAGGATCACTCCCAGGCGGTAGTCGCGCTGCCATTCTTCCCACTTCGACATGTCCTCAACGTACGTGGTCATGGCTGGCTCCTTCTCATGGGCAATGCGGGCGCGTTTCGATGGCACGCCGTTTGCACGATTTAACTGGCAGGATGACAATACTGGCTGGCATAAACGGACAAAAAAAGACGGCGTTTGTTGTCAATATGAGATTGAAAATAAATATCTTATGACAAAACTCTGATTCTGAGTTGAATTCCAGCTGAATTCACCCTCAATCGCTACTGGAAAGAATGTTGGCGTCGTGCATCTCGAATTGCACATAAGTTTTCGATACCATCGAAAAAAGGAGGTGCGTGACATAATGAAACAGATTTTGGAAGCCGTATATGTGAATGGAGTCTTCAAACCGTTAGATGTGCTTGAACTGACTGAGGGCAAGTGCGATCGTCTGGAAAACCAGGCACCAGCCATATATTTCGCGACTTTTGTAGTTAATCCAATCCATTCTTGGATCAGGTAAGATCTAAGATATTCCAGTACACCTGTCCAGAATAGTCTTTTCCAAATAATCTTGAACAACAGTGATATTTCGGCTAAATTTGTGAGGAGGTTATGTCCAGGAAAGAGATTTGGACAATTGGAAACAGAAAGTGGTATGAGCGATTGATGGTTTTGCTGTTTGTAGGCGCGTTGGGAAATTGGCTCTATTCGGGGAACGCTGATTTTATAAAAGCGCTGGAATCTATCGTCGTCTTTTCGGTTACCGGTGCATTTGTTATTCTTGCAGGAGGTGAAGCCATGTTGGGCGTCCTGGCGGAAATACGACGGCAACAGCGAGAAAAAGGGCGAGAGGAAGGAAGAAAAGAAGTGCTCGAATGGATTAGAGAACAGGAGGAAGCAGGGGTGCAGTTTAAGGAACCTCCTCCATATTCACCTGAAAATCAGCAGCGAGAAAAAGGGCGAGAGGAGGGAAGAAAAGAAGTGCTCCAATGGATTAAAGAACAGGAGAAAGTAGGGGTGCAGTTTAAGGAACCTCCTCCATATTCACGTGAAGAGAAATGATCCAATTCTGCTCAATGCGGTCCCTGCAAAGAGCCTCCACGTGATGCCGGAGGCTTTTCCTTTTGGGGATTTTACCCAATCACCGCTGTCCGGGAACCTCGGGATTCTTGGAGATTAGGCTTCAATGGGCGATTTTATACGGGCTTGACCCGGAGAGCGAACACCAGGTTGCCATCGGTGATCCATATCCTCCTGTCGGACAAACCATAGAGGCGTTGGGACTGATGAAGGATCAATTATTGCGCATTGCGACGACTTTTTTCATTCTGATATTTCTTGCGAACCCCCGATCAAGGACCTGCTAATAAACATGATAACAATGCCGACTCACCACATTTTCAAATCTTCTGCCCTCTTGTTCTCGCAACTTATCCCATACAGCAATAGTACCAAGATTATCTTCCATGGCCCGATGTGCCTGTGATTTACGGTAACCGCACCAATCCATCGCATTCTGCAATCTGTATGTATTCTTTACATATTTTCGAAGGCTACGAATCTCACGATACAGTTCCATTACGCACACAAACAAATCTGCAACGACCACTACGTGGGAAGGTAGAAATTGCAGCTCAAATTCCGCATTATATACCGCCACGACTCGATCACGAATCGCGTCCTTTATTGCGGGAACCTGATCTGCAAATGTTGACGAATGCGCGACCGTCTGTGGACTTATTCCATGTATCCCTTGAGCCTCCGGCCAGGATTCAGTAAAGACTGGCTTTATGTATTCATTCATAATTTCACGGCCATCGTAGTCAGCTATTGCAATCTCCACAACTTCATCGTCTTCATAAAGACCAGTTGTTTCAATATCAAGAAATACGGGTCTGCTGATGTCCACGACCTTTCCATCGTGTCGCTCCAGCATATTCCCCTCCAGTTGAAGCAGTGCGCTCTTGACGCATGTAAATTCAAACGATCTGCGTAGACGGCGAAAATCAACAAAAAACCCCTGTTAATGATCGGGCAAATGGAGCCCGCAACGGAAGAACGACCAACCCATCCACGCAACTATCGGCGCATGTCGGCAAGTAACTCTTCAATGGAATCGACGAGCCGTTGTTTGGGGACGGCGCCGACCAGGCGGGTTACGACGTCTCCATTGCTGAAGAGCAGGAGCGTTGGCAGGCTCTGTATACCGTACCGGACTGCTGACGAATGGGATGTGTCGAAATCCAGCTTTCCGATTTTCACCCTCCCGGCGTATTCAATAGCCAGTTCCTTTATGATCGGACCGATGAGGCGGCATGGGCCGCACCAGTTCGCGCCAACGTCGACGAGGACGGGCCGGTCTGAGGAAATGACCTCGGTCTCAAAGGTCGCGTCCGTGAACGTAGCGGGCGTCATTGGTGTAACCTCCTTTTTTTAAGTGGTTTATTAACCGAATCGAGCCGGGAGAAAGCCGGAAAGAAGAAATCCGGTTCGATGGACCGCACCCTGCCGAGATCGCACATCAGGCCGATATGCTGCGCGTTGGGCGAGATTCTTCCCGTCTCCCATCGGGCGACGGTGGACTGGGGTACAGCGAGGACGTCTCCCAACTGCTGCTGGGTCATCCCCACCGATTTTCGAAACTCCCTGATCCGCAGCCAGTCGAACGGCACGAAACTCTCCCGTTATTATATCATCTTTGCTATAAAAATAGCCAAATACGCGGCTGCCGTCAAGGGCAATTTCGACCCCTGGAACCTTATCGATCTATGATTTCGCATTTGGGAAGCGACCGGCGCGGCAGCGCCTGGTCGATGTGGCGATGCGTACAGGTCAGAAGGAGGGCGTCGTCGCCGGGAGAGTCTGAGTCCTATGCACCTGCATTACGCAGCATTGTCAAGTTCTGTTTTCAATGCGGCGTAACACGCGTTCCATCGGTCCAATTCATCCCGCACCTCCTCATCCTTACCCATGGTTGTCCAGCAGGTGACCCCGTGGATGAACATGAGCATTCGTTCGACCGCCAGCGCCGCCGACTCTTCGTCTCGCCAGGGAGGTTCGCAGACTTCCCGGTACGTTTCGAGAAATGCGCCTTCCACGCCTTCGTCCACGAGCCGATATCGCGCGGGTTCGCCCCACGGCAAGTCGGAACGCGGCGCCAGGTAGTACATGGAGACGCAGACTTCGAACACCCGTCGACCTCGGGACGCGTGATTGCAGTCGACAAACCAGAGATTTCCTTCGTGATCGATGATCATATTCTGCGGCCCGGTGTCCAGGTGCAGACCCGTTTCGACCAGGTCCGGACGCAGGCGACCGATCGCTCTTACGCACCGTTCCGTTTCCGCCACGTACTCTATGAATTGATCGTGATACGCCTTTCCCCCGGTCGCCTCCCGCATCTTACGGACGTCCTCCACCAGACTGTCGATCGCGAGATGATTCATGCAGAGAATCTCTTCGCCCGGCAGATCGCCATATTCGACGCCCGCATTGTGAAAACGGGCAATTTCAGCCGCCGCCAGGCGTATGTCCGATTCATCTCCCCGCCGCGGCGCCCTTCCTTCGACGAACGGAAACACCTCGATTGCCAACCCCTGCTCCGTCATCGAGAAGGTCTTCCCGTCAACGGATCTCAACGGGAGGACGGTTCGTACGCCATGATCGTTCAGGTGCGCCTGGAATCGATGTACCTGCGACAGACGGCGAACCGACGACAATGAACCCTCCGAGCTCCGCCCGGGACTGGAGACCCGCAGGACGTACGGATTCCCGGTATTCCCGCACGTTATCCTGACAACATGGGCGATCCTGCCGCTCATGTCGCGGTATTGCCCATCCCACGAAATCCCGTACTTCCGATGGAGCCACCCGGGGTCCGGAAGGGTCTCGCTCAGGCTCGACGCCATATCATCTTACCATTACGCTGCAAAATTCCACGGAAGCTTCAGGTTCATCACAGATCGTGCGACGGCTCATCCGAAACTCCGATCAACCGAATCGTTAAATAACCGGCGTCCGCGCATGCTGTCCAAAAAACCAGGCCGACTCCGGACAGGTGTGGGCGTACGAAAGAATCAGACGCTTTGGCGCCGTTCGCGAATCCGTTTTTCTCCGAACTCGACAAAGGACTCCACGCCGGTCTTCAACATTGCGGCCTCGTCCGGCGTCTCCGTTCCCTGGTATGAAGCGACTGCCGCGTCGATCAGCGGTTTCCATTCGGGGAACAGGTCACTCGCCCATTTGCCACTGGAGAGTTTCGATACAACAACGTTGCGCTCCTGCACGCTATATATGATCCGGCACATGTTGAGGACGCAGTAGTCCGGGTATCGCAGGTTCTGCCGGATGAACGCCAATTCGTGTTCGAGCGCAGCGGTGATTTCGGGCCAAGACGGCGCCGGGAAGATGGCCGTCGGGGGCGGTCCGAAGAGGCTGATGTAGCGACCGGCATGGACGTGCGCGCAATGCAGCGCCCAAGATTCGTCCCGTATTCCGGGCTGCAACTGGTGGGTTGGCGGACTCGTTTTCAGGGCGTCGTCGTACAGGACGAAGTAAGCGTCCAATTCTCCACCCAACGGTGGAAAACGCTCCGCAATGTCCCTCTGCAGCTGAAGTATCGCGTCTTTGTTTCGGCTGCTCAACGGTCCTGCGAGGATCACGTGACAATCGATATCCTGTATCGGGCCTGAGTCCGGAAACATGGATGCGCCGTGCATGTAGATGCCGTGCAGGTTCGCATCGAGAATAGCTTCAAGTCCGCAGACGAAGGCCCGGCAGACCTCTCTGACGGTTGAGGGGAGTTGGTCGAACTTCATAGGCAGGGATCCGTGGCGATGGGCAGTTGTCGTCAGTCGAGTGACGGGGAGATGGGTTCCTTCAAAGTATACCGGACTTCCTCATAGCCGTCCTTCGGTTCGACGTCTCCCCGTTTCCAGCCGAGATGTTCATAGAATCCCTCGGCGCGGGTGTTTGTTTCCGTTTCCAGCCAGAGCTCATCCGCGCCGTTTCTCCACAGCCAGTCGACCGCTATTTCCAAAAGTCCACGCCCGATGCCGCGGCCTTCGTATGCCGGCAGGACGAACAGCGCCCAGATGGACCCCGAATTGACATTCGCGATACAGAATCCGACGATACGGTTGCCTGTTTCCGCCACCCAACACCTGCCATCTGTCCCCAGCAGATTCGCTGCGCTCTCAGTCGTTATTCCGGAAGCCGCCAGTTCGGCTTCCGTCATCGCGTTTTCCGTCGTAGCGGTACGGATTTCGAACAGTGTGGGTATGTCGGGTGCGATGGCTTCACGGATATGGATCTGATCTGTGCTCAATTCATCCGTTCCCAATTTGCACGACTCCGGAGCTTTTACTGAATTTACGACTTGCCGGGCGGTTCTGACACGATACCGATATTCTTTGGTCCCTTGAACGGGAATTCGACGCGTTCAAAGGGTACATTGTGCCGACCGTAGTATGCTTCGATGGCATCGAGAAGTTCGTCCCGCCCCAGTTTCTCCTCCGACCAGAAATTGCAGCAGGGTACCAGCACGACCGGTCGACTGAGTGCTGCCTGTGCCACAGGGCGGGTGGCCTCGTCGGCGTGCAATCCGATAATCAGGTCATAGTAGTCAGTCATCGAGGAATCGAATTCCACAGGCCGGTTCGGCACGCCCTTGAGCGTCCATGCGCGTGGATCGACAACCTCGCAGTCATAATTGTACCGCTTGCGCAGGATCCGGGTCAACATGCCCTGCCCGCCGGCAACGTCAGCGAGATAGCGGACCGTTTTTCCGAAACGCAAATCGA
>CAZKDZ010000069.1:0-18064 GCA_964551635.1 uncultured bacterium | reverse complement strand
GATTCGCCTGAAATCCTTCTATCCCTCCCCGATCCTTTCCGTTAACCTCTGGTTTCGGGCGCCCGTCCTGAACCGGCCTTTCGTCGGCCTCCTCAATGGTCGTATGGACTGGATATTCAACAAGCCGATGCTGTACAACGGTCGCGACAAAGCATCACCCGGGCATGTAACCATGGTTGCCAGCGCCGCCGACAGCCTTGTGGACCAGCCTGAGCAAAGACTTGTGGAGATTGCGATGGGTGACCTCCACAGGTTCCTTCCGGAAACCAGAAACATCCCCTTGGAACGCCATCTGGTTGTGCGGGAACGACATGCTACGTTCGCACTACCAAAGGGTCACTCTCCTCCGCCGAACCGTACGGCCGCGCCAGGACTCTATATCGCAGGAGACTGGACCGACACCGGCCTCCCCGCCACGGTTGAAAGCGCCGTGGAGAGCGGATACCGGGCGGCGGCTCACACTCTGGAGCACCTGAAATCTAGACGCGTTGATATCTAGCCGACCCTGAAGTTCGCTATCCCCTGTTCGATGTAGACCCGGGTCTCGATGTCTACGGCCGTGATTCCTTCGATGCAGGGATTGCCTTCGGCATCCACCGCGGCCAGCGGCAATCCGTCGATCTGGTAGAAATCCTCCCCGTCGTGAGCCTGCGCGATCAGTTCCGGATCCGCACCGGTACGCGCGCTGAACCGGTCGTAGAAATCACCGGGAGCCATTGCGTAGAGATTGGCGCCTGTGCCGACATACTCGCCCGTATCGGGGTGAGGGCTGAACCCGCAGCGCGTGAGGAAGTCCGCATGGGCGTTCAGATTACCCATCACCACGACCGTATCCTCTTCCTCCAGAACGAAACTCTGGAATCTCCCGATCTCTCGCCTCTTCATCGGCCGGGTACCTCCTTTCGTATACCGGTTTCGACCCTCGGTCGTGCCGGTGGACCATTTCGTCTTCCCACAGCAATTCCCGGTGTCCGCCCCGATGAAAATCCGGCGCGAATCGCGTGCATCCAGGTCAAACGGATCATCGGAGGCCCGTGTGGCCCGCCGCGTCCATGGCCTCGATATATTTCAACCCTGTCCCGGTATTGAACAGCACCACCCGTTCCTCGGAAGAAACCCGCCCGTCCCGCACGAGCTCTTTCAGCCCGGCAAGCGTCGCCGCGCCTTCAGGCGACGGGAAAATTCCGGTCGACGACGCCATTTCATCGACGCAGGCCAGCAGGGCGCTGTCGGTAACGGCGATCGCCGTGCCGCAGCTTTCCCTGATCGCTCTAAGCATTAGAAAATCACCCACGGCGCCAGGAACCCGTAGCCCCGACGCAACGGTTTCCGCGTTTTCCCAGAACTCGGCCGATTCGGCGCCCGTTTCATACGCCCTGACAACAGGCGCACAGCCCGCCGCCTGTACAGCCACCATTCGGGGTCTCGCGGAGCCGATCCACCCCATTTCTTCCATCTCGTCGAACGCTTTCCACATTCCGATCAGGCCCGTACCGCCGCCGGTCGGGTAGAGTATGACGTCCGGCAACTCCCAGTCGAACTGTTCGGCGAGTTCGTATCCCATCGTCTTCTTTCCTTCGACCCTGTACGGCTCCTTCAGTGTCGAGACGTCGAACCAGCCCTCTGCGACTTTTCGATCGGCCACCATCTTCCCGCAATCCGTAATCAGACCGTCCACGAGCGTCAAGCGCGCACCCAGACGCCGGCACTCCACCATGTTTGCCGCGGGAGCATCGGTCGGCATGAAAATGTATGCCGCCATCCCGGCCCTCGCCGCGTACGCCGCCGTTGCCCCGCCAGCGTTCCCCGCCGACGGGATGGCCACGGCATCCGCTCCCAATTCCACGGCCCTGGATATCGCAGCCGACAACCCGCGCGCCTTGAACGATCCTGTTGGATTGACGCCCTCATCCTTGACGTAGAGGTCCGGGACGCCGACCCGCGTCCCAAGCGCGCCCACTTTCAGTAAAGGCGTAAATCCCTCGCCCAGGCTTATCCGGTGCGCAACCCGTTCGACGGGCAGCACTTCCTCGTACCGCCACATGGTCGGCTCCCGTTCCGGCAGATTCTCTTTGCTGAAGGCATTCGACGCTTTCTCCAGATCGTACCGGGCGAAAAGCGGCGCCTCGCAGCAGGCGCTCAGATTCCAGAGTTTCCGTTTATCGTGGCTTTGGCGGCAGCGGGAGCATATGAGGTCCACCAGATGTCCCATCCATCCTCCTGTTGATGACAGCAAGCAAGTCGCCCGTTCGGTCGTTCGAAGAACCGACGCATTGAAACGATCCAATCATGCACACCATCCTGCAGAAACTGTCTTAATATACCCGGCGGTCTTCGTGCGGATGCAAAAGCGCCGGTCGGGAACTCACCGGTAATTTTAAAACAACTTCCCAGGAAGTCAAGCGCATGCGCGGGTTCGGTCCGGCGAGTCGCCACACGTGCATTCGCGCACAAGAACGCCCTCACCCACCGTGAAGTCCATAGTCCCTGATCTTTCTCCGGAGCGTCGGACGCGACACGCCAAGGATCTCGCAAGCCATGCCCCGGTTCCAGCCTGTAGCATTCAGTACCTGTTCAATGTGCCGGCGTTCCACGTCCGACAGGGTCAGCGATTCGGCAATATCGGGTGACTCGTCCGAGATCAGACCCTTCAGGTGATCACGCTGGACCGTATTCCCCCTGCAATGAAGCGCCGCCCTCACCAGGACATTCTGCAGTTCTCTGACGTTTCCCGGCCACGGATGGACCATCAGCCTGTGCATTGCCTCCTGAGAAATACCCCCCAGGCTCCGGCCGGTACGGCGCCGGATCTCGCCAAGCGTGCGCCGCACAAGCAGGGGTATGTCCGCAAGGCGGTCGCGCAGTGGCGGTAATTGGACGGTCACCTCGCTCAGCCTGTAATACAGATCGGCTCTGAACGCGCCTTTCGCCACCTGGTTTTCCAGATCGGCATTCGTAGCCGCCACAACGCGTACGTCCGGTCGAATCGATTCCTGGCCTCCGACACGACGGAATTCAACCTGGTCCAGCACACGAAGCAACTTGGCCTGAAAACCTGGAAGCGCATCGCCAATTTCATCCAGAAAGAGCGTGCCGTGGCTGGCCTGTTCGAAACATCCCGCGCGTCGCCCCGCCGCACCCGTGAAGGCGCCTCGCTCATGCCCGAACAATTCGCTTTCCGTGAGGGTTTCCATAACGGCCACGCAATTGACGGCCACGAACGCACCGGGCCTTCGTGACGCCCTGTGGATTTCCCTGGCCATCAACTCCTTTCCGGTTCCGCTTTCGCCGCAAATCAGCACAGTGGCCGAAGTATCGGCGACCGCGGCAACCGTCTTTAATGCTTCGACCATCTTCTGAGAACGTCCCACAACCATTTCTCCGCCGGCATCCTGGACAGGACCGACCGGGCCCGTTCCTACCGGCGACGGTTCCCGCTCGCTGCGCAGGCGGTACAGCAATCCGTCCAGGGTGGGATCATCCACTGGCTTGGCAAGACAGTCAAACGCGCCTCCCGAGATGGCCGTGTAAACCTTGTCAGGAGAAAATCCCTCGCTCACCATAACCACCGGCGTGTGGCGGTGCGCCTCCTCAAGTACCGGAAATCCGCCACCTTCCGGGAGTTCGTCCTCGGCAAACACACATGCGGGACGGCCGCGCCTGTAGAGTCTCAAGCCCTCGCGGGCGGTCCCCGCACACGCGACGCTCACACCGCGCCGCGTCAAACGGTCCTTCATTTCCCTCCGGAATCGACTGTCGCCATCCAACAGAAGCACACGCTGCATAGACCATCCTCCGTTTCGTGACCCTTGTCAGTCCGTTGACAAAGTCGCTCTGCAGGCGAGGCCGAGCCATTGTGGTCGAAGACAAGGCGCGCAACCGAGTCCCATCCTGCGATTCGGCGAGGGCGCGCAACGCAGTATTTCGACTGCAAGGGCCGGCCGCAGCCCGGATGGGCTTTTTCGACGGGCTGTTATACCACCGATGAACTCCTGGTGGCTATGCAGTCCGCGTGCCGGGGCAACGTGCTCAGGAAACGAGAAACCGCAAGTACCGTGTTTACAGGAACCAGTGCGCATAAATCCCACGACACCGACACAGCCGTTCTTGAACGACTGTCGGGCGATATTGGACAAATCACCCGGAGAACGTCGTGGGTCGTGCGTCAAGTCCTATCAATGCAAGCTCTTCGAGATCCCAGTTCTTGCTACCCATCGAAAAATCCAGGGCCGCTGGGCTCACTGATTGGCGGACCGGAAGTTCACGCGTCGCGAATCCGGTGTAACGCGTCTGATTTTCGTCAAACGATCTCCTGGATACAACGCAAGAATAACTCCGGCTTCCGGAGTTCCTAAGCGCACATAACAGAACGGCAGAACGCCACTCCATCCAGCGCTCTGCCGTTTACCTGCTTCTTCGATGTACGGGAAATTCTACGGAACTACCACAACCGCCGAGTCGGACGGATCACTGAAGGAAGACCCCTGCAGAGACACAATGCGATAGATATAGGTCTTGCCCGACTCGATGTCCGTATCGATATACTTCGTATCGCTCAGTCTGAACGCGAGAGTCTCAAATTTGTTGCTCGAGGAAGAACCCGCCTGCTGACGATAAACCCCGAAGCTGGTTACACCGGCAGGGGCCCTCCACGTGACGACGATGGCAAGTTCCTGATCCTCAAGATCCTCTACGACCGCCGCGACCATGGTCGGTTTCGGCACGGACCGTACAGAGCCTGTCTCGAGCGACACACTACTCGACGCATGGCTCTCATTGCCGCTGGCATCGAGGGCCCGCACCTGGTAAATGTAGGTCGTGGACGTCTCCAGACCGGAGTCGAGGTATCTCAGACTCGTGGAATCAACCGTCGCTATCCACGCGAATCCGGCCGATCCCGTTCCCTCCGACCGATATATCCTGTAATGGGACAAGCCGGCCAGATCTGATCCGTCCTCGTCGGTGGTGGGCGCACGCCACGTCAGCTGAATTGCTGTATTTCCAGTCAATTCCGCGTGAAGGAATTCAGGAGGCGCAGGCGCCTGGTCGTCGTCCAACTCTGTCTCGAGCGACACATTATTCGACGCCTGGCTCTCATTGCCGCTGGCATCGAGGGCCCGCACCTGGTAAATGTAGGTCGTGGACGTCTCCAGACCGGAGTCGACGTATCTCAGACTCGCCGAATCAACGGTCGCTATCCACGCGAATCCGGCCGATCCCGTTCCCTCCGACCTATATATTCTGTAATTGGACAAGCCGGTCAGCTCCGATCCGTCCTCATCGGTGGTGGGCGCACGCCACGTCAGCTGAATCGCTGTATTACCCGTCAACTCCGCGTGAAGGAATTCAGGAGGCGCAGGCGCCAGGTCGTTGTCCAACACGGTTGCCAATACGAAGTCTGACAATCTGCTGTTGAGCCCGCCCGAACCCAATGCACGCACGCGGTACGCATAGGACTTGCCCCCGACCAGAGGCGAATCCACGTAGGCAGGCCACGGGGTGTTGAACGTAGAGAACAGGTCCGGCTGAAGCGCGTCGCTGTAGCGCAACACTTCGTACCCGCTCAGCTGCGGCTCCTGGTTCGGCGCCCAGGCCAATGTGATTTTGGCCTTGCCGGCAATTGCCGTAACCCTCGTAGGCGTGGCAAGACCGGGCGTGCTGACGGACAGGGGTGCGGAACGCGGTCCGCCGTTTTTCTCAAAGTCGACTGCGTTTACTGTGTAATAATACACGGTAAGCGGCTCCACGGTTGTGTCCCGGAAACTCGTCAGCGTGCCTGGAACCTGCGCCATCTCCACGAATGAATTGGCCGTTTCTTTCGATCGGAAGATCCGGTAGTGGGAAAGCCCTGTCAATTCTTCGCCGCCGTCATCCTTCGTGGGAGGCGCCCAACTGAGCAGTACAACGCCAGCATCTTCGTCGTCCAGACTCACGCTCAAGTCCGACGGTGCGGACGGCGGCGATTCGTCCGGCTCGGCTTGTCCGTCGACAAAGGGTGACGCTTCGCCCGCGACAATCCCGCGTTCGGGATCCTTTACAACCGTCTGAACCCTGTAGAAATAAACAACATCGACCTGGACGTCTGTATCTATGTACATGGTCTGGGCCGTGGTAAACGAAACATTCGACGATACCGGCTCGAACGGCGCCTGGGTGGACGTTGAACGCAGCACCCGATAACCCAGGAGGTTATCTTCATTCGCCGGGTTCCATTGCAACTCGATCTTTCCAACCTTGCTTACGGTCCGTAAACCGTCCGGCGGGAGGATCCCGGTTTCAAGCGCGCTCACCGACGCGGAGCGGGTGCGCGCGCTTTCGTTCTCAAACCTGTCGATTGCGGAAACCTGATAGAAATACCTGAAATCCCGATCCAGCCGCGTGGTATCCGTAAATGCCGTCTGTGTGGCCGGAATCGTTGCAATCAGGATGTACGCGTCTTCAGTGTCTTTCGCCCTGAAAACACGGTAACCGTCCAGGCCGGTCAGATCCTGGTTGTCAGCGTCCGCTTTCGGCGCATCCCACGCAAGCGCTATGTGACCGGTGTTTTCGTCTCTGACTGCGGAAAGATTCGTGGGGGAAGCCGGCGGCCTCTTGTCCTCGCGCACCTCGGCGCTGACAAAGGCGGACCTTTCGCTGGATTGTCCATTCACATCCACGGTAGTGAGTCTGTAGAAATAAACCCTTGAAGCCGAAACGTCCATCGTGGAGTCGACAAAGACCGTGCGGCCGGTGGTTACATTCGCATCATTCGACTCGCCGCGCAACCGGGTATATTCCCCCGTGGCCGACGTGGCGCGCCAGACACCGTATCCCGCAAGTTCGTTGATTTTCACGGCATCCCAGGTCAGCAGGACTCGGCCGATGTCTCCCTGCGCTCGTATGTTTCCCGGGGGTTGCATCGCCCCGCCACCGGGAAAATTCGGATCGACCGGGTTTTCACGCTCGCGACCACAACGACCCACCCCGGCAAGGACAACGATCAACATACACCACACCCCGAGTCGGACCGGGCTGAATTTCCGCCGCGCCAGAAACCTCTCCTTCGAAGCTGTTTTAAAACTCCCAGCGGTCTTCGCGCGGCTGCAAAAGCGCCGGCCGGCAGACGAGCCCGGCCGCCGCGACTAAAAATGTCTCTTGACCGCGAATTTAACCATTCTCTTGTTGACGTCGCTCGTCATGTCCACGTTGAGTTTTTTCTTCTGACGAATCTTGGCGGAACCCTCGTCCACACCGCTTGCGAGAATTAGACGCAACCCGCTGGCAAGCAGAACGATAGAGAGCCCGACACTCATTTCGCTCTTGGTGTCGTATTGGCCTGCACGGTCGAAGAGACGCTCCGCCTCGTCGGAAGATCGAGCAAGTTTATAGTCTTCGTAGGTCCTGTTCGCGTCCCTGCGGAAATCAACAGCCTTCTTGGCCATGAACGCGCTTCCACCCAGAAAGAGTACGCCGAACGTCCGACGGGATGTAAAGAAAGACTTCGCCTGAACCGGTTCGGCGGTGACTCCAACCGCAACTGCAACAAGGAAGCAAAGGGCCTGTGGAAACCGCTTACGCATCGTCGGACTCCTGCAGATCGAAAACCGTTCTCCCGCCTTGACCACCACTTTTTCGCTCGTGCTCTGGAAATCACCGGTAATTTTGAAACAGCACTTTAAACCGTCAGTATGTTTAGACAACATGAAACGTCTAAAAGTTTCGCGGATTCTCCTCAGGCGCGAATTCCTGTTCGGAGATGCGACGCGAAGCGAGGTCGTTCGACCGATGCCGAAAATCTGATTGAGCCTGGGAACGATTTCATTGCGGAAGGCAGGTGCTGCAGCAAGGCGGTGACCATGGAGGAAAACCCGGAAGAGTATAACAAAAGAGGAGACGAAAGGCAACCGGAAAACGCCATGCCGCATTCGCCTAATCATAGATACGATCTTCGTCCGTCTTTTCCCATGTGCGTTGTTCCCGCACGACGCACGTGTCCGTCAGTTTGTCGTGAAGAGCCTGTCTTCGCGGGTCCCGGATCATCCAGAACGTGCTGACGCCCAGCGTCAGCACGAACAGCAGAAACTGCCCCCAGAACCGTATCAGCGCCCGCTTCACACCAACGGTTTCCCCCGTCGTCCGGACAAGCCTGATGCCGACCTCCCGCATTCCCGGCGTACTGCCCGTCCGCCCCCAGGCAGGTACAATGAATAACGCCCTGAAATTCAGGAATCCCAGGGTAGCCAGACCCACCTGAATCCACCGTTTCCGGTTCCCCCAGGCCTCCGGGTCGCCGGCAAGCAGTCCGGTGGCGAACTGGCGCAGCAAAGATGGACCCGGACGGGCGGAGAGGGCGGCGGCTGGCGCCGCGTCTCTTCCGAGGCTCGAGAAAAGTTGGTTTGCCGACCATCCTGCCAAAAACAGCGCCGCCAGAATCAGGAGGTGAATGAAGAGATCGATCAGGCTTGCCCAGAGACGACGGGCAACGCCCGCGGGCGCCGCCTTCTCCGGGGCCCGCCTATCGGATCGACGCACCGGACCCGCACGCCGCCGCCCGATCTCCTCGAGCAGCTTACTGGCCCGCAGCGGAAATTCCCCACGGTCCACCTGGGCGGACATGTCTTCCAGCTCCGACAGCGAACTGGACCGGATGCGGTCCTCGTAGGCGAGCTCCTCCGGACTCCTTTCCTCACCCGATGCCATATCCTCTCCTGCGGACCCACGGGCCAACGCTCACTCCTTGCGGTCGACGAGCGAATAGAGCGTGGGAATCAAGACCAGTGTGACCAGGGTCGAAATGACCAGGCCGCCAATTACGGTGATTGCCATCGGGGCGCGGATTTCCGCGCCCTGACCTACGGGGAAGACGACGTTCAGGGCCGCCATAATTGAATCCGGCGCTCCGCCGGGCAACAGGTTGGCCAGGCCGGATTCCACGTTTGCCACGAAAGGCCTGAAATCGAAGATGCCGAGGGCCATGGGCAGCAGACCCAACACCGTTGTGGACGTGGTCATCAGAATGGGACGCAGCCTTACCTGGCATGCGCGCTCGATGGCCTCCCGCTTCGTCATTCCATGCTCCCTGCGCAGGGCATTGATATAGTCAATTAATACAATCGCGTTATTTACAACGATACCCGCGAGCATAATCAGCCCGATCAGCACGACCACGCTCACCGTCTGACCCGTAATCAGCAGCATCCAGACCACGCCGACGAGGCCGAACGGAATCGAGAACATGATGACAAATGGATGGACCAGGGACTCGAACTGGGAAGCCATGACCAGGTACACGAGGAAGACTGCCAGCAGGATGGCCAGCCGCATACTCGCGAACGACCGTTCGCGCTCCTCGTTCTGGCCGCCGATTTTGACATGATAATCAGGAGGATAGACCATATCACGTATCACGGACTCGATGTCTGCCACCGCCTCGCTCAGACTCCGTCCCTCGAGGTTTGCGGAAATGACTGCGACGCGCTCCTGGTCCGCCCGCAGGATCTCGGCAGGACCCATTTCGACGGACAGGTCGGCAACCACCTCGAGGGGAATGGGCGCCGACGCACCCGGTGGACTCACGATAAGGCGTTTGAGATCGTCCACGGTCGCGCGGTGCCGCTCGTCTGCACGCACGCGAATATCCACCTTCCTGTCGCCCCGGGCGAACTCCGTGGCCACCTCGCCCTGGATTTTGTTCCTTACGAGCCTGCCAATCTCGCTGATGCTTGTCCCCATCTGCGCCACCCACTTCCGATTGAACCGGATCTGCACCTCCGGATTGCCGCCCTCCGCGCTTGTTTTTACGTCCACGAGGCCGGGGAGGTTCTCGAGCCGGCCCGCAAGTTCGTCGGACAGCGTCCGCAACGTGCCGAGGTTATATCCCGATATTTCAACCTCGATGGGCGTCCGGGAAGAAAAAAACGACGGGCGGGCGAATTTGCACTCCGCAGCCGGCAGGCTCCGGAACGCACTCCGCAACCGTTCCATCACGGCGTCTTCACGCTCCCGTATGACTCCGTCTCTCAACGCCACGTGTATCTGGCCGACGTTCTCGCGCTCCTCGCCGGCCGAACCGTCGGACGAACCGCTCAATCCCACGGTACTGTAGACCAGTTCCACCTCCGGCTGAGCCTGCACGATCCGCTCCATGCCGCGCATTGCCCGTTCGGTGGCGACCAGAGGGGTGCCCACCGGCATTGTCACGGAGATGCTGAATTCGCCCTGGCTCATTTCCGGAATCAACTCGCTGCCGAGAAACCGGGCGAGCATTCCTGACACCCCGGCAAGCGACAGCGCGACAACGAGTACCACCGCGCGATGACCCAGCGCCCAGCCGATCACCCTGGGATATAACCTGTACGCGCCGCCCAATACCCGATCGAAGAGCCAGAAAACCGGGTTCAACAGGGAGATCGCGACTCTCCCCAGCGCCCGGCCGGCGCGCAGAAAAATGCGGAACGCGGTCGCGAGACCCGGATTAACGCCTGAGCGAGGGCGGGCGGCGGCGGCTCTCGCCGCCGCGTCATTCCGGCCGAAATCTATCGATGCCATCATGGGGATCAGGGTGAGCGCCACCAGTAGAGAGGCGACCAGCGAGTACGTGACGGTCAGCGCCTGGTCCCGAAACAACTGACCGGCGATTCCTTCCACGAATACGATGGGCACGAAGACGCAGATCGTGGTCAGGGTGGATGCCACGACCGCTTTTCCGACTTCACCCGCCCCCTTGACCGTCGCCTCCCGGGACGCCAGACCCTCCTCCCGGTACCGCTGAACGCTTTCCAGCACGACAATTGAATTGTCGACGAGCATGCCGATGCCGAGCGCCAACCCGCCGAGGGACATGATATTCAGGCTGACGTCCGAACTGAACATCAAAAGAAAGGTGCACACCACGGATATGGGGATGGAGAGACTGATGATCGCCGTGCTTCCGGGATTGCCCAGGAACAGATAGAGCACCACCACCGCCAGAACCCCGCCCATAATCGCCGTATTGAGCACCTCCGCGACAGATGCCCTGATGAACGTCGCCTGGCTGAAAACCACCTCGATCCGGGTTCCCGCGGGCACGGCGCCCGCCTCTTTCCTAAAACGCTCCAGCGCCGTGGCAACCCGCGCGGCCACGGTCACCGTATTGGCGTCGCCCTCCTTGTACACCGCCAGTTCCACACTCTCGCGCCCGTTCATTCTGTTGATGACATTGCGTTCCTTGTGCCCTCGAAACACGCGGCCCACGTCGGCAAGCGTAATCGCGGCCTCCTGGCGTTCGCCCACAACGATGTCCCGAATCTCCTCGACCGAACGGAATTCGTTCACCGTGCGCACAACGTACTCCGCCTCGCCGTCCTTAAGCTGCCCGCCAGTCAGATTCACGTTCTCCTGTCCCAGGCGTGCGACGACTTCCTGGACCGGGATGCGCAGCGCCGCCAGCCTGGGTTCGTCAATTTCAATATGTATTTCCTCTTCCAACCCTCCGTTCACGCGCGCCGCGGCAACCCCCTCGAGACTCTCCAGATCCAGTTTGATATGTTCCTCGGCCAACAGACGAAGCGCGACCAGGCTTTCGGGTCCGTACAGCCCGATCCGCATAATCGGGTCCAGTGACGGATCGAAACGCAGGAGGACCGGTTTTTCCGCTCCCTGGGGGAGCTGCAACCGGTCCAGCTTTTCCCTCACGTCGAGGGATGCGAAGTCCATGTCCGTACCCCAGGAAAACTCCACCACGACCTCGGACACACCGGGACGGGACGTGGAACTCACCCGGACGACGTTCGTCACCACCCCGACTGCCCCCTCGACCGGCTCCGTAACCAGGCGCTCCATCTCCGACGGCGCCGTGCCTTCGTATTCCGTCCGCACCGTGAGCGTGGGATACGTTATGTCGGGCAGCAGATTGATCGCGAGCCTGCGGAACGCAACCAGACCGAAGATCACAGCCGCGACGACAAACATTGTAACCGTCACCCGTCGGCGCGTCGAAAACTCGATCAGCTTCATTGCGGTCTCCCGCCTCTGGCCGGCAGAATGCCCTGCCGCCGCATCTCACCCATGAATGCACGCCATTTTTCACCGCTTGTCGCGAGGTCCGGGTCTTTTTTCACGCGCGCGTCATATGCCTTTTTCAGATCGGGAAACCGGGCGAACATCCTTTCCTTCATTGCATTCAGCTGACCGCTGTCGCCCCCCGCAGGCCGCCCGCCTTCGCGCCCTCCGCCCGCCGCGACGCCGGCCGCTGCCGTTTCCGGAACCCCTTCGCCGACAAGCCGCACGGCCGTGCCCGGGCGCAGGCCATCGTGACCTACGGTGATGACCTGCTCGCCTTCCGTGAGGCCTTTCAGAATCTCCAGGTACTCATTGTCCGCAAACCCCATGCCGACCTTCCTGCGAACCGCCTTTCCTCCACCCTGCTCCCCGTCCGGCTCATAAACGAACACCTGATTTCCTTCCCCCTCATGGACGAGCGCCTTCTTGGGTATGACCAGCGTGTTCCTGTGGACCTCGGTAATGATGTGTACGGATGCGAACATGCCGGGCCGAAGGATTCCGCTTCCGCCGCCCGGAATCCGGATGGTGACTTTGATGGTCCCGCTTTCCGGATCCACAATGGGGCTGATCATTTTCACGACGCCGCGGAACAGCCGTCCCGGATCGGACTCCACCGAGACCTTCGCGCCCTGGCCGATCGCGACTTTGCCCATATTCTTCTCCGGAATCCTGATTCGCGCCAGCAGCGGGTCGAAGTCCGCCACCGAAAACACCGCCTGATTCGCGGTGACCATGTTGCCGACCTCCACGCTTCGAATGGTCACCGTGCCGGCAAGCGGCGAAACGATGGAGGTATAACTCAGGTTCAGCTTCGCCTGTTCCAGTTCCGTCTGCGCCCGGTCCACCTGCCCCCGGGAATTCTCATACCTTTCGTTGCTGAGGAGTTCCCGTTTGAACAGTTTTTCGTCTCTCTCGTAGGCGCGGCGCGCGTCCTGGTAGGCCACCTCCATGCGTTTGACCTGCAGCGCCGGCTCCTCGGAATCCAGACGCGCCAGCACCGTGCCCGGGCTTACGCGGTCACCCTCTTCCCTGAGGATCGCCACAACCTGCCCCGACGTCCTGGAACGCACCTCGACCCATTGAAACGCCTCCAGCGTCGTATTGGCCAGAATTGAACTCGAAATATCGCGACGATTCACCGGTTCCACCCTCACGGGTACAGCCGCGCCCCGTCGCTGTCCGCCGCGGCGGGACTGTCCTCTCTCTTCCTCCCCGCACCCCGCCAGAACCGCAATGACGCCAACGACGAACCATCGCTGAAAACTGAACATGCATCCTCCTGTAGAACCCGGTCCCGGAAAGGGACCGAATCTCTGACACAGCGCCTTTTATTTAGACAAGATTCAGTTCGATTCCGATCCCCTGCCTTGATTCGTCACTCTTCGGGGACGTCAGATTGAATCTGCGTTAGTGCTCAGAGGCAGCTTGCCGTCGGATTCCCGGGATTCTCAGCCGGATCCCGGGGTCTCCGTTGCAATAACGAAACGCCTGATCCCCGCTCCCCGGATAATATCCAGTACGCCGATCACCTCGCCGTGCGGAAGATGCCGATCCGCACGCAACACAAGGCCGCCGGAGGCGTTGATCTCTTCGGAAACCGCCTGCAGCCGCACGCCTAGCGCGGCGCGTTCCACCGGCTGGCCGTCGTACTGGATCCCGCCATCCGGATCCAGGTCCAGCACGAAGCGCTTCGGCTGCTGAACCCGTTCCGCGTTTTCCATGGACGGCAATTCCACCTTTAAAGCGGACTGCTCGATGAAAGAGGTTGTCACCAGAAAAAAAGTGAGCAGCAGGAACAGAACGTCGATCAATGACGTAATATTGATGTACGGCCGACGTTTCGGCTTTTGATAAAACTGCATGTCGCCGCCATTTAACCGGGATTCGTATGTTTTCGTGGACGTTAAACCGAATATATGACAGTTGATAAGGGCGATTAAACTGCGGATTACCAGGATACGCCAGGTTACTCGACGTGAACTGAAAAAACGTCCTTCCAGACGACATTTACGCCCCGTTTTCAGGGGTTTTCGTCGCGTCGCCGCATATGTTTATTTTAACTTGGGGTTACTCTTCCGGTCTCCTGTCCTGGAAGCCGCGCAGCTTCTTCAGAAGCGTATTGGAATATTTCTCGATCTCGAGAACCAGGCTCTCGGCTTTGCTGCTGAAATAATTGAAGAAGACCAGTGAAGGTATCGCAATGAACAACCCCGCGCCGGTTGTCAGAATCGCCTCCGCGATACCTCCCGCAAGCAGGTTGCCCTGCCCGATACCCACTTCCGAAATCTCCCTGAAAACCTTGATCATCCCCAGGACCGTACCCAGAAGACCCAGCAATGGAGAAACACTGGCAACGGTCTCCAGGATGACGATCCCCTTCTGCAGCTTGCCCATTTCCTGGCGGCCCTGATCCACAATGCTTTCCTTTATCTCATCCGGAGGCAGGCGGCGGCTTTCCAGCGCCGTGCGAACAACCTGGGCGAAGGGTCCTTCGTACTGGTTGCATACGGACACCGCAAGTCCGATGTCCTCGGGACCCTTTATGTTCTCGATCACACTGACGATCTCTCCACGAATGATCCGGTGGCGGCGCAGACTGAACGCCCGCTCAAACGTAATGGCCAGAGTGAGGATCGAGCACAGAGAAAGCGGATACATCATCAGGCCGCCCTGCTCGAATAGCTCCCATCCCATGCATCGGCTCCAGAGTTAACGGGGATCCAGTATCAGATAGTGGAAGAGGGCGGAGATTTCCAGAATGTCGTCCGGAAAATGCGCCGGCAGAGGCCGGAAATCGGCTGACAGCTCCACCGCGCGAATGCTGGTATCCCGCAGGTGCGGGCTGCCGTCGAAACCGATGACCTCCAGATTCGCCAGGCGGCCGTCCGGCGCAATCCTGAATTTCAGCCGTGTCCGTCCCTGGATGATGCCGAGTTGCGTAAATGCGGCCGGCGGATGAATGTGGTCTCCGATGTGGCGTTTGAGGTACGCCAGGTACGGCGCAAACTCCCAGTCGTACGTGCTCAGCTGCATCCCTCCCTGCTCGAGGGCGTGGCTTTGCAGGTTCTTCATGGGGATGACGCCCGGCGCGTCAGGACGTCCGAACAATGCACGGTCCGTTGGTTCCGGGGACCATGCATTCCGCTCCTTCAACAGTGACGCGAAATCCGTGAGAACTGCCTCGTCTTCCGCGTCCGTACGCCGGACCGGATCGACGTCCGCGCGGACATCGGCCTCACCGCGCTCACCTCCCTCGCCCTCCGGACCAATCCCGGACCGGGGCTGTGACGGGGATTGCGCGAGACCGTCGGCGTAGGGAAGGTGCGATGCCGGCAGGTCCGCGTCGTGCAGGTCCTTCGCCCGCGAGTCCCGGTCTGACCGCAACGGCGTCTCGTCAGGCGGCTGTTCGTCCGGAGCCTCGCGGGGCAGTTCGACGAATTCGAAAGACATCGGAGTGGGCGCGGGTACAGCCGCATCGAGGAGCGGTTCCGGCATAAGACTCATGAGGGGGACGTAGAAAACAAAAAACAGAAGATGCACCGCCAGCGCCGCCGCGTATGCCATCGTATAGCGATTTGCGAAAAATCGTCCGATGTAGGCCATGACTGGGAATCCGCACGGTCAACGGGTTCCCGGCAGCCCGTTGACGCGACGACGGGGTTAATCGGCAGCCGGTGCTTCCGTTCTCGAGAGTGCGGCGCGCAAGCGCTCAAAGCGCCCCTGAAACAGCGACAGCCATCCAACGTAGAAAAAACCCAGGCTGAAAAGCGCGAGAAAGGGTACCGGAAAATAGATCGCGTTGTCGATCGCAAAGCCGATCACCCAGAGGAAATACAATCCAACGGCGAGCTCGACGAAGGACAGGACATTCTTGTGAACCGTGTATCGCTTGCCGCGCCAGGTGTCACGGCGGTCCACGACCTGGTACTTCGGCGTGCGCGTAAATTCGGTCTGCCGCCCCGCCAGCGCTTCGAGTACCGCCCGGGCGTTGTTGAACGAGATTCCCATACCCGCGGCGAGCACGCACGGCATATATTTGATGCGGCGCACCCAGTCCGGATAGAGTTCCTTCTGCGAATAGATGTAAAACCGGGATACCGCCCCTGTCGCGGAAACAAACAGAGGAAGATCGACGAAGACGACACGGATCCACCCGAGTTCCAGGCGGGCGAGTACGGCAGGAAAGATCAGAGCGGCCAGCATGGCCATCAGCAGATAGGCGAAATTGCCGCTCAGATGGATGAGCGCCTCGAGCTTCACGCGCCACGGCAACTTTGCGCGCAGGACGCGCCCGATCAGCTTGCGGGCGGTCTGCGCGGAACCCTTGGACCAGCGGAACTGCTGTGTCTTCCAGGCGTTCATCTCAACCGGTAATTCCGCCGGCGCAGCCACGTCGTCCAGAAACAGAAACCGCCACCCCGCCAATTGCGCGCGATAGCTCAGGTCCAGGTCTTCCGTCAGCGTGTCGTTCTCCCATCCACCGGCATCGTCGATGCACTTTTTGCGCCATATTCCCGCCGTGCCGTTAAAATTGAAGAAAAAGCCGGACCTGCTGCGGGCGCCGTGTTCCATGACGAAATGCCCGTCGAGGAAAATGGCCTGAACCTGCGTCAGCAGTGAATAATCGCGGTTCAGGTGCTCCCATCTGGCCTGCACCAGACCCACTCCCTCGTCGGTAAAGAAGTGGATCGTCTTTTTGAGGAATTCTCTGGGCGGCAGAAAATCGGCGTCGAATACGGCCACGTACTCGCCGCTGGCAACTCGCAGGCCCTCGCCAAGAGCGCCGGCTTTATAGCCCGTGCGGTCCGTTCGATGCAGGCAGACGATATTGTGCCCGGCCTCTCTCAATTGGGCCACGCAGCGCATGGCCACTTCGGTGGTCTCGTCCGTTGAGTCGTCGAGGACCTGGATTTCCAGGCGGTCCCGAGGATAGTCGAAGTCCGCCACCGCCCGGATCAGCCGCTCCACAACGTAAAGCTCGTTGTAGACCGGCAATTGTACCGTTACGCGCGGCAGTTCCTCGAACCGGCCGACCGGGGCGGGTCGTTTGCGCCGATTCTTGTAGTACAATCGCACCATCACGTGCCGGTGCAGACTGAAGATCAGCAACAGGCCAAGGGTAACCCCATATAGTATCAGCAATGCCGACTGAAGCCAGTCGATCAGCAATTCAGTCTCCATCAACCCTCCACCACTCGGTTCCTCCACATGACAAAAAGGGCGCAAAGGAAAATAAGCAATTCCGGAACCTTAAATCAAGCCCAAAGCACTCGCGCGGGGCCGGCGAGATGCATTGAAACCCGCCTGATTCACCCGTCGGGTCCGCCTGCGGGACGGCGTCCCTGCAGGGCCGCACAACCGGCGATTTCCGCACCTGGTCTCAGGAAATTCGTCTGTTTCTGTTGACAAACGCCGGTCCGGGAGCATATATTTCCATGCTGTTCATCCCGCGCATCAACCGGCCGAGGTTCATCGTGTTCGACCGCCCGGGGCAACCCCCGCGGGCGACCGCGGACCAAGCTCAAGGAGGTATCATCAGATGCCTGACAAGGACCAGTTCTACCCGGACTATAAAATACCTGCTGAAAGTGATTCGGACGTTGGCGGCAAATCCGGCAGTCTGCTCGACGGCGATTTCGAATTTCCGCTCGAAACCCACTGCTGCATTACCGGGGAGGAAGTCAAACACAGCTTCTGCCGGTATCCCGACCCGGAACTGGGCACGATGATGGTGATGTCTCACGAGATCATGCTCCGGTTCTCCCGACCCGGAGAAAGCCTGTCGGAAAGATTCGATCGCGTGCTCAATCTTCGCCGACAGCATGAGGCCGACCGGCAGGAGTAGTCCTCACGCTTCTCTACCCTTTTCACCCCTTTAAAAAGTCCATCCGGGGACATGGATGAAATTCCACACCGCCCCGGCCGTTCTGTACCGGCGGGTCCGGAATCCGGACCCGTTCCTGACAAGCGTTGAGTCCGGGGGTCGAAACCTGCGTTTCGGCGGGGATCTCCGGCTTGGCGATCTTACAGGAGACGGCCG